>CAZDVL010000333.1:0-2977 GCA_964508745.1 uncultured Anaerolineaceae bacterium | reverse complement strand
ATCGCCTTCTCACGCCCGCCGCCCGTATGCTCAAGGTTGAGCAGA
Organism: uncultured Anaerolineaceae bacterium; assembly: GCA_964508745.1. GTDB lineage: Bacteria > Chloroflexota > Anaerolineae > Aggregatilineales > Phototrophicaceae > DAOTWC01. The sequence goes on along the minus strand of CAZDVL010000333.1, from coordinate 2,932 downwards.
TACTTAACGATCTTGGCTTCTGGTATGTAAGCCTGTTCCAGATATGGCAGCTGCACCGGTTTGCCTGTTTTTACCTGTGGTTATTTCGCATTTTCACATAGAGCCGTTGATTGTATTGCAGCCAGTGGCAGGCAGTCGAGCCTACTGGCCTCTGCGCAAGCCCTCTCTTTTACGGTTCAACTCCCCTTTCCTTCCAGTGTGTGAATCCTGATCCGCAGTTGGATGATTGTTTCCCGCGCTTCTTCGAGCTGCTGGCGCAGGTTGTCCTGTGCGCCCTCTGCACGATCTGCGCGTGTGCTGGTGGTGGTCAACTGTGTTGTCAGGTCGCTAACCTGCTCGCGCAGCCGCTCAATCGTCTGGTGCAGCAGCGCCAGTTGTTGTTGGCCCTCAAGTGGAATCAAAGCTGCCGGGTCAATAGACGGTACGCCGCGTTCTCCCATGTCAAGCGAGGCGTGTATATCCTCCCAGACGTGCTTTTGCTGGCGCATCTCTGCAACCAGCGTGAGCACTTCCAGGTCTTCAAACGTGAACCGCCGGTGCTGCCCTCCGCCGGGGTTTGCCCCCCCGGAAAGGTGTCGCTTGAACTCGTGCGTCCACTGGCGCAGGGTTTCGCCGGTAATGCCAAATCGGGCAACTAAATCCTTGCTTGCGTATTCCATGGTTTCAATCTGCTAAAAAATCACAGATGCCAAACAGGTGTGAATAGGTGTCGATTTTCTGCTTTTCAAAACACATTTGCTTGCGTATGATAGTGCAAGTTGTGATATAATCACAAAGTGAAATCTGCACCCAGTGCAAAGGATAACACATGGCGCGCTTCAAGTTCAATTTTTGGCTCGATTGTGACAAGGATAATGAGCTTTTGTTGGCCGAAGCAATAGACAATCTCAAGCGCCAGCGCTCATTCGCAGGTACAGTTCGCGACGGCATCCGCCTCATCTGTGACCTGCGGCAGGGCAAGCTCGACGTGCTGTTCGAGCTGTTTCCCTGGGTGCGGGCGGAGTTTCTCGACTACATGCAGTCGCTCCAGCCCGACAAATCCGCCGCCGAACAGCGCCTCGAACAGCAGCTCGCGCGCCTGGAGAAGCTGCTGCTCCAGCAGGCCGGCGCGCCCGCTGGCCCGCGTCCCATGATGCTGCCGCGCCCAGTGACCGACGAGGATGACACGGCGCTGCTCACCGTCACCAAGGCCAAAGTGGACGGCAGGCAGATCACGCAGAACTTCATCAACAGCATGATGCGGCTGCAGCAATGACCGCTATGGACGAAACCGAAGCCTGCGAAATTGTCGCCGCGTACCTCGAACGCCTGGGCGTCGAGGGCCTGCGCCAGCCGCACGACCCGGCGCGCGTCAACAAGGCCGCTGTCATCCGCTACCTGCTGGCCGAGAAGCTCCAGGAAGCGCTCGACAACCCGCCGCCCAGCGGCGATGTCCGGCGCACCGGCCCGGAACGCAAGCAGTCCAAACCAGCCGCGATCACCGAAACGCCCGCCATCCGCCGGGCAGGGAAGGGGAGTAAGCAGTGAGCGATTACACCGTGTCGTGCGATGCCGGCAACGGCGGCGTCAACGCCGTGCTCAGTAAGAGCAGCGGGCGCTATGGCAGCGTCTACTTCCCCTCGGTGCGCGCCGCGGCCACTGGCGACACGCTCGGCCTGGGCAAAGACTTTGAGCTGGAGTACGAGTATGTGGACTGGTACGGCCACCGCTACGTCACCGGCGAGGACGTGCTGCGCGTCACGCGCCGCCACATGGAGCGCCACACCGGCGCCAACCGCTACGGCAACGAGCTGCACCAGTTCCTGGTCGCCGTCGCGCTGGCGAAGCTGGGCATCAGCAAGGGCGCGGTTGACCTGACGCTGTTCGCCCCGCCAGGGCTGTACCTGGAAGCCCGCCAGACCATGCTCCAGCGCTTCGCCGACGCCGAAGTGACCGTCCAGCTCAAGGGTGACCGCAAACCGCGCGCCTGGCGCTACGACAGCGTGACCGTCTGGCCGGAAGGGCTGGGCGCGGCGGCCTGCTTCCTGCTCGACGACGAAGGGCACGCGCTCGACACCGACATTCTCGGCGGTGACACGCTCATCCTCGACCTGGGCTTCTACACGCTCGACGCGCTCAAAATGGTGGACGGCTCGTTCAACCCGGAAGAGCTGGAACACGCCACGTTTGAGAACGGCGGGGTGCACAATCACATTCTGGAGCCGGTGCTGCGCGTCCTGCGGCGCATGGGCGACGACTTTCAGCCCCTCAGCGCCGACGACGTGGACCGTGTCCTGCGCCGGGGCCTCATCAGCCACGACTATACGCTGACCGCCGCCGGGCAGGAAGTGGACATTCAGCCGCTGGTGGAGAAGCACCGCGAGCGTTACGCCGGGTGGGTAGCCAATACGCTGGTGGACGGCGTCTTTGCCGGGCTGCGCGGCATCAAAAGCGTGATCCTGGTGGGCGGCGGCGCGACGCTGGTCGAGGATTACATGAGCGAGTGGTACGGCAGCAAGGTGCTCAACCGCAGGCAGCACGCCACCACGCGCAGGGTGCACCCGGTGGATTTCAACGCCGTCGGCGGCCTGCGCCTGGCGCTCATGCGCCAGACGGCGGGGTAGCAACCTGTTAGAATGGGGCAGGGAAATCAGACAGATTTGAGGCTGTGAGCGATGGCCGCTGCCGAACCGGATACCTTATTTTCTGAAATCATTGACTTCCTGGCATCTGCGCCAACCCCGGCGGAGCTGATCGCTTTCAAGCCCTCTGTGCGCCTTGAGCAGCGCCTGAGCGATCTGCTGGAGCGCAAACGCCGCGACGCCCTGGCCGATGCCGAACGCGCTGAACTCGATGAGTTTCTGCGCATGAATCATTTCATGAACATGCTCAAAATCCGCGCCCGCCAGAAGCAGGCCGGTGAATGACCTATATCAGCGCCGACCTGCGCCGC
>CAZDVL010000332.1:0-2984 GCA_964508745.1 uncultured Anaerolineaceae bacterium | reverse complement strand
CGCCCGCGCCCGATATACGCCACCAGGCCGCTGGCCGGGGCCAGCACGCGCCGCCTGCGCCCGCTGGCCTGCCCGGCCAGCGGCTGCCCCGCCTCGACGGTCGCGCCCAGCTCGACCAGCATCTGGTCAACGAGGTCGGTTTCGCGGCGCAGGCCCAGGGCGTCGGCGGCCTCGACGTAGATGTAGCGCGCGGGCAGGCTGCCGCGCGCCACGATGTCGGTGATGTTGACGACCTGGCCCCGGCGCGCCTCAACAGCGCCGACGGCTCCCTCTGGCAGCAGCCGCTCACGGCGCACGGTGGTCCACGCTAACATATGCCGCTGTTCAGGATAGTGCATTGCGCAGGTCTTCCATTTCGCTGTCGCTGGCGTCAGGTTTGGCCGCCTGTGTGCCCGCTTTGCGGCCCGCGCGGCGCGGCGGCCGGGCGGGTGCGGCGGGCGCTTCGGCGGGCGCGGCGGCGGGCTTCTCGCGCTCGGCACGCTCTGGCTTCAGCCAGCGCGGGTCAATCTCCTGCACGGGCGCGCCGCTGGCCTCGGCGATCCAGGCGGGCATCTGCGCGGCGCGGCCCGCCGGCGTGTTCGCCAGCGGCAGGGGCCGCCCGCGCGCGTCGAAGATCAGCCCGGCGCTGCCGCCGGCCAGCGCCCGCCGCAGCCGCGAGCGCCCGCCGATGTGGGCGCCGCGGCCCACCACGCGCATATCCACCTGGGCCGTTTCGCCCTCCGGCAGCGGGTAGACCCACAGGTGGCCGCCCGCGACCTGCTGTTCGGTGACGCTGCCGTCGGCGCGCGTGATTTTCACACGCAGCGCGGGCCGGTCGGCGCGCGGCTGGCCGGACAGGCTGACGCACACGCCCAGGCGTTCCAGCCCGCCGCTGTCGAGCGTCTGCACGACGGCTTCCGGCTGCACGCGCGCCAGCGCGCCCAGCGCCGGGGCCAGCCCGTAGGGGTCGGCCAGCAGGGTGGTGACGCCTTCAGGCTGGAGCGCGTCGAGCAGCAGCAGCGCCCCCAGGCCGGGGCTGCCGGTGCGCGTCAGCGCCGCGCCGCTGCCGATGATGGGGTTATAGGCCGGCGGCGGCGCGCCAGCCTGCGCGACGGGGCGGCTGGTGTCGAGCAGGGCCACCAGCGCCGCGCGCAGCAGCGCGTGCTCCAAATACAGGTCGCGCTGGCTTTCGGGCACGGTGCCGGGCCGGACGGTTTTGTTGCGGGCATAGTTTTCCAGTTGGCCGGGCTGAACCGGGAAGGGCAGCCAGCGCAGAATCTTTTCCGCCCCCAGCGTGTCGAGCAGGCTGCAGGCGCTGTGGCCCAGCCCCAGGTCGGTGCGGATGACGGCGGCGGCGGCGCCGTCGCGGCAGGCGGCCAGCGTGCTGACGGCGCTGCCCACGTCCAGCAGCAGCACCGGCTCGCCGGTGGTCTGCCCCAGGTACTCCACCAGCGTCTCGCAGCCCAGGGCGGTCGGCAGGACGCCGGCGGCGCTGGCGCGCCCGACCCGGTCGAAGCCGCTGCCCCGGCTGCCGACGTAGCGGTCGAAAGCCTGGCTCAGCCGCAGGCGCACGCTGTCGAGGTCCTCGGCGTCCAGCGCCGGGCGCACGTTGGCGGCGATAAACAGCGCCGTCTGGCCGCTGAAGGCCGCGCGCACCTGCGGCGCCAGGGCGCTGTTGCCCGCGTAGACGACCACCGGACGGCGCGCGCGCTCGCTGAGGGCGACCGCCTGCTCGACAACCCGCACCAGCGCCAGCAGCGGCTCGTCCGCGCCGTCCTCGGTCCCCCCGGCGATCAGCACCAGGTCAGGGCCGCTGAGCACGATGGCGTTGAGCATGTCCTCCTCGCTGCGCCGATCCTCCAGACTGAGCGTGTCCACCACCTCGATATAGGTGCCGGCGGTGGCGCGCAGGGCGCTGCTGAGGCTGATTTCGGGGACCAGCCCGACGACAACAGCGCGCAGCGGGCGGCCGGTGCTGGATGTGGCCACAAAGGACGCCACGCCGCTGTGGTCGGGCTGTTCGGGCGTGATGATCTCGCTGTCGGCGCCGGTCAGCGGGCGGCCGGTGGCGCGGCTGATCACGTCGGCGGCGCGGACCAGCCCGACGCGCACATCGTTGAACGGGAAGTTGTCGGTCGTGCGCGCGTCGGCGTGGCCGACCACGCGGTAAGCGCCGTCAACCAGGTCGAGCAGCACCAGCCGGGTGTGGACGTTGCCGAAGTCTGCCGCGAGGATCGCGCCGTAATTGTTCGCCGCCATGCCGCTACCCTCCGCTGATGCGCCCCAGGATGAAGCTCACGCGCTCACTGAAGATCGTCAGGCTGGTGAGCACGGCGGCGGCGTAGAGCGCGCCCAGCGTGACCACAATCACCCCCTGGCCGACGAAGCCCAGTGTGCGGCTGACCGGGCCGCGCGTTACCGCGCCGCCGGGCCGCCGCCACGCCAGATACTGAAAGTAGACGAGCGTGCAGACCACGCCCAGCACGATCAACCCGCCGTTGACCAGGTTGGCGCTGACGGCGCTGCCGGTGGCGGCGGCCAGCGGGACGAGCGTGCCGGTGATCGCGCCGGCCAGCGCGACCGCCGTGCCCACGCCGACGATGAACGCCAGCGCCAGGTCGCCGCCGCGCCCGAAGCGCGGGCTGCCCTTCAGCAGCAGCAGCGCCCCCAGCGCCAGCGGCAGCGCGCCGATCACGATGCCGGGCAGGCCAGCGCCGGCGGCCAGCACGGTGCCGTTAATCCAGGGCCAGATCACGCTTTCCCAGGTCACAACGGCGACGAAGCCCGCCGCCAGCCCGACGAACAGATACACCGCCAGCCGGTAGAGGACGTTGTCGCCCAGGACATAGCTGAAGACCATCAACGTGAGGACAAACCCCGCCCACAGGCCGATCTGCTCCAACTTAACGCCTCCTTCGCAGGATGCCGCGCACGGTGTTGAGGACGGCGCCGAACAGGATAATCAGCACGATGACCAGCAGGCCCAGGTTCATGCCGTACCAGCG
>CAZDVL010000331.1:0-2987 GCA_964508745.1 uncultured Anaerolineaceae bacterium | reverse complement strand
CACTTAGCAGGCGGCCCCAATCGTCCACTCTGGCACCTCCCCTGTATGCAGTTGTGACACTCCCCACACCTAAAGGCGGGGGCTTCTGAACAACGCTTGCGCTTGCCTTTGAGTCGAACTCAGAGGTAGAGGCACTACGTTAGCGTTCACGGATGTGTCCCATCCGGTGGGCATTATATATGCGTATCGTTACATAATGCAACCGCAGCGCCTTAGAACAGCCCGACGGTATTCCCGTCGTCATCAATGTCCACCTGCTCGGCTGCCGGGTGATCTGGCAGGCCGGGCATGGTGCGCATGTCGCCGCACAAGGGGTAGATGAAGCCCGCGCCGACGCTGGCGCGCACCTCGGTAATTGGCAGCGTGAAGCCTTTCGGCGCGCCTTTCAGGTTCGGGTCGTGGCTCAGGCTGAGGTGCGTTTTCGCCATGCAGATCGGCAGGTTGCCGAAGCCGTTGGCCTCATAGTCGCGGATCTGGCGCTCGGCCAGCGGCTCGAAGCGCACGCCGTCCGCGCCGTAGACTTTGGTGGCGATTGTCTCGATCTTGGCTTTGATCGGCTGGTCCAGGTCGTAAAGGAAGTTGAACCTGTTCGGCGTCTCCGCCGCGCTGACGACCATCTCCGCCAGCTCGACCGCCCCGGCGCCGCCCGCGGCGTGGTGCCGCGAGACCGCCGCGCCCAGCGCGCCGGCCTCGACCGCCAGGCGCCGGATGACCTCAATTTCCTCCGGGTGGTCGGTGTCGAACATGTTGATGGCGACGACCGGCGTCACGCCGTGCAGCGCCAGGTTTTCGATGTGCTTGATCATGTTGACGGCGCCCGCTTCAACATCCGCCGGGCAGCACTCCAGCATTTCCGGCGGCAGCGCCTTGCCCGCCACCACGCGGTAGTGGCCGCTGTGGGCCTTCAGCGCGCGCACCGTCACCACCAGCACCGCCGCGTCGGGCTTCAGGCCGCTGTAACGGCACTTGATGTTGAAGAACTTCTCCGCGCCGATGTCGGCGCCGAAGCCGGATTCGGTCAGCAGGTAGTCGCCGCACTTGATGCCGATCAGGTCCGCCAGCACGCTGCTGTTGCCCTGCGCGATGTTGGCGAACGGCCCGGCGTGCACCAGCGCCGGCGTGTTCTCCAGCGTTTGCAGCAGGTTGGGGCGCAGCGCGTCCTTCATCAGCACGGTCATCGCGCCCGCCGCGCCGATCTGCTCCGCCGTGACCGGCTTGCGGTCGTTGGTCAGGCCGATGACGATGCGCCCGAAGCGCGCGCGCATGTCCTCCAGCGAGGTGGTGAGCGCCAGGATGGCCATGACTTCGCTGGCGACGGCGATGTCGAAGCCGGTTTCGCGCACGACGCCGCCCTCCAGCTTGCCGCCCAGCCCGACGATGATGCGGCGCAGGGCGCGGTCGTTGACATCCAGCACGCGCTTCCAGGTGATGCTGTCCACGTCAATGTTGAGCGGGTTGCCGCGCATCAGGCGGTTGTCAATCATGGCGGCCAGCAGGTTGTTGGCGGCGCTGACGGCGTGGATGTCGCCGGTCAGGTGCAGGTTGAACGTTTCCATCGGCACGAGCTGGGCATAGCCGCCGCCGGCGGCCCCGCCCTTGATGCCGAAGGTCGGCCCCTGCGACGGCTGGCGCAGCGCCAGCACCGCCCGCTTGCCGATGTGCTTCATGGCCTGCCCCAGGCCGACGGTGGTCGTCGTCTTGCCTTCGCCCAGCGGCGTCGGTGTGATGGCGGTCACGTCAATGTAGCGCGCGTTGGGGCGGTCCTTGAGCTTGTCGAGCACGTCAAGGCGCAGCTTCGCCACGTAGGGCGTGCCAAAAATATCCATATCATCGGGTTCTAACCCCATCATTTCCGCGATTTCGTGGATGTGTTTGAGCGTTGCCTGCTGTGCGATTGCCAGATCAGAAAGCATATAAGGATCAACCTTTCAGTTGGGCACTATTTCACCCCTCAGTGTAGCAGGCAGCGCCGCCGCGACACCGGTAGGTTTATCATATTCGCAGCAGACAATCCTCAGGTGTTGGGCGCGGCGTCAGGCGCTCTGGACGGATTCGGTGGGCGTCGGCGTGGGGGTGGGGGTGGGGGTGTCGGTCGCGGCGGGGTCGGGCGTGCGGGTCGGGCGCGGCTCTGGTGAGGGCGTGGGCGTGGCCGACGGCAGCGGCGTGACGGTCGGCAGCGGCGTGGGCGTGAGCGACGGCGTCGGCGTCGGGTTGACGGCCTCGATCACCGTTTCGTGCATGTAGACCAGCTCCAGCCGGCGCGTGCGCGGGTTGTGGTCAATGCTGTACCACTCGCTGCTGCCCTCGCGGCCCAGCACACACACGGTCTCGCCCGCCGCCAGCGACGTGACGATGGCGGCGCGCGGGTTGGGCTGGTCGCGCACGATGGCGCTGGGGACGGAGACCACGAAATCCTGGCACGGTGGGACGGGGGTAAAGCTGGGCACAGGCGTCAGCGAAGGGACGGACTGCACGCGGACAGCCGTCGCCGTGATGATCAGCTCCGCCTGGCGGGTGGCCTCGGCCACGCCCAGGCCGCCGGTGCGCAGGTAGTTCTGCACGCCCAGCCACAGATAATACGTGGCAAAGACGATGGCGACCGCCACCACAAAGACCAGCCAGGCCGGCGCGCCGCCGCTTCCACCTCTCATGCGCGCTGCATCTTTCCCGCCGGGTTACGATGAAGGCTGTTGTACCAGTATTTCGCGCGGCTGCCAAGCGCGCCGGCGGCACAGGTGGGCAAACGTCAGGTTAAAGCAGCCCCTCCACGCGGTAGAGAATCTGCGGCTCGCGCTTGCCTTTGATAAGCTGCGGCTCCAGCCGGGCGGCCCGCACGCGCCCGTCAAGCTGCTGAAACACGGCGGCGCTGACGATGATTTCGTCGCAGCCCGCCAGCTCCTGCAGGCGGTGGGCGGTGTTCACCGTGTCGCCAATGACGGTGTAGCTCATCACGCGCTCGCTGCCCACGTTGCCCAGCGCGGCGTCGC
>CAZDVL010000330.1:0-2988 GCA_964508745.1 uncultured Anaerolineaceae bacterium | reverse complement strand
TAGAGCATGTGGTTGGCCATCACCACGTCGAACGCGGCGTCCGGGAACGGCAGGTGCTGGACATCGGCCTGCGCGGTGTGCGCGCGCTGCGGGTGCCGTCGCAGCATCCCCGCCGAAAAGTCGGCGCCGTAATAGGCGGCCCCCGGCACAAGCTGCGCCAGCGCCTCGGCGTAGCGGCCCCAGCCGCAGCCGACATCCAGCACCACTTCGTCGCCGCGCCAGCTCAGGCGCTGCAAGGCCCATTCGGGAAAGTCCACCTGGGGGACGCTGTAATGCTCGTGGATGTAGTGGCGCACGCGCAGCGTTTCATCATCGTGGTAGGCGCGCTGGCGCAGGGTGTGCGGGTCGGTAAAAGGGTACATTGTCGGTCTCGATAAAATCCCAGAGTACGTTATAGTTCACACTATACAGGCGTTTGTGTTCCGCGCCAATTAGGAAGCCACAAACTTTCGCAAGGAGTCGTGCAGGGTATGGTGCAACTGGCCGATGTCGCGCTGGCCCGCTATCGGATCGCCCCTTATTTGCGGCCCACGCCGCTGGAGCGCGCGCCCGGCCTGGGCGCGGCGGTGTGGCTGAAGCTGGAAAACGCGCACCAGACACACTCGTTCAAGGTGCGCGGCGCGCTCAACGCGCTGCTGGCCCACAGCGCCGCCGCCCGCCGCCGGGGGATCGTCACCTGCTCGTCGGGCAACCACGCCCAGGGGGTGGCCTACGCCGCGCAGGCGCTGGGGGTGCGCGCCCGCGTGCTGATGCCGCGCCACACGCCCCGGCGCAAGGTCAGCGGCGTGCGCCAGTACGGCGCGGAGGCGGTGCTGTTCGGCGATAACTATGACGAGGCCGAGGAGGAGGCGCGCCGCCTGGAGCGCGTCGAGGGCCTCACGTTTATCTCGCCGTACAACGACGCCAGCGTGGTCGCCGGGGCGGGCACAATCGGCCTGGAGCTGGCCGAGAGCCTGCCCGACATCGCGCGGGTGCTGGTCCCGGTCAGCGGCGGCGGGCTGGTCTCCGGCATCGGGCTGACGCTCAAGGCGCTGCGCCCGGAGGTGGAGGTTGTCGGCGTGTGCGCCCGTTCCGCCCCGGCCATGTACAACCTGTTTTACGACGCCGGCTGCCCACAGGTGTGGGACACGCTGGCCGAGGCGCTCTCCGGCGACATCGAACTCAAGTCCATCACGATTGACCTGGCGCAGCGCTTTGTTGACCAGGTGGTGCTGGTGAGCGAGGAGGCGATCGCCGCCGCCATGCGCTGGGCGCTGTTCGAGCAGGGCTGGGTGGTGGAGGGCGGCGGGGCGGTGGGCATCGCGGCGCTGCAAAGCGGCGCGGTCGCGGCGGACGAGCGCCCGACGGTGATTGTCGTCAGCGGCGGCAACGTGGACGAGGGCACGCTGCGCCGCGTGATCGGGTAGCGGGCGGCCCCGCCCCGCAACCCTGGCGCGCGCCGTCCGTATAGGATCATGGCGGGACAGACGGGGGAAAACAGCGATGACGGACGAGAAGCGCGCGGAGCAGATGAGCGGGGGCGTCTTTCTGATCGGCCTGGCGCTGCTGTTTATGGGGCAGCTTCCGTTCTGGCCGGGCATCCTGTTCGTGATTGGCGCGTCAACGCTGGTGAGCGCGGTCGTCAAGCGCAGCGTGTGGAGCGCGCTCAGCGGCCTGGTGTGGCTGTTCGGGCTGGCCGTGTTGTTCATCACCGGCCTGTGGTGGCCCGGCATCCTGGTGCTGATCGGCCTGAGCATGATCCTGAGCACGCTGGGCGCATACGGCAAATACCGGGGCCGCGCCCGCGGTTGGGGCTGGGGCTGCGACGCCGACAGCGCCGACGCTGAAAACTACGCCGAGAAACACAAGAACGACGAGAAGCGCAAGAACGAAGACCTGATCCTTGACGGGCAGGAACGCTTCTACATCGTTGACGACGACGATTACGCCCAGGCGCGCCGCGGCTAGGCGTCGGCAGCGCCGAACTGCTTCAGCACGCCGCGCGCGATCACCATCCGGTGAACTTCGCTGGCCCCGTCGTAAATGCGGAAGGCGCGCGCCTCCTCGTACCACTGGCCGAGCGGCAGATCGCGCGAGATGCCGCTGGCCCCGCAGACCTGGATCGCGCGGTCAAGCACGCGGTTGACCGTCTCGGCCACGAACACCTTGCACATCGAGGTTTCGCTGCGCGCCCGTTCGCCCTGTTCCAGCAGCCAGGCCGCCTGGCGCACCAGCAGCCGCGCGGCGTGCAGCTCTAAGGCGCTGTCGGCCAGCATCCACTGCACGGCCTGATGCCCGGCCAGCGCGCTGCCGAACGCCTGGCGCTGGCTGGTATAGCCCGCCGCGATCTCCAGCGCCCGCTGCGCGATCCCCAACCAGCGCATACAGTGCGTCAGGCGCGCCGGGCCAAGCCGCGCCTGCGTCAGGGCGAAGCCCTGTCCCTCCGCGCCCAGGATGGCGCTGGCGGGCAGGCGCAGGTCGTGAAAACGCAGTTCGCCGTGGCCGCCGGGCGCCTCCGCCCCCAGCACCGGCACGCGCCGCACCAGTTCGATGCCAGGCGCGTCCGCCGGGGCCAGGAACAGCGTGCTGCCTTTGTGCGCGCCGCGCTCCGGGCTGCTCAGCGCCATGATGATGTAGAAGGCCGCGCCGTCCGCGCCGGTGGCGAACCACTTATGGCCGTTGAGCACCCAGTCGTCGCCGTCGCGCGCCGCCGTCGTGCGGATGAGCGCCGGGTCGCTGCCAGCCCCCGGCGGCGGCTCGGTCATAGCGAAGGCGGAGCGGATCTCGCCGCGCGCCAGCGGCAGCAGCCAGCGCTCGCGCTGGTCGGGCGCGGCGTAGAGGTGCAGCAGGTGCATGTTGCCCTCGTCGGGCGCGGCGCAGTGCAGCGCCAGCGGCCCCAGCAGGCTGCGCCCGGCTTCCTCCAGCACCGGCACACACTCCAGCAGCGAGAGGCCCAGCCCGCCCAGCTCAACGGGAAGCTGCGGCGCCCACAGCCCGGCGTCCCTGGCC
>CAZDVL010000329.1:0-2997 GCA_964508745.1 uncultured Anaerolineaceae bacterium | reverse complement strand
GCGCCAGCGCCCGTCCCCGCCCTGGAAGTGCCCGCCCCTGCCCCGGCGGCCAGCCTGCGGCCAGCAGCGGGGCTGCGCCGGCTGACACCAGAGCCGCGGCCGGCGGCGGCAGCGCTCGTGACAATCGTTCAGGAAGCGGCGGCGCCGGCGGCGCAAACGGCCAGCCTGGAATGGATCACCTGCCCGCACTGCGGCAAGAGCAGCCAGCGCCACGAGGTGCTGTGTTACGCCTGCGGGCGGCTGCTGTACGCCGCCCAGACGGAGAACGAGACACAGGCGCTGGCAGAGACCAACGATCTGTCGCACAGCGACGATTTTTTCGGGGATGAAACGGTGCTGATTCTGCGCGCGCGCGCCACCAGCAGGGCCTACGAGGTGCGCCCGCAGTGCAGCGACCACGAGATCGTCATTGGGCGCAGCACGCCCGGCAGCGCCGTCATACCGGACATTGACCTGGCCGACCAGAACAGCGACAAACTCGGCGTCTCGCGCCTGCACCTCACGCTGCGCTATGACGCGCAGTACCACACGATCAGCGTGTTCGACATGGGCAGCGCCAACGGCACCTACATCAACGGCCAGCGCCTCCACGCCCACGAAGTGCGCGTCCTGCGCGACGCTGACGAGCTGCGCCTGGGCCGGCTGGTGCTGGGAGTCGCCTTCCGGCATCCAGCGTAGGGAAGCCGCCGGCCGCGCGCCGCCGGTTAGGAAGGCTGGCGCAGCGCCCGGACGTGCTCGGCGGCCTCTGCCGCCACCCGGTCGAACAGCTCCCACATCAACTCATCCTCAATCTGGTACAGGCCGCCGTAGCTGCCGTCGCCCAGCACCTCAGGCATCAACTGGCCGTCGTCCAGATAGCCCAGGTTGACCAGCGGTTTCTTGCCCGCCGGCACGTCGCCCACGCGGTTAAACGGGAAGTTCTCGCTCCAGTTGGCGTGGTCCAGCCGCAGGCCCTGTTCGTCCTGAAAGGCGCGCGCCGCCGCGCCCGCCCACCAGTCGAACCAGATCACGCGCGCGTGCCCTTCGATGCGCATGTCCTCGACCGCCGCCGGCAGGCTGTTGCCATTGTGACCGTTGAGGATGAGAAAACCGCCAAAACCCTGGTGCAGCAGGCCCTGGACAATCTCGGTCAGCACAGCGTCAAAGACCAACCTGCCCAGGCTGATCGTGCCCGGAAACGCGGCGGACGGCGTGCTGACGCCGAAGTTCAGCGGCGGGGCGACCAGAACCCGTTCGTGTTCCGCCACCGCCTGCGCGATCCGCAGCGGAATCAGCGTGTCGGTCAGCAGGCTGAGGTAGGCGTGCTGTTCGGTCGCCCCGGTCACCAGGATAATGCGGTCGTCCGACTGTAAATAGCTGTTCACGTCCATCCAGCTAAGGTCCTGAAACTGCATTGGCCCTGTCCTCTCGCTGCCCCGGCGTCGTCAAGAAGAGCCTGATTATAACGCTCGCGCCAGCGCCAATTGTACGGTTTTCCTGACACCCGGCGGGTTAGCTGCGGCGGGCCGCGCCGCGAGAGGCAGCTTTGGCGGACGGTGGATTCCGGCGCGCGGGGCCGCCGGCGGGGCTATAAATCGCTGGCGATATACAGGCTGCTGAAGGCCAGCACGTTGAGGTGCGCCATCAGCTTTTCGGCGTCATCCTTCAGGTCGCTGGCCGGGCGCCCTGGCGCGAGGTCGGCCAGGAAGGCCAGCGCCACCGCCTGCGCGCTCTCGCGCAGCTCACGGGCCAGCGCCCGCGCCTGGGCCGCGTCCGACGCGACCTGCGTTTGCATCTGCGCGGCGGCCTCAGCGTCCAGGTGCGCCGTTTTCTGGGCCGAGCCGGTCAGCGCCAGCAGCCGGGCGATGCTGTCAGCGTTGGCGCTGCGCCAGACAGCCAGCGCCCCTTTCGCCAGCCGCACCGCCTCACTGGCCCGGTCAATGCGCACGCTGATGAGCGCGTTCTGCGCGTCGCTGCTGATCAGGCTGATGTCAATATCGCCCGCCTTGCGCGCCAGCGCCTCATCGCACACCGCCTGAATGCCGGCCAGCGCGTTGAGGAACGGGCTGACGCGCGCCGCCAGAAACTGCGGCGTGAAGCGGAAAGCGCTGCCCGCCGCGCTCTTCAGGGTAATGGTTTCCTCGGCGGTGTCGCCGGCGTTGAAATAGACGTAAAGCACAAGCTGGCCAAGCTGCACCATGTCGCCGCTGCGCAGCGCGAAGGGGGTGCGCGGCTCAAGCTGCACCTTGTTCACGCGCGTGCCGTTGGTGCTGCTCAGGTCCTCGACCGTCAGGCCCTGCCGGTCGCGGACAATGCGGGCGTGCTGGCGCGAGACGCCCAGCACACCGGCGTCGAACGGCGTCAGGTCAACGGTGGGCGCGGCCTCGCCGGGGCTGTAGCGCCCCAGCACGATGCTCCTGCTCCCCTTGACCATCACCGGCTCCTGATGCCCGGCCACCACCAGCGCCACGATATCCTGGTCCAGCAGCGACACTTCCAACCGCTGCAGCGGCGCAGCCGGCTGAACCAGATCGTCTGGAACCGGCTCGGTGATCAGCGGGGCCGGCAGCAGGCTGACGAACGGCTGGCCGCAGGCGGCGCAGCAGGTGGCATCAACGGCGTTGTCGGCCTTGCACAATGGACATGCTTTTCCCATAACGCCTAGTGTAATTTCCATTCGCCACACTGCGCACCCCGTTTCCTGAGGGTATTTTACAGGACTCGCGCGGCTGCGCCAAATGACTTTGGTCCAATTTGTAATATTCAGGTTAGCACAAGGGTAGCGCGCGGTAAGAACCGTGCCAGAATAGCGCGGTATAATAGCGCCGCATGGTTAGCGCGGACAGAACGCAAGGATTGGACGCATGAGCATACGCGGGCGGTTGCTGGGGCTGCTGACCGGGCTGACGCTGCTGGCCGCCGGCGCGCGCGCGCCGGCGCAGGATGTGACTCCCCTGCTCACGCTGGCGGTCAGCGCCGGCTATGAGGGGCTGTTCCGCGAGAACGCCTGGCTGCCGC
>CAZDVL010000328.1:0-3005 GCA_964508745.1 uncultured Anaerolineaceae bacterium | reverse complement strand
AAGCGGGACCGCAGCCTCTTAATCATGCTCAACTGGCCTCCGAATGTCCATTGGTGCTGCCGTTGGTGCTGCCGCCGTCGCTGGCGCGGCCGTTCGCGCGCTCCGCGCCGCCGTCGGGCAGCGCCTCGGCGGGGGCGTGCAGGTGGATGCTCACCTGGGGCACACGCAGCGCCTGGCCCACCTCGCGCACGGCGGTGCGCAGGATGCGGTCAATGTCGGTCTGGCCGGTGAGGCGCGTGCTGATCTCGTTGACCAGGCGCTCGCGCTCGGTGGCGCGCTGGCTCTGGGTGAACAGGCGCGCGTTCTCCAGGCTGATGGCCAGGCGGTCGGTCAGCTCCTGCGCCAGCAGCACCTTGTTGCGGTCGAAGCCCGCCTCGGCCACCTCCCAGGCGACCGCGCCCAGCGTCTCGCCGCGCAGGCGGATGGGCACGGCGAAGCCGATGGTGTGGTGCGCGCTGGGCGCGCCGACCACCGCCGCGCCGCGCTCCGCGGCCGTCTGGCGCAGGTTCTCCAGGTCCGCCGGGTTCGCGGTCTGGCCGGCGACGCTTTCCAGGCGCGCCTGGCGCTGGTCGTAAAGGTACTGGCTCCAGGTGTGCCGGGTGAGCGCGCGCTGGCGGCGCTCGTCGTCGGTGGCCTGGCGCTGCGTTTGCTGGAACAGGCGCGCGTTTTCGATGGCGATGGCGATCTGGTCGGCCATAATTTCCAGCACGCGAATCTGGTCGGCGGTGAAGGTGTCGCGCTGGTAGCTCTGCACGTCCAGCGCGCCGATCACGCGGTCGCCCACGCGCAGCGGCACGGCCAGCTCGGCGCGGGTGTCGGGCAGAAATTCGTTGCGGCGGTGAATGTCGCTGGTGCCGATGTCGCGGGCGACGACCACCTGCCCCAGGCTCGTCACCTGGCCGATGACGCTGCGGCTGCCCACCTCCAGGCGGTGGCCGCGCGCCAGCAGGGTCGTGCCCGCCGCGCCGGTGCTGGCGCGCAGCACCGCGAAGCGCGCCTCGTTGTCCAGCAGAAAAATCTGCGCGTGATAGATGTTGGCGAAGCGGTCCGTCACCAGGTTGACCACGCGGTCAATCAGGTACTGTAAGTCGCGCTGGGTGGCGGCGAAGTGGCTGATGTCCTGCGTGGCGCTGATGTCGCGCTCGCGCTCAGAGACGCTGTGCGACAGCCCCTGCACCAGCTCCCCGATTTCCTGGCGCATGTCGGCGAAGGCGCGCGCCAGGTCGCCGATTTCGTCGGCGCGGGCGGTGTCCGGGACTTCGCCGCTGAAGCTGCCGCGCCCGGCGGCCTGCATGGCCTGCGTCAGGCGGCGCAGCGGCGGCGTCAGGAACTGGTTAAAGAGCAGCACCAGCACCAGCACCAGCGGCGTCAGGCCCAGCAGCAGCGGAAAGCCGCGCGTCAGCAGGTAGTCGAGCATCTGGTTGGCGACGGTGTTGGCCGGGCGCTCGCTGATGAGAATCAGCGGCGTGTTCTCGATCAGGGCGGCAAAGCGCACGACCTCGTCCGGCGTTCCAGGGTTCAGGCGGTCAAACTGCGGCTGGCCAGAGAGCGCCGCCTGCATCAGCTCTGAGCCGGCGAGTTCCGCGCCGGCGCTGGCGCTGGCCGCGCCGTCTTTGATCAGCACGCCGCTGCGCGAAACCAGGTAGCTGCTGGGCTGGTCCGGCGAGGTGACCGCCGGCAGCTTGTCGTACACCGTGAACGCCGGGTTAAGCTGCGCCACCAGGTAGGCGATCGGAAGCTGAAACTGCTGGCTGTCAATAGCCTGAAAGCGATACAGCACTGTGACGATCTCGATCACCGGCTGGCCGCCGCTGGCGGTGACGGCCGTGGCCTGCGTCTGGCCGCGCGTGTAGGCCAGCGCGCCGGCGCGATAAGCGGCGCTCTGGGCCAGGTCCTCGCCCAGCGTCACCTCGATCCCCCGGCCGGGCAGCGCCCGCACCAGAAGCTGCCCGCTGGCGTCAAGCAGGTCCAGCCGGGTGAACGTGCTGGACGAACGGTTCAGCAGGTCGTCCTGCATGCTGCCGACCATGCGCGCCTGGTCCAGCGGGTCCGCCCCCGCGCCAGTGTCGCCCCCGGTCGGGGCGGTCACCAGCTCTAACAGCAGCGAACGAAAGCTGGCGGCCTGGCTGTAGTCGGTCAGGTTGTTGCTGGCCAGCGCGAAGGCCCCGGCCAGCGCCTGGGCCTGCTGCGCGCCGAACTGGCTGACGGCGGACTCGGCGTTCGCCTGGTCAATCTCGCGGATGCCGCGCACCACCACGGTGAGCATCAGCAGGGTTGGCAGCAGCACCGCGACGATAAAGCCGGCCAGCAGTTTGGCCCAGATCGGCCAGGACAGGATATTCCAACGGCGTATCATCGGGCCGCCTCCTCATCCGGCGCCGGGACAGCGGCCGGCTCCAGGTAAATGTGCGTATAGACCGCGCCCAGGGCTTCATTAAAACGCTCAGCGGCAAGCTGCAGCACGGCGCTCACGTCCTGCTGGCCGATCAGCAGGTTCGAGATGTCCCCGGCGCGGCGCTCGCGCACGGCCTGCGCCTGGCTCTGTTCGATCAGGCGGGCGTTTTCCAGCGCCAGCGCGAGGCGCTCAGCGACCGCGCGCACCATGTCCATCTGGCGCTCGGACGCCTGGCGGCCCGGCGGCAGCGTGAAGGACATCGCGCCCAGCACTTCGTCGCGCAGGCGAATGGGCACGTTGACCACCTGAATGTTGCCCTGCGTGAGCACCACCGGCTCGCCGTGCGCCAGCGCCGGGCGCAGCGTTTCGGGCAGGTCGGCGGCGGGGGTGATAGCCATGTTCTCGCGGCGCAGGTCATAGCCGAAGGCGCTCTGGCCGCGCCCCTCGACATAGCTGTCCCAGGAACCTCCGGCCAGTTGGGTTTGCAGGCGCAGGCTGTCCACCTGGGCGCGCAGGCCGCCCGTGACGCTTTCCTGTTCCTCGATCGCGCGCCGCAGCAGCGCCGTTTCGCGCACGCGCTCCAGCGCCGCCGCCGTCATGCGCGCGGCGA
>CAZDVL010000327.1:0-3011 GCA_964508745.1 uncultured Anaerolineaceae bacterium | reverse complement strand
GGAGCAGCGTCGCGCCGGGCAGCGTCAGCACCAGGACCGCCGCCGGGCGCTGGCGGCGGGCGCCGAAGGCGCTGTACGCGCGCTGCTCGTCGTGGTTCTCGATGAAGCGCACCAGCCGCTGCTGGTACTCGATGGCGGCGATCAGGTGGACGCGCACATCGCGCGGGCTGCCGGCCAGCAGCCGGTCGTAGAGCGTCTTGTCATAGCAGTAGTCGAAGCCTTCCTGCTGCATCTCGTATTCCATGTTCCAGTAGACCTCGGCCATGAACATGAAATCGGGGTGGCTGGCCCGCACCTGGGGGATCATTTCCTCCCAGAATTCGGTTTCCGGGACATAATCCTCCAGGTAGTAGCCCTGCCAGGTGTGCCCGAAAACGCGGTTGGTCATCAGCATGGCCATGTCGCAGCGCACGCCGTCACACTGGCTGGCGATGTCCAGCAGCGTCGCCAGCGCCGCCGCGCGCAGCACCGGGCTGAAAGCGTTGAGCTGGGCGGTGTCGGCCCAGCCGGGGAAATATGGGTCGCGCCCGTGCGCAATCACCAGCTTGCGCCCCCAGGCGTCGGTGGCGGCGAAAAAGTCGGACGGGCGGCGCTGGAGGTCGCGCCGGCTGCCCTGGATCAGGCAGGCCGGGCTGTGCTGCACCCAGGGGTGGTCGAACGCGACGTGGTTGGGCACGAAATCGAGAAGCAGGCGCAGGCCGCGCGCCTTCAGGCGGCGGCGGATGGCGGCCAGCCCCTTGCGCCCGCCCAGGTGCCGGTCCACCTGGTAATCGTAAATGGCGTAGGCTGAGCCGATCACGTCCTCGTCTGTGAGGTCCGGCAGGGCCGGCACGTACTCGTGCGACCACTGGCGCGCGTGGGCGGCGCTGCCGGGGCTGCGCGTCCACACGCCCATCAGCCAGATGGCGTTGATGCCGGTGCGCGCCAGGTCGTCCAGCACGTCGTCGGGCACGGTGGCCAGGGTGATGTGTTTTCCATACGTCCGGCTGAGCGTGTTGAGCCAGACCCAGGTGTTAATCTCGTAGATCAGCGGCTTGGCGGGCCAGGGCGTCAATGTGGAATCCTCATGAGCAGAGGGCCTAACCGCAGACATGTTAACGCAAACAGGGGCGAAAAAAAAGAGAGGCCGCGCCCGCCCTCTCAGCGCGGGCAGCACAGGATGACAGTTTGTGTTACACTGTGTGCGTCAGCCACGCACGCCAGGGAGGGTGTGAATGTCAGCGAACGATGTGTTTCAGGTCCAGAGCGCGGTCGAAAACAGCCTGATCGAGCGGTCCAATGTGGTTGGCGTGGCAGTAGGCTTCAAGGACGACAAAACCGCCGACAGCGGCGAGCTGGCGGTGGTGGTGCTGGTGGAGCGCAAGCTGCCGCTGACCGCCCTGGCCGCCAGCGACGTGATCCCGAAAAGGGTTGACGGCGTGCGCACAGATGTGGTCGAGGTGGGCTACCTGCGCGCGTACCAGTCGCCGCGCGGGCGCTTCCGCCCGGTCATCCCCGCCGGCGTCAGCATCGGCCATTTTCAGATCACCGCCGGCACGCTGGGCGCGCTCGTCACTGACCGCGTGACCGGCGAACGGCTGATTCTGTCGAACAACCACGTGCTGGCCAACAGCAACAACGCGCAGATCGGCGACCCTATCCTCCAGCCCGGCCCGACCGACGGCGGGCAGAACCCCGCCGACATCGTGGCGCGCCTGGAACGTTTCGTGCGGCTGCGCTTCGTGGGCGACGTTGACGACGGCCCGCTGCCGCCGACGCCGCCCGGCGAGGGCGGCTGCCTGCTGGCCGTCGCCAACGTCGCCAACGCGCTGGGCAAGCTGTTCGGCTCTCAGGTGCAGCTCGCGCCGGCCGCCAAACCGCAGGCGAAACCCGCCGTGGCGGCGCAGCAGGACATCGCCAACCTGGTGGATGCCGCCGTCGCCCGGCCGCTGAACCCGGCCCAGTTCAGCGGCGACATCCTGGGCATCGGGACCGTTAACGGGACGAAACCGCCGGCGCTGGGGCTGCGCGTGCGCAAAAGCGGGCGCACCACCGGCTACACCGAGGGCCGGATCACGCTGCTGAACGCCACCGTGAACATCGCCTACGGCGCCAGAACCGCGCGCTTCAGCGGCCAGATCATCACCGAGCCGATGAGCCAGGGCGGCGACTCCGGCTCGCTGATTGTGGACGCCGCCGAAAACCGGGCGGTCGGCCTGCTGTTCGCCGGCTCGACCCAGGCGACCATCTTCAACCCGATCACCGCCGTGCTGGACGCGCTCCAGGTCAACATTTAACGGCCGTTCGCGCCCGCTGGCGCTGGCCGCGCGCCAGGAAAGAGAGAGCTATGGCCCAGGAACAGGAACACGAGATCGCCCTGGCTGAGGATGTGCAGGCCCGCTACACCGAGGACCTCATGGGCCGCGCCCACGTCCAGGGCACGGCGGTGGGGCTGGCGAAGGTCGGCGGCAAGCTGACCGACACGGTGGCTGTGGTCGTGCTGGTGGACCATAAAGTGCCGGAAAGCGAGCTTGCGCCGGAGGATATCTGCCCGAAACAGCTCGAAGGGGTGCGCGTGGATGTGCAGGAAGTGGGCGTGCTGCGCGCATATTAATGCCCGCCGCCTGCTCTACGCCCAGCGCGCCGCACCTCGCATTATTGGCCGGCGTGCGCTACAGTTTCCGCCTGACTATCTGCGCAGCACCGGACGAAGCAGGAGCGAACATCATGGTTGAACGTGCACCGCTGGCCCGGCGGCGTCTGCGGCCCGCACTGTGGCTGCTGGTCGCGCTGCTGGCCGCCTGCAACCTGAACGCCAACACCGACAGCGGCCCGGCCAACACGGTTATCAGCGGCCCGCCCCAGGTGCGGATCGCCGCGCCGCTGCCCAACGCCACCTACCTCGAAGGCGTAATCGTCACGATCCAGGCGCTGGTGACCAACGCCGGCGCGGACCTGGCGCGGGTGGAAGTGGCGCTGGACGGCGCGCCGCTGGCGCAGCGCAGCGACCCGAACCCGTCAGGCGCGCCCTC
>CAZDVL010000326.1:0-3044 GCA_964508745.1 uncultured Anaerolineaceae bacterium | reverse complement strand
ATGACGGTGTAGCTCATCACGCGCTCGCTGCCCACGTTGCCCAGCGCGGCGTCGCCGCTGTGCAGGCCGATGCCCAGGCCGAGGCCGCTGGCGGGCAGGTGCGCGGCGGTTTTGGCCGCCTCGAACACGCGCCGCAGCTCCAGCGCGGCGGCGACGGCATTGTACACGTCGTCGCCGGTGGCGACCGGCGCGCCGAAAAAGGCCATGATCTCGTCGCCGATGTACTTGTCGAACGTGCCGTGATGGCGGAAGATCACCTCGGTGAGGGCGTTAAAGAAGTAATTGAGCAGCGCCAGCACGTCGCCGGCGGCGCGCTGCTCGGCGTAGGTGGTGAAGCCGCGAATGTCGGCGAACAGCACCGTGACCGAGCGCGTTTCGCCGCCCAGCCGGAGGTTGTTTTCCGGGTCGGCCAGGATCGCGCTGGCGAGGTCCTCGTTGACGTACCGGTTGAGCACGCGGCGCAGCAGCCGGCTGCGCTCTTCCAGCTCGTCGTGCAGCCGTTTGATGCGCAGCAGGCTGCGGACGCGCGTCAGCAGCATCAGCGACGTGAACGGCTTGGAGATGAAATCGTCGGCCCCGGCGTTGATCGCCTGGAGCTTGTCGGCCTCGCTTTCCAGCGCCGTGACCATGACCACCGGCGCGTAGCGCGTCGCCTCGCTGTGTTTGAGGCGCTCGCACACGTCGTAGCCGCTGAGGCCGTGCATGCGCACATCGAGCAGCACCAGGTCGGGCGGGCGCTCCTGCGCCAGCGCCAGGGCGCGCTCGCCGCTGTGCGCCAGCAGCACCTCATAGCCGGCGCTCAGCAGGTGCGCCTCCATGACTTCGCGGGTCATCCAGTCGTCGTCCACGACCAGTATCAGCGGCGTCCAGTCCCCGTTGTAGGTTTCCAATAAAAGCGCGCTCCCTGGGTGACATAACTCACGGCATCTATATGACTATTTTAGGCCACAAGCGGGCCGAAAGACATTGTTGTTTCCCCTATTCCACAATAGAATAGGGGTATTATGTCCGCCCGTTCGCTCACCCCTGACGACACCATCCTCGGCCTGCTGGCCGCCGAGGCGCGGCACGGCTATCACCTGCTCGACTGCTTCCGCGACCCGGCCCAACTGGGCGACGTGTGGGCGCTGGGCGTCAGCCAGGTGTACGCGGTGCTCAAGCGTCTGGAACAGCAGGCGCTCATCGCCGGGCAGACGGTCGTGCCCGCCGACGCGCCGCCGCGCACCGAGTACGCGCTGACGGCGGCGGGCGCGCAGCGCCTTGACCGCTGGCTGCACACCGAGCAGCCGGGGGCCAGCGTGCGCGCCGTGCGCGTTGAGTTCCTCAGCCGCCTGTACATCGCGCGGCTGCTCAACATCCCCACGCAGCCGATCGTCCGCCGCCAGCGCGCCGCCTGCCAGCAGCAGCTCGCCGAGCTGGTCGCGCTGCGCAGCCGCGCCGAGCCGGGCGTCAGCCTGCTGGCGCGCGAGCTGCTGATCGCGCAGACTGAGGCGATTCTGCGCTGGCTGGACCGCTGTGAAATGCCAGCGCCGGAAGATGTTGAACCGTTTACAGACCAAGGAGAACACCTGCCATGAAGAAGCTGCATATCTGGATCATGGCGCTGGCGCTGCTGGCGCTGACGCTGACGCCGGCGGCGGCGCAGGATGAGCGCCCGCTGACCGTGTTCGCCGCCGCCTCGCTCAGCGACGCCTTCGCCGAAATCGCCGCCGCGTTCGAGGCGGCGCACCCAGGGGCGCGGGTGCAGTTCAGCTTCGGCGGGTCGTCGGCGCTGGCGACGCAGATCGAGGAAGGCGCGCCGGTGGATGTGTTCGCCAGCGCCAACCTCACGCAGATGCAGCGCGTGCGCGACAGCGGGCACATCCCCAACCGGCCGCGCGTGTTCGCGCGCAACCGGCTGGTGGTGATCACGCCCGCCGACAACCCGGCGGGCATTGAAACGCTGGCGGACCTGGCGCAGCCGGGCCTGCTGCTGGTGCTGGCCGCGCCCGATGTGCCGGTGCGCGACTACACCGAAGCCATGCTTGAGCTGATGGCCGCCGACCCGGAGTACGGGCCAGAGTTCCGCGACGCGGTGCTGGCCAACCTGGTTTCTGAAGAGGACAACGTGCGCCAGGTGGCCGCCAAAGTGGCGCTGGGCGAGGCCGACGCCGGCGTGGTCTACAGCTCGGACGTGACGCCGGACATCGCCGGCAAGGTGCTGCGCCTCGACATCCCGGACGCTTTCAACACGCTGGCCGAGTACCCGATCGCCCGCGTGGCCGGCTCGGCTGACCCCTGGCTGGGCTGGCAGTTCATCCGTTTTGTGCTGTCGGCGGAGGGCCAGGCGATTCTGGCGAAGTGGGGATTTATCACCGGATGAGGGTCGAACGGATGCTGATCGCCGTGCCGCAGACCGCGCGCCAGCCGCGCGCCGCGGCGCGCGGCCGCCTGGGCCGCCTGGCGCTGACCGGCGCTGCTGTGGCCGGCGCGCTGTTTCTGATCGTGCCGCTGGCCGTGCTGATCCTACGCAGCGCGGCCACACGCGGCTGGGAGGGCCTGCCGCAGACGGGCGTGGCGGAGGCGGTCAGCCTCAGCCTGGCGACGACGACGCTGAGCACGGGCCTGACGCTGCTGCTGGGGACGCCGCTGGCGTATGTGCTGGCGCGCTGGCGCTTTCCGGGCCGCGGCCTGGTGAACACGCTGGTGACGCTGCCGATCGTGCTGCCGCCGGCCGTCGCCGGGCTGGCGCTGCTGCTCACGTTTGGGCGGCGCGGCCTGCTGGGGCCGCCGCTGACGCTGCTGGGCATCAACATCGCTTTCACGCCGACGGCGGTCGTCATGGCGCAGACGTTCGTCGCCGCGCCGTTTTTCATCCGCGCGGCCATCGTGGGCTTTCGCGGCATCTCGCGCGAGATTGAGGATGCGGGCCGCGTGGACGGCGCGGCCGGCTGGGCGCTGTTCCGGCTGGTGACGCTGCCGCTGGCCGGGCGCGCGCTGGCCGCCGGCCTGATCCTGGCCTGGGCGCGCGCGCTGGGCGAGTTCGGCGCGACGATCATGTTCGC
>CAZDVL010000325.1:0-3045 GCA_964508745.1 uncultured Anaerolineaceae bacterium | reverse complement strand
GCAGCGCCGCGCGGCTGCGGTCGAACGAGCTGGTGTACTGCACGTAGATCACGCGGGTGAAGGCGTCGTAGCGCATGAGCGCCACCGCGCCGAAGTCGCTGAGCGTGTAGAGCGCCGCCAGCAGCATGCCCGCCGCCAGCGCCGGCTGAAGCTGCGGCAGCGTCACGCGGCGGAACACCGCGCGGCGCGACAGGCCCAGGCTGTGCCCCGCGTCTTCCAGCGCCGGGTCCATTTTCAGCAGCGCCGCGCGCACCGGCAGCGCCACATAGGGGAATGTGAACAGCGTCAGCGCCAGCCACGCGCCCCAGAAGCCGTAAATGGACGGCAGCTCGGCGACGCCCAGCGCCTGCTGCAGCGCGCCGCGCGGCCCCAGCACCGCGATCAGCGTGACTGCGCCGATGTACGAGGGAATCACCAGCGGCAGCAGCCCGGCGACCAGCCACAGCCGGCGCAGCGGCAGGTCGGTCCGCGCCGTCAGCCAGGCGAACAGCACGCCGACCGCGCCCGCCGCCAGCGTGACCGCCGCCGCCAGCGCCAGGCTGCTGCCGACCACCGCCAGCGTGCGCGGGTGCAGCAGGTAGGCCAGCCCGTCGGCGCCCGCGCCCAGCGCGCGCAGCACCAGGTACAGCAGCGGCAGCAGCACCGCCGCCACCACCGCCCCGGCCGCCAGCGGCAGCGCCGGCGACAGCCGCGGCCGCGGCCAGCGCTGGCCGGGCCGGGCTGCAATGTGCGCGGTGTAGCCGGCGGTCAGGCGCTGCTGCTGCATGGCTGCGGGTTCCTGTTTGGGTTCAGGTGAACGGCGGCTGTCATGCCCGCTAGAACTCCCGGACGGCGAACATCATCAGCACGAAGGTCAGCAGCAGCACGCCCAGGCCGGCGCTGGGGATGATGCGCAGGCGGCGCAGCACCGACGCGAAGGCTTCGTCGTCGGTTTCCTCCTCGGCGGCCAGCACGTGCGGCTCAAGGCGGTGTTCGGCGAACAGGTGAAAGAGCGCGAGTCCCAGCCCCAGCAGGCCGCCCAGCAGAATGCTCCACCCCCAGCGCGTAGAGGTCAGGCGAACGAGCGCCACATCAACCCGCCAGCCGTTCAGGCTCAGGTTCAGGGCCGCGCCGGCGAGGATCGTTGTCAGCGAAAGCACGGACGCCAGCCGAAAGACGCGCGGAAAGACGGCGGCCATGAACCAGCCGCGTTTTCCTGGGTCCAGGCGGGCGAGGGTGGGAACCAGGATGAAGTTGACAACAACAACCTCGCCCAGCCAGGCTGCCCCGGCGAGGATGTGTATCCAGCGCAGGATGTTTGTGACGGTCATTCGATCTTCCTCGGTTGAGATAGACAGCCGCCAGCGCCGGCGGTGTGCGCGGCGCTGGCAGCAGGGCCTGCCAGGTTCTCTATTCTGCGCGCCCGCTGGCCCCCCGCTGACCAGCGGGGCGCGGGCCGGGGCACAGCCTTACGGCAGCGCGCCGGTGTCGCGCAGCAGCTCAAGCGTGGTTTGCAGGTCGCTCAGGTCGCTGAGGTCAATGGCGGGCGCTTCGATGTCTGCCAGCGGCGGCAGCGCCGCCGAGGGCGCCACGCCCGCCGCCAGCGGGTATTCAAACGTCCGCTCGGCGAAGTAGGTTTGCGCGCCCGCGCCCAGCATGTAGAGCACGAAGCGCTGCGCCAGCCCCGGCTGGTCGGACGTGTCGAGGATGCCCGCGCCGGCCACGTTGATCAGCGCGCCGGGGTCGCCCGCCGGGAAGTGGTAATTGGCGGCGGCCAGCGTTGGGTTGTCGGCCTGCATGGCGTACAGGTAGTAGTGATTGACCAGCCCGACGGCCACCTCGCCGTCGGCGACGGCCTGCACAACCGCCCGGTTGTTCTCGTAGGGCACAGCGCCGTTGGCGACCATGCCGGCCAGCCAGTCGCGCGCGCCGTCCTCGCCCAGCAGCACGCGCAGCGCCGTCACGTGCGCCTGGAACGAGGCGTTGGTCGGCGCCCAGCCCACGCGCCCGGCCCACTCCGGCGCGGTCAGGTCCAGGATGGAGGCGGGAAGCTGGTCAGCGGCGAGCGTCTCCGGGTTGTAAACCAGCACACGCGCGCGACCGGACAGGCCCACCCACAGGCCGTCGGGCGAGGCGAAGCGCGGGTCAACGCGCTCTAAAATGTCGGACGGCAGCGCGCGCAGGCGGCCCGCGGCGGCCAGCGCGCCCAGCGCGCCGGCGTCCTGGGCGATGAACACGTCCGCCGGGCTGTTCGCCCCTTCTTCGAGGATGGTGGCCGCCATCTCGGCGGTGCCGCCGTAGCGCACTTCGATCTGCACGCCGGTCTCGGCGCTGAAGCGCTCCAGCAGCGGCGCGATCAGCCCCTCGGCGCGGCCTGAGTAAATGACCAGCGATTCGCCGCTGTCCTGCGCCGCCACCGTCAGGGTGGGCAGCGCCAGCGCCAGCAGGAAGATGAGCAGGAAACGTTTTGACACAGTGAACCTTTCGTGAGCAGTTGGCGAGCGGCGATGTATGCCGCCGCCCGGCGCAGCCTACATTGTGCGGCGGGCTGGGCGCGCGCGTCTACAAGCGCGGTCAATTTCGCAGATGGCCGTCTGTAAAACGCGGTTTCCGCGGCGGGTGGTGCGCGGCTTCTGCCCGCGCAGCGGCGGGTGTGCGGGCGGTTAAATCGTGTTTTCGCGGGCGTGAACTCGCGGCTCAGCGCTGCTGCAGCAGCCGGGCGACGGCGGCCAGCGCGCCGCCCCCGCCCAGGCGCTGGATAAGCGGCGCCAGCGCGCTGAGGCACAGCAGCGTGTCGGCCAGCGGCAGGTCGGCCAGGCGCGCCGTTATCTCGTGCCACAGGCGGAAAAGCTGCTCGCCGTCGCTGGATTCGGCGCACAGGGCCGCGCCGTCGGCCAGAAGCTGCCAGCGCCGGGCCTGGTCGGGCACGCGCAGCGCCGCCTGCATGCCGTGTTCGAGCGCGGCGTAGCGCTCCGGGACCGGCCCTGGGTCGGCGCTGGGCGGGGCCGGCGCGCCCTGCAGCGCCAGCAGCGGGGCCAGCAGCGCGATGGCGCTGGTCTGGTCGTA
>CAZDVL010000324.1:0-3046 GCA_964508745.1 uncultured Anaerolineaceae bacterium | reverse complement strand
AACCTGCGCTTTCTGGAAAGGGGGAGCTGATGGCCACGCTCTCGACAAACGCGCGCCAGGGGCTGCTGCGCCGCTGGCTGGAAAACGGCGGCTGGTATCTGGCGCTGATGCTGTTCGCGCTGGTTACGGCGCTGCCCTTTGTCTGGACCGGCCTGATGAGCATCCGCCAGGACTCCGGCAGCATCTTTCGCGCCAACAAGCCGCCGCAGATCATCCCCTATCCTGGCGTGATCGGCTGGGGCGGCGGCTACGAGACCGCCCTGCGCGAAGGCGCGTACCATGTCAGCCCGGAGGAAGCCACCTCGCGGCTTCCCGCCGGCGACTGGGTGAACTATGGCCCGGAGAACCGCAGCCGGTTTGACGGCACGTGGCTGGAAGGCTTCACGTTCCCGTTCACAACGGAAAACTACTACCGCGTGTGGAACGATATTCAGGTCCCGCGCTATTTTGGCAACAGCCTGCTGGTGGCGCTGACGACGGTGGCGCTCAACCTGATCACCTGCTCGCTGGCGGCCTACCCGCTCGCCAAAATCCATTTCAAGGGCCGCAGCGTGATCTTCGCGCTCATCCTGGGCACGCTGGTGTTCCCGCCGCAGCTTCTCATGATTCCGCTGTACGTGATGGCCGTGAACACCTTCCAGTTCAACAACACGCTGCAATCGCTGATTCTGCCGTTCGCCACCAGCGCCTTCGGCATCTTCCTGCTGCGCCAGATTTACCAGGGCGTGCCCGACGAGCTGCTGGAGGCGGCGCGGCTGGACGGCGCGACCGAGTTCGGCATCTGGTGGCGCATCCTGCTGCCGCTGATCCGCCCTGGGCTGGCGACGCTGGCGATCATCACGTTCGTCAACTCGTGGAACGATTTCCTGTGGCCGCTGCTGATGCTGAGCAACCGCAACCTGTTCACGCTGCCGGTGGGGCTGTCGTTCCTGCGCGGCTTCTTCAGCGGCAACCTGCGCTCGGTGGCGGCGGGCATCATGATCGCCACGATCCCGATGGTGATTTTCTTCATGGTGTTCCAGCGCCATTTTATTCGCGGGCTTTCCGGCGCGGTGAAAGGGTAAGCAGCAGCGCGCCGCCGGCCTCCGCCTGTCAGAGGGTCTCAGGGATGCATCACGCCGCAGCAGGTTTGACAACATGACGTTCACGATGCGCAACACGCGCGCCGCCCACAGCGGCGTGCGCGAACACAACCGCAAGCTGGTTCTGCGCACCATCGTCAACCAGACCGCCAACAACCGCGCGGCGCTGGCCGAGGAAACCGGCCTCGCCAAGCCGACGATCTCCACGCTGGTGGCGGAGCTGATGGACGAGGGGCTGGTGATTGAGGAAGGGCTGGGCGAATCGACTGAAAGCGGCGGCAAACGCCCGCGCCTGCTGCGCTTTATGCCACAGTCGCGCCAGGTGATCGGCATCGCGCTGCACCAGAATTACGTGCTGGGCGTGCTGGCCAACCTTGACGGCCACATCGTCGTGGAGCACCGCGCCGACCTGCCCTCAACGCAGCAGACCGAGGTGTTCACGGTGCTGGTCGAGGTGATCAACGGCCTCATCGCCCAGCTCAGCGTCCCGCTGCTGTGCATGAGCGTGGGCATCCCGGCGGAGGTGGACGACAGCGAAGGCCGGGTGCGCTATGCGCCGCGCTTTGGCTGGCACGATGTGCCGCTGGCGGGCCTGTTATGTGAGCATTATCACACGCCGGTTTATGTCTCCAACAGCCCGGAGCTGGCCGCGCGCGCCCAGGCGGTGCTCGGCCAGCTTACGGCGGCGGACAGCCTGGCGACGGTGCTGATCACCAACAGCATCGGCTTCGGCATCGTCAGCCGCGCCTCGTCCGGCTCCGCCGGCAGCGACATCGGCCACCTGCTGCTGCCGCAGTATGATGCCCTTGTCGAACAGCTTCTCGGCTGGCACAGCGTCGCGGCGCGCGCCCGCGAGCTGGCGCGCGCGCACGGCAGCGCCAGCTTCCCGGACGACCATTTCACGTATCTGCACATCCACTACGCCGCCGCCCAGGGCGACCCGGCGGCGCTGGCGCTGCTGGACGAGCTGAGCGCATATGTGGCGCAGGTGTTTTCCTGGGTGATCGCGCTGCTGCGCCCGCAGCATCTGTCGCTGGCTGGGGCTATCGCCAACCTGGGCGAGTCCTTTCTACAGCAGGTGGTCGAAAAGACCGGCCGCCTGATCCTGGCCGACCTGATCGGCGCGATGACGTTCTCCGTCAACGACGCCGACAACCTGGTCGCGATTGGCGCGGCGGTCAAAGCGGTGGAACACGAACTGGGGATAGCATAGTGGCACAGCGGCAGCGCATCGGCATTATCACCAACGACCAGACCGGCGTCTTCCAGCGCCTGATTATCCAGGGGTTTACGGACATCGCCGGCCCGGCGGGCTTTCCGCTGGCCGTGCGCGATGTCACCCACGCCAACGCCGCGCAGATTCTGGCCGACGAGGCCGTTGGCGGCGCGCTGGTGATCGCCAACGCCGTGCCCGACGGCGTGCTGGTTGAGCTTTATCGCCAGGGCCGGCCGCTGTCGCTGGTGAGCCACCAGGTGCAGCAGGAACCCATCCCCGGCGTGATGTTCAACAGCGCCCAGGGCATCCGCCTGCTGTTCGAGCACCTGCTGCTGAACTGCCGGCGCACGCGGCTCGTGTATATCGGCGGCATCCCGCAGCAGTCCGACGCCGCGCTGCGCGAGGCCGCCTTCCGCCAGGAACTGCTGCGCCACAACCTGACGCTGCCTGAGGCGCATTTTCTGTGCGGCGACTTCTCGGCGGCGGCGGCGGCGGACGCGCTGCGCGCCTTTCTGCGCGCCGGCCACACCTGTGACGGCATCATCGCCGCCGATTACATGATGGCGATCGCGGTCGTGCGCGCCCTGCGCGACGAGGGGATCAGCGTGCCGCAGCAGGTGTCTGTGGTGGGCTTTGGCGACGCGCCCGCCGCCCAGCAGGCCGGCATGACGACGGTCGCCGCCGACGTGCGCGAGCTGGGCCAGCGCGCCGCCCACCAGCTTGTCAGCCAGATGCAGGGGCTGACGAT
>CAZDVL010000323.1:0-3056 GCA_964508745.1 uncultured Anaerolineaceae bacterium | reverse complement strand
GATGCGCCGTTATCCGACGGCAGCGGCGGCAGGGCGCGCGCGGCGGCGGCCAGCGTGGAGACTTCCGGTGCCGTGTCCTTCTCCGGGGACCAGTCGCGGTCCGGGCGCAGATCGCGCACGGGCAGGACGGCGACCAGCTCCAACCACCACTGGCGGCCCGCCTCGGTGATGACCACGCGATTCTGTTCGGGGTCCGTCTGCGCCAGGCCGTCGCGGACCAGCCCCTTGACGGTGGCGGGGGCGATGGTGGGCGCGTTGGGGTTGGAGTGCGCGCTGGAGACAGCAGTGCCGAGCGGGTAGTCCATCAGCAGCCCCAGGGCGGCGCGGCGGGCGCGTTCTGGCGCGGACGTGCCGCGCAGCGCGCGCTCACGGTCGTGTTGGCGCAGGTGTTCGATGCAGCGAGCGCGCTGGTGTCCGTTGCGGGCCACATGGCAGGGGTTGGAGCAGCCGGGCACGCAGCACTCTTTCGCGGGCTTAGACATGGTGGTCCCCCTGTCCCAGCGTGGCGCGGATAATGACAAGGGCGCGCCCGGCGGCATCGCACTCGTTGGACGACAGCAGGTCGCCGATATAATCCAGCGTGGCGCGCAGGAACGCGATTTCGCGTTCCTGCGCGGTGATGGTGAGGAGGTCCTGCCCGGCGAGCTGGGTCAGCACGACCAGATCAGCCTCCATACGGGCAAACAAAGCGTGCTCGGTGCGGTCCATCATGATGCATCCCCCTCGCGCGGCAGGCTGTCCACGAACATGCGCAGCCATTCGGCCTGTTCCTCGTTGATCTGCGTGTGGTCTTCGAGCAGATCGAGCAGGCGCTCGACGGCGGCGCGGTCGAATCCGTAGCGGCGCATGGTCACGAACATGCGGTCGTAGTATTCCTCGCTGATGGTGTCGGCGACCTCATCGGTGGCGGCGTCATAGCCGGCCTCATAGCCGTCCTCGATCAGCACGCCGGCGAAATCAGCCAGGCGCGGGTTAAGCGTGTCCACATCCTCGATGGCCTGGGCCAGCGTTTCGAGTTCATCCAGCACCAGCACGCGCTGGTGATTAAGGGTGCGAATGGTTTCGCCCGCGCCGCACACGGCGGCGTCCAGGCGGGTGATGGTCTCGTGGAGCTGCTGTGCGCGGCCCCAGGCGTCGGTGATCTGCTGCATGGCGGCGCTGTCGCGGCGCGCTTCAGCGTCACGGTAGAGGCCGCCGAGCGCTGTTTCCAGCGCCAGCAGGCGTTCACCGCTGAGGGCGGCCACGTCGTGCAGCGCGCGCTGGTAGGT
This sequence comes from uncultured Anaerolineaceae bacterium, assembly GCA_964508745.1. Classification (GTDB taxonomy): domain Bacteria; phylum Chloroflexota; class Anaerolineae; order Aggregatilineales; family Phototrophicaceae; genus DAOTWC01. The sequence continues at coordinate 1,788 of CAZDVL010000323.1, read as the reverse complement.
GTGCCAGTCGGCCAGCGCCTGCTCGGATGATTCCGACGGTGATTGCGGCGGTTCGTTGCGCGGGTCATTGGCGTCGGGGTACTGATAAGCAAAAGCGTTCATGCATCACTCCTTCCGGGGAGGCCGGGCTTGCGGGTGTAAATGCGCGTGTTCTGTGCCAGGCGATACTGCGCGGCGTCCAGACCGCGCTTGAGGGCGTCGTTGTTGAGCGCGGCCACGACCGCCTCGCGGCCAAACTCGCGGATGGCGCGCGCAATCGGTGTGGCGGCCAGCGGGTCAGCCACGAACACCGGCCCAACGACGTTGATGCGGCGCGCCGGCTGCGCGGCGTCCTGGTCGGGCACGTAGGGCACGACGCGCTCTTTGGTGAGCGTGACAATGCGCACCATGCGGTCGCTGCCCCAGTACAGATTGACGCCCACCGGGCGCCAACCGGCGCGCAGCATAGCAGCGAGGGACATGTCGCTGGCGCGGCGCTGGTCGAGGGTCATGATGTCGTGCTCGACGGTTTGCACCTCGTATTCGATGCGCTGCATCTGTTCCTGGAGCGCAAGCGGAATTTCAACGGTGTCGTCATCGTCGAGCGGCGGTTCGTCAATGACCGGTTCGGGCGTCTCCATGTCCACGCCGACGGTGTGCAGCAGTTCGGCCAGCGCGGCGCGGGTCCAGCGGCGCACGGTCGAGCCGGTGTTGGTGTCGCGGTATTCGACCTCGATCTGATCGCCGTTGACGGCCACCACGCGGGCGGCGCGGTGACCGAACAGCACTTTGTCGCCCGGTTTTACGTCTGCGTTGTCGGCCATCAGAATGGAATCTCCTGCGCGCTGTCCGGGGCGGCGGTATCGTCGAGGGTGTTGTCGGGCTGCCACAACCGGACGATGCGCGGATAGCCGCGCCCGTCGCGCTCCAGAATGGCCGACAGCGGTGGGTTGAATTCGAGGCTGTAACCGTCGCGCTGCCAGTCCAGCATCAGGTAGCCAGTGTCGCGGAACACGCGGTCCACGTCGTTGTGGAACACCGCGCACACGCCGAACCCGAAATTCACGCTCAGGTAGGGGCTGCCGTTGCGGGCGATGCGGGTGGATGCGCCGGTGGCGAAGACCACGTGATTGTGGTCAGCGATCACGCTGAACATGAGGTCGCGGGCGGCGACCAGCGGCAGGCCCACGACGGTTTCGGGCGCGCATTCGGCGGTGGCTAACAGGGCTGTCAACGCCTGGCCGGTGTGCCGGCGGCACAGCGCGTCCAGCGTGTCGGCGGTGGCGACCTCCAGGACAGGCGCGGGCTGCTGTGCCGTTTGCGCGGCGTGCTGGACGGCGGTTTGCTGTTCCAGCGCCGTGACGCGCTGCGTCAGGGCCTGGACTTGGGCGGATAACGCTTCGATTGTGTCCATAGTCTTTTCTCCATAAAGGCCCCGGCCCGGACGGACCGGGGCGCTGCGATCAGTTGGCGCGTGCCAGATAGATTTGGCACAGCGCGGCAGACGCTTCCTCATGGCAGGTCAGCCAGTCGTCAGCGCGGCGGCGCGAGGTGGCGGCGAGGAAGTAGTCACCCGCCTGAATATCCCCCTCACCCTGAAGCGTGTAGTGCGCGGCCAGGTCGGCGGCGGTGGCACTGATGTAACGCGCCAGGCCGGCCTCGACGCCGCCGACGATGGTGACGGAATCTTCGGGGTCAAGGCCGAAGGCGGGCGGCAGACTGCCGGGGCACGCCGAGTCGAAAAAGAGAATGGACGGACGGCGATCAGCGCTCATCGTGCGACTCCCTCAGCACAGCAGGCGCGCCATC
>CAZDVL010000322.1:0-3064 GCA_964508745.1 uncultured Anaerolineaceae bacterium | reverse complement strand
ATGCTGCGCGCCGTGTGGGGCAACGAGTACGAGCGCGACTATTCGGTGCTGCGCGTCAACATCTCCCGCCTGCGCCAGAAGCTGGAAGAAAATCCCCGCCGGCCCGCCTACATCCTCACCGTTCCCGGCGAAGGCTACCAGATGCCAGCCCAGAGCGCCTGACGCCCGGCGCGCCGTCAAACTGCGCATGGCCCGCCCGCCGAGTCTATGCTACGCTTACCAGGCTGTACCCAGGAACCTGACGCGCTGCAGCCGGCTGCGGAACTATGCGATTACGTGTCTTTTTCATGATTGTCGGGGCGCTGCTGGTGGTGGCGACCTTCACCTTCCCGCTGTGGCAGCCGCTGCTGCAAACCGCCGCGGTCGAGGAGGCGCTGCCCGGCCTGTCGCCGGACATTCAGGCGGCCTACCTCACCCTGCCCCCGGATCAGCAGGCGGCGCTGGCGGACCTGCTGGCCAAAGACCCGCCGACGGCGGCCGCGCTGATCGCCGCCGCGGCGCTGCCCGACACGGTTGTCAGCGAGGCGGACCAGGCGCTGCCCGCCGTCGCGGCGGCGACCCGCACCGTCGGCGGCGCTTTCCGGCGCCTTGACGCGCTGCGCTGGGCGACGGGCAATGTGGAGGTCTACGAGTGGCCGGACGGGCGCAAGCTGGTGCGGCTGGCCGATTTTTCAGCGGCGCGCGGGCCAGACCTGCGCGCGGTCCTGTCGGCGTCCGCCAACCCGCTGACGCCCGAAGAAGTTCGGCTCAACAACCTTGACCTTGAATTAGGCCCGTTAAAGGGTAACATCGGCAGCCAGCAGTTTGAGCTGCCGCCCGACGTTGACCTGTCGCGGTACGCCAGCGTGGTCATCTTCAGCCCGTCCGTTAACCTGGTGTTCAGCAGCGCGCCGCTGTGACCGGCAGCCTGGACACATCACACAGAGGACGCACCCCGTGAGCGGAGCATACACAGACCTGGCCCCGATCTACGACGCCGTTGGCCTGGCGGACTTCGCCGCCGCCATGACGCCGCGCCTGGTGGATTTCGCCCAGCGCCACGACTGGCTGGGCCGCCGCATCGTGGACCTGGGGTGCGGGACCGGCGCGGGCCTGCGCTGGCTGGCGCAGCGCAACTACATCGCCGCCGGCGTTGACAGCGCGCCGGAGATGCTGGCGCTGGCCCGCGCGGCCCTGGCGGCTGGCGGCAGCGACGGGCGCAGCCTGAACGCCGACCTGCACCAGCGCGACATCCGCGAGCTGGGGCCAGACCTGGCCGGAACCGACCTGGCGCTGGCGCTGGGCGTGCTCAACGAGCTGAACGGCCTGCGCGACCTCGAAGCCGTGTTCCAGGGCGTGAGCGCCATCCTCAACCCCGGCAAGCTGTTCATCTTTGACCTGCACACCGCCCAGGGCCTCGCGGAGATGGGGCTGGCCGGCGCGGCCCTGCAGGAACTGCCCGACCTGACCGTGTTCACAACCAGCGACTACGATTACGAACGCCAGGTCAACGAGCGCCGCTACCTCGCCTTTCAGCGCGCCGGCGCCGCCTGGTCCCGCCTTGAGGCCACCCGCGCGCTGCGCGCGTTCCCGGCGCAGGCGGTGGCGACGCTGTTACAGCGCTGCGGCTTCCAGGCCAGCTACGTGCTCGACCTGAATTTCAACGGCTTCGAGCCGGGCGTTTCGCGCGCAGCGCGCGTCGTCTTTGTGGCCGAGAAGCGCTAGCCCGCCATGCCGCCGATGAACACGCCGCTCACCGTGCCCGACACTTTCACCGCGCCCGTAGACCCGGAACACAGCGCCGTGCGCCTGGCCGTGATCGGCCTGTTCATCGCCGGCTGGGCGCTCGGCTTTTTCGTCCTCAACGCGCTGATTTCGTCAGAGGGCCTCAACATCATCGCGATCCTCGTCAGCTTCGCCCTGGCCGCGCTCACTACCCAGCAGGCCGAGCGCGTGCTCAAACGGCGCTGGCCCAGCGGGCGCGTGCTGCAGGCCGCCGACGGCCGCGTCCAGATCGTCCAGCGCGGGCAGGTGCAGCAGGAAATCAGAACCGGCCAGCAGGTCAACGCGCTGACCTGGCGCTTTGCGATTCGCCGCCGTTCGCGCGTGCCCAAAGGCTGGTATATGGTGGCCTGCGCGCTGGAACAGGACGACGTTTACATCGCGGTCTACACGTTTATGCCGCCGCAGGCCTTCGAACAGTTGGGCGCGGGCGGCCATTTCACGCCGTTAATCAGCCGCAAGGAGCTGAACGCCGGCGGCGCGGCCCAGGGCGACCTGCGCATGGCCGGCGAGCAGCGCCGCCTGCACATGGCGGAAAACGCGCGCTGGAACTTCGGCGCGGAAATGACCCCCGACGACTTCAAGCGCTACGTGATCTGGCTTCAGGGACGCTTCCCCCAGTGGATGCCCGTCGTGCTTTAGCGCTGGCGCTGTGTGCCGGGCTGCTGGCGCTGGCCGGCCCCGCGCTGGCGCAGCAGCCCGGCAGCCTGGGCCTGCTCACGCCGGTCACCGGCACGCTGCGCGCCGGCGAAACGCAGGCCTGGGCCTTCTCCGCCGCGGAGGGCGCGGTGATCTCGCTGCTGCTGGAGGCGGAGTCTGGCGACCTCGACCCCCTGCTGAGCGTCGCCACCAGCGCCGGCGCGGAACTCATCGCAGCAGACGACTACAACTACCCTGACAGCGCCGACGCGCTGCTGGAGGCGCTCACCCTGCCGCGCCTCGACACCTACACCGTCACGGTGGCGGGCTTCGGCGGCACTGCCGGCGGCTACCGCCTGACGCTGCTGCCCGGCTTCGCCGTCGCGGCCTGGAACGAGACGTTCGACAGCGAAAGCCGCTGGGACAGCACCAACCCGCAGCTCACAGTCAATACCAGCGGCGGCCAGCTCGCGCTTCAGCTTGACAGCGCGCAGCAGCGCGGCGTCGCCACGCTGCCCGCCGCCGGCGCTTTCGCCGACTTCTACGCGCGCGCCCAGGTCGCCGAAGTCACGGGCCGCGCCGGCTGGCTGGTGGGCCTCAGCGCGCGCCAGCAGGACGCGCGCAGCTACTATCTGTTCCAGGTCAACAACCAGGGCCAGTGGCG
>CAZDVL010000321.1:0-3074 GCA_964508745.1 uncultured Anaerolineaceae bacterium | reverse complement strand
GGCTGGTGGACGGCCTGATTATCGTCAACGCCGTTGACCGCGACAAAACCTTCGCCGACATTCAGAAAAGCACCTTTCCCACCGTGCTGGTGGACTGCCTGGCGACGCCGTCCATCCCCTCTGTGTCGGTGGACAACCGCCAGGGCGCTTACCTGGTGACCAGCCACCTGGCGCAGTTGGGCCACCGGCGCATCGCGCACCTGTCCGGCGCGCCGGCGCTGGAGGTGGCGCGCCAGCGCATCCTGGGTTATCAGCAGGCCCTCAGCGACTACGGCCTGGCCTACAGCCAGATCATCCACCCGCCGAACAACCGCTGGGATTACCGCTCCGGCTATGTGGCGATGCAGCGGCTTCTGCAAACCGCGCCGCCGCCGACCGCCGTTTTTGCCGCCGGCGACCAGATGGCCGTCGGCGCGTACCGGGCGCTGGCCGAGGCCGGCCTGTGCGTGCCGGGCGACATGTCGGTGATCGGCTTTGACGACATCGAGGCGGCGTCCTACATCACGCCGCCGCTGACGACGATTCGCCAGCCGCTTGAAGAAATGGGCCAGCGCGCGCTGGCGCTGCTGTTCGAGCTGCTGGACAGCGGCCAGGCGGCCAACCGCCAGATCATCCTGCCGCCAGAGCTAATTCTGCGCCAGTCCACAGGGGAAGCGCCATGACCGTTCGGCTGGGCCTGGAAGTCCTGTTAGAGCAGCGGGCGGACCTGATCGCCGGGAAGCGCGCCGGGCTGATCGCCTCTCCCAGCAGCACCGACTCCGCGCTGGTCGGCAGCGTGGAGCGCCTGCGCCAGCACCCAGCGGCCAACCTGCGCGCGCTGTTCGGCCCGGAACACGGGCTGCGCGGCGACGCCCAGGCGGGGCAGCACGTGACCGCCGCCACCGACCCGCTGACCGGGCTGCCAGTCTACAGCCTCTACGGCGACACGCACAAACCGACGCCCGCCATGCTCGACGGCCTGGATGTGCTGCTGTTCGACCTGCAGGACGGCGGCGTGCGCTTCTACACGTACCTGTCCACGCTGGCCTACGCGCTGCAGGCCGCCGCCGAGAACCACCTGCCGCTGCTGGTGCTGGACCGCCCGGCCTTCCTCAACGGCCTGACGGTCGAAGGCCCGACGCTCGACCCCGCGTACACGTCCTTTGTCGGCATCTACCCGCTGCCGCTGCGCTACGGCCTGACCGCCGGCGAGGTCGCCCGGCTGCTCAACGCCGTCTTTGACATCGGCTGTGACCTGACGGTCGTGCCGCTGGACGGCTGGCGGCGCGGCATGTGGTTCGACGACACCGGCCTGCCGTTCGTGCCGCCGTCGCCCAACCTGCCGACGCTGGCGGCGCTCACCGCCTATCCGGGGACGTGCCTGGTCGAAGGCACGAACCTGTCTGAAGGGCGCGGCACTACCCGGCCGTTCGAGTACATCGGCGCCCCCTGGGTGGACGCCCCGGCGCTGGCCCAGGCGCTCAACGCGCTGGACCTGCCCGGCGCGCGCTTCCGGCCGGTCTATTTTGTGCCCACCTTCAGCAAGCACCAGGGCGAGCTGTGCGCCGGCGTGCACCTGTACGTGACCGACCGCGACAGCTTCCGCCCGGTGGAGACCGCGCTGCACCTGCTGGCCCAGGTCAAACGGGCGCACCCACAGCATTTTGACTGGCGCGCCCCCTGGTCGCCCGGCGGCCGTTCCCCGATTGATCTGCTGAGCGGCAGCGACCAGGTGCGGCTGCACCTGGACGCTGAACTTCCCATCACCGACCTGACCGACACCTGGAAGGAGGGTATCCACACATTCGAGAAACTGCGCGCCGCGTACCTGCTCTACCCGGCCTGAGCCGGGGGGGCGCCATCTGTTGACGTTCGCACAGAATGAGTTATATGGAGTTTGTGACATGAATAACAAGCGTTTTCTGGCCGTTCTGTTCGTTTTCGCGCTGGCTCTGTCCCTGATGGGCGCCGCCACCGCGCAGGAGGGCATCACGCTCACCGTGCTCACGCACTGGGGCGAGGAGCGCCTTTTGGTCGCCCAGCAGGCCATGTTCGACGAGTACATGGCGAGCCACCCCGGCGTCACCATCGAGCTGCAAACCGTCCCCTTCAACGACCTGCTGACCCGGATCATCACCGGCCGCACCGCCGGGACCAGCCCTGACATCTATCACCTGTACAACCTGTGGCTGCCGGACTTCATCGGCGAGAACGGGCTGGTGGCCGCGCCGCCGCAGGAGATCGTGGACAGCGTGGTCGCCAACTCGCCGCAGGGCGTGATTGACGGCATCACCGTCGCCGGCCAGGTGTGGGGCTACCCGACCGAGGTCAACACCTACCTGCTGCTGTACAACAAGCGCCTGCTGGCCGAGGCCGGCTACGACGCGCCGCCCGCCACCTGGGACGAACTCAAGGAAATGGCGGCGGCCATCACCAAGACGGACGACACCGGCGCCGTGACGCAGGTTGGCTTCGGCGTGCTGCCCGGCTGGGACTCTGGCATTGTGCACCCGTTCGCCTCGATGCTGCTCTCTAACGGCGGCGAGTACCTGACGCCAGACTTCACCGCCACCGCCTTTAACAGCCCGCAGGGCATCGAAACGCTCCAGCTTTACGCCGACCTGCTGGAAAACGGCGGCATGAACATGAGCCTGAACGGCTGGGAATATCCCAACGGGCGCGTTGGCCTGGTCATCATGGCGAACTGGTGGCGCGCCACCATCCAGGCTTCGGAGAACATGGACTACGACACGGAAGCCGGCGTCGCGCCGGTCCCGGTGGGGCCAAGCGGCAGCGAAAGCGCGACGCTGTCCTACAACTGGCTGTGGAGCGTCAGCGCCACGGCGTCTGACGAAAAGCAGCAGGCCGCCTGGGACCTCATCCAGTGGATGAACACCCCGGCCGCCGAGGGCGAAGGCTCGCCGATGGGCAACTTCCTGGTCAACGAGCTGGGCGCGATCCCCAGCCTGATCCCCGATCAGGAGGCCTTTGCCGAAGACCTGGGCGACTTCTTCCTCTCAGTGTTCGTCGAGTCCACGCGCTACGCGCGGCCTGAGCCGGTGGTGGCGGGCGGTCAGGAAGTCAAGACCAAGCTC
>CAZDVL010000320.1:0-3085 GCA_964508745.1 uncultured Anaerolineaceae bacterium | reverse complement strand
CGTGCTATGCTGGAGGGCATCGCAACGTGAGGAGGCATCTGATGAAACTGCGCTTGCTGCTGCTGTCGTTCAGTTTGCTGCTGCTGTTCGCCCTGCCTGTTTTCGCCCAGGCGCCGGAACACCCGCTGGCGCAGATGCTCGCAGCCGTCCCCGGCTCGGCTGCCGCGCTGGACGGCAGCTTCATTAGCTATGTGGACTATCGCGCGGCGTTCAGCCAGCGCGGCGGGAGCTTCCCGACAGACCTGGATGAGTTCAACCAGATGCTCAGCAGCGAGGGCGGGCGGAAAATCTGGGCGACCAACCTGTGGCGCATTGCTTCCGGCATGCTCGGCTGGATACAGAACTTCACGCAGACTTACCCTGAAGCGCAGGCGCTGTTCGGCTTTGAGTGGTTTGACGTTGACCAGTCGCTGCAGTTCGGCGTCGTGCCCGCGGTCGGGAATGTCCTGCGCGGGGAGTTCGACCCTGACCGTGTGCGCGCCGCTTTTGCGAAGCGCGATTTTGAGTCCCAGCAGATCGCCGGCGTCGAGACGTTGTGCTGGGCCGAGGGCTGCGATCAGGGCCTGGCCATAGATCTTCGCTCACGCAACCCTGCCAACCCGTTTGGCGGCGATTTTGGCCGCCGCGAGCCGGTCGCGCTGCTGCCCGGCATTCTGCTCCACTCGCCGGCCATCGAAACGCTCACCGGCATGATTCAGGCGGCCGCTGGCGCTGCCCCGTCGCTGCTTGCGAACCCCGATTACGCCGCGATCGCCGACCTGGTGGGCGTGGACGGCGCCACAGACGCCGACCTGATCCAGATTCAGATTTACCGCCAGGAAAGCATCGCGGACTTCAGCGTCCCTGAGCTGCCGGACGGCGCGCCTGGCCCGCTGCCGCCTTATTCGGTCGCCGCCCTGGCCGACCTGCAGGATGGCGATACGCAGATCGCCCTGGTCGCGCTGGTTTATGACGACGCCGCGGTCGCCGAACTGGCGGCGCACGAGCTGGCCGCCCGCGTCGCCAGTTTCCACACTGCTGACGAGATCGCTGACGCCCAGATCGAGTTTGACCCGCCGCTTGTCTTCACGAGCGCGGCGGGGGACCGCTTCGTGGCGATCAGCTCGCTGCGCAATCCCACGCCGCCCAGCGACCCCGGCGCTGACAGCCCGCTCGCGCCGTCGGCGTCCGTGTTCCTGCGCTGGTATTTCAGCCTCCAGCGCCGCGAATTTTACCCAATCGTTAGCACGGACTGAGCGCCGGCTGGCACGGCGTGGACGCATAGCGTCCACTTTCTGCGCGTGCTATGATTGTGGCGTCTCTGGGCCTATGGCATTGTTTCAAGGAGGAAGATGATGAGTGTTGGGCGCAGATCGCTGCTGCTGTCGCTGCTGTTTGGCTGCCTGCTGCTGCTCGCCGCCGGCGCGGCGTCGGCGCAGGACGAGGCCGGCTTCACCGAAACCGTCGTCACGCTCGACAACGGGGTGGTCGCCACCCTGAACCAGCCGGTGTCCGACGAACCCGTGCCGGCCGTGCTGATGCTGCACGGCTTCGCCAGCTATCGCGACGAGGTCGGCGAGATGTACAAGCGCCTGGCCGCCGCGCTGGCCGAGCGCGGCATCGGCTCGCTGCGGATTGACTTCCGCGGCTGGGGCGAAAGCGCAGGCGGTATGGAGAACAGCACCGTCGTCGGCATGGTTGAGGATGCGGCCGCCGGCTATGCCTACCTGAGCGGGCTTGATTTCGTGGACAGCAGCCGCATCGGTTTGATCGGCTTCAGCCTCGGCGGCCGCATCGCGATCGTCTCGGCGGGCCAGAACCCGGACTGGTATCAGTCAATGGTGCTGTGGTCGGCCGGCGGCAACCTTGCGCCGGACTTCCTCGGCCAGGAATATGTTGACGCCGCCGCCGCCGACGGCGCGGTGACGATTGACCTCGGCTGGCGCGAAGTCACGCTCGGCGCGGGCTTCTTCGACAGCCTGACAGCTTTCGATGTCGAGGTTGAGTATCCGAAGTACAGCGGCGACGTGTTCATTGTCGCCGGCACCGATGACCCTGACCCGGCGGAGTACCTGCCGTGGTATCTGGCGCACGCGCAGGGTGCGCTGCGCGGCGCGTATCTCGTCCCCGGCGGCGACCACATCTACGCCACGCTGACCGACGACCTGAGCATGTCCAACAGCGTGATCGAGACGACCGCCGCCTGGCTGGCGATCTCGCTGAAGTAGGCAGCCACTTAAGCGCTGACGACGGGCGGCCCGGCGAACGTCTCGCCGGGCCGCCCGCGTTTTGTGTCACCCCCCCCTCAAACGCACAGAAAATCGGCGCGCGGCGGGAAATCGTTTACTTCCGCCGCTGCCAACCGTGGGCCAGCGCCGCGCCGGAGCTTCCCCGTTCCGGCGCGGCAAGGGGGATTCCGCCCCATTCCTGGCCTGTTATTCGCTGCCGGAAGCTGTTTCCCCCGCAGCTGCCGCTTGCGTCGCCTTTTGCGCGCGCAGAAAATTGACACCCAGCGAGAAATCGTTTACTCTGTAATTGCGGACAGATGTCCAATGCAGGCTGGCGCTGCGGCAGGGTTCTTGTGTCTTGGTGCGGCAGGAGGGAAAAAGCGAGGAGAAAAAGCTGCGGATTCAGTAGGTTGCGCTGCATGATGCATATTAACATTGAGGGGATAAATCATGAAGTTTAAAGCTGTCGCAATGCTGTTGTTCCTCTCCGTTTTCCTCATGGTGGCCGTTGGCGCGGCCGGCGCGCAGGATGCGGCGCCGAGTGGGGAAATCACCTTCGTTTTCTGGGATAACACCACCGAAACCCGCTCCGGCTGGGAGGCGCACGTCGCCCGCTTTAACGAGAAATTCCCTGACATTACGGTGAATCTGATCGGCGTCCCCGGCGCTGTGTGGTCAGACTATCTCAACGGCACCGCCACGCTGATCGCTGGCGGCGAGCAGCCTGACATCATCTGGGTGGCGACCGAGGGCGTGCGTTTCCTCGTGGACCTCGGCCTGATGATGCCGCTCAACGATCTGGTTGAACAGAATGCCGAGGAGCTTCAGCCCTACTTCGACGATACCGCCCCGACGCTGCTGGACGGCTTCCGCATTGA
>CAZDVL010000319.1:1803-3099 GCA_964508745.1 uncultured Anaerolineaceae bacterium | reverse complement strand
GCTCCCGCGCGTCCCTGACATCCGGCAGTTCAGCGTTAGTGTAACACAAACTGGCGCGCTGGCCTGCGGCCAAAGGGCGTCAGCGCAGGTCCGCCACCGCCCAGTGGTCGCCCATCGCGCGGCGGCCCTGCGCCAGCCCCGGCCCCTCGCTGACCTGGCGCGCCAGGTCCGGGCGGGCCAGCGCCGCGTCGGTCAGCGCCACGCCCAGCCCCGGCCCCGGCGGGATGTCCAGGTGGCCGCCGGCGACCGCCGGTGTCCAGCCGCTGAGGATGGGGAAATAGGTCTGGTAGAACGCGCGCACGGACTCGACAAAGTACAGGTTGGGGATGTGCGCGCCCAGGTGCATACAGGCCGCGTGGCAGATCGGCCCGGCGACGTTGTGCAGCACCAGCGGCAGGCCGTAGGCCTCGGCCATGCTGGCGATCTTGCGCGTCTCGCCGATGCCGCCGTTCCACACCGGGTCGGTCATCAGAATCTGCGCGACGTGCTTCTCCATCCACTCGCGAAGCTGCCAGCGCGTCAGCAGCAGCTCGGAGCCAATCAGCGGGATGCGGGTGCGCTGCGCCAGCAGCTTGATCTCGTCGGCGTAGACCGCCGGCAGCGCGTCCTCCAGAAAAAGGATGTTGTACGGCTCCAGCGCGTGGGCAATGCGCTCCATGCTGGCGCGGTTCCAGCGGAAGTGAAACTCGATGCCGATCTCCATCTCGTCGCCCACCGCGTCGCGGATCTGGCGCACCGGCGTCAGGCCGCGCTCTACGTCCGCCAGGCTGATGTACTGGCCGAAGCTGGCCTCGCTGAAGGCGTCGAACGGCCAGATTTTCATGGCCGCCACGCCGCCAGCCAGCAGCGAGCGCGCCAGCGCGCCGGCGTCCGTGTGCCAGGCGTCGTAGTCTGGCACGGCGGGCGTGCCGATGCAGGTGTTGTACGTCGGGATGCGGTCGCGGGTGCGCCCGCCCAGCAGGTGGTAGAGCGGCGCGCCGTAGTGCTTGCCCATGATGTCCCACAGCGCCACCTCGAAGGCGGACAGCGCGCGCAGCTCCGCCCCGGCGTAGCCGTGATACATGATGTTGTCCATCACGAAGCGCCACAGCCCCTCGATGTCGAGCGCGTCCTGGCCCAGCACCAGCGGCGCAACTGTGCCGTGCAGCGCGCCTTTCGCGCCGGGAACTTTGTCCACCGTTTCGCCCAGGCCCACGATGCCGGCGTCGGTGTGGACGCGCACCACCAGCAGCCGGGGATATTCCGCCCATTGCAGCGTTTCAATCGCCGTGATTTTCATGGTCAGTCGTCAGTCGT
>CAZDVL010000319.1:0-1703 GCA_964508745.1 uncultured Anaerolineaceae bacterium | reverse complement strand
GCCCGTGCCGGTCAGCAGGGCCGCGCCGTCCGGGAAGCTGCTGCTGCGCCCCAGGTAGGCGACCAGCTCCGCCAGCGGGCGGTGGATGCGCCCGGTGTGCACCGAGTCGGCAAACACAGCCGCGCCGCCGCGCGCGATCGTCACGCCGATGGTCGTGTCCGGCCAGGCGGCCAGCGCGGCCAGCGCCACGCCCGGCCCCAGCGCGCACGACCGGTTGTAGACCTTCGCCTGCGGCAGATAGAGCGGGTTGGCCCCTTCGATGTCGCGGCTGCTCATGTCGTTGCCCGCCGTCCAGCCCACCACCTCCAGCGCCGGGTTGAGCAGCAGCGTCAGCTCCGGTTCGGGCACGTTCCAGGCCGCGTCCGCGCGGATGCCGACGGTGTCCAGCGGGCCGACGACGCGCGCGCCGTGCGCCTTGAAAAACAGCTCCGGGCGCTCGGCGGCGTAGACGCGCGCGTAAATGTCGCCGCCGTCCAGCGCCTCCTCCTGGCGCGCCGAACGGCTGCGCTCGTAGGTCACGCCCGCCGCCCACACGTCCTGCACGTCCACCGGCGGCAGCCAGCAGTCGGCCCCCGGCGCGGGCGGGTTGTCGAACCGCGCCGCCGGGTAGGTGTGCGCGGCGCGCTCTGCCGCCGCCAGCAGGTCAGCGATGGCCGCCTCGACGCGCCCGGCGCTGGCGCGCAGGAAGGCCGCCAGCGATTCGACTTCGCCGGTTACGTCATGCACTGTTCCGCGCGTCAGCAGGCCCACGCGCGCGCCGGCCCCGGCCAGGCGAAAGCGCACCAGCAAAGGGTTGTCAGGTGTCATCATGAGATCGCGCTCCATACCAGCAAACCGTCGGCGCTGCGGCCCGTCGTTAGCAGGCCGCGCTGGGTCAGGCGGGCCAGGTTGCCGGCCATGCCATAGCTGAAATCCTGGTTGGTGGCCAGCGGCCAGCCGCCCAGCTTCGGCCCCAGCGTGTCAACCGCCTCGCGCAGCGTGAAGGCGCGCGCGCGCGCCAGCTCCAGCAGGCGCGCCTCCACGTCCAGGCAGTAATCCTTGCTGGTGTGGATGAACGCGGCCACGTCCGGGCCGGTCTGCGTGGGCCAGTGGGCAGAGGCGAGCTGGTCAATGTCCATCGCCAGCAGGCGATCCTGCGTGGCGAGGTACGTGTCCACGTAGCAGTAGGTCGGCGGCATGGCCGGCCCCCAATTGGCGTCGGGGATGTGCGTCCACATGGTCGCCTCGCCCGAAATCAGCGTGCGGCTGGCGGGGTCGTAGAGCGCGGTGTGGCCCCAGGTGTGGCCGGGCGTGTGGATTGTTTCAACATACCAGCCCGCGCCCAGGCGGAAACGCGCGCCGCCGGTCAGCGTGAAGTCGAGCGGCAGGCTGAGCGTCTGCGCGCGGATGCCGTCCTTGCCCTCGTCGCCATAGCCAATGCCGTGATCGGCCTCAAACTGCGCGTAGCGCCCGCTGATGAGCGCCTCGGTGCTCTCCACCCAGGGCCGGTCAAGCTCGTGGCAGGCCAGCAGCGCGCGCGGCGCGGCGGCCTTCATCGGCGCGCTGCCGCCCTGGTGATCCAGGTCCGAGTGCGTGATGAGGATGTACGTCAGGCGGGACGGGTGAAAGCCGATGGACGCCAGATAGGGCAGGATGTCCTGCTCCGGGTTGTGGGCGCAGCCGGTGTCAACCAGGATGCTGGCGCTGTCGCCCACCAGCAGGTA
>CAZDVL010000318.1:0-3101 GCA_964508745.1 uncultured Anaerolineaceae bacterium | reverse complement strand
CCTTCGACAATCCGGCGCTGGAAGATCAGCACCAGCGCGATCAGCGGGATGGTGACGACGACCGAAGCCGCCATGATCTCGGCGATCGGTTCCTGGCGCGACACCTGGCCGCTGAACAGCGCGATCGCCACCGGAACCGTGCGCGCCGCCGGGTTGATGACCGTGAAGGTCAGCGCGAACAGGTACTCGTTCCAGGCCGAGATGAACGCCAGCAGGCCGGTCGTGACCAGCGCCGGCGCCGTCAGCGGCAGCAGGATTTTGTAAAACGTCTGGAACAGCGTCGCCCCGTCAACCAGCGCCGCCTGCTCAAGTTCGGTCGGCAGCCCACGGAAGAAGCTGGTCAGCGTCCACACCGTGAACGGCAGCGTAATCAGTGGATAGGTGACGACCAGCGCGCTCATTGACCCAAACAGGCCCAGTTCGGTCACGATCGAGAACAGGCCAGACAGGATCGAAATCTGCGGGAACATCGTCATCGCCAGCACGGCGTAAAGCACCACTGTGCGGCCGCGGAAGCGCAGACGCCCCAGCGCATAAGCCGCGAACGACCCGACCATCAGCGCCAGCAGCGTCGTTAGCGACGACACGATCGCGCTGTTTCCCAGGCTGTAGACGAACTGCGCGTTCGAGAAGACCGACCGATAGTTGATCAGCGTTGGGTTAGCCGGGAAGTAGGTCGCGGTGCCGAACACCTCGTTCTCGGTCTTGAGCGACGAATTGATCGCCCAATAGAACGGGAACAGCGTGTAAAACAGGATCGCAATGATCAGAAACCAGAAGCCAATGCGGCGCAAAGCCGCCCAGAACTGGCGGCGCGCGGCCACATCCTTGTCTTGTGCAGACACCATAGCTGCGGTTTGCTGGCTCATTCTGCGCTCACCCCCAGAATTTTAACGTAGGTGACCGTGAAGATCAGGATGATCACGAAGATGACGACGCCAATCGCCGAGGCATAGCCCAACCGCTGTGAGTTGACCAGCATCTCGTAGTTGTAGGTCGCCATCGAAAGCTGCTGGCGCCCCAGCAGCACCTGAAACACGTCGAACACGCGGATGGCGTCGAGCGTGCGGAACACCAGCGCAACCGCGATTGTTGGCCGCAGCAGGGGGATCGTGATCTGGAAGAACTGGCGGACGCGCCCCGCCCCGTCAACGTTGGCTGCTTCGTAGATATCCCCCGGGATCGCCTGCAGGCCGGCCAGCAGGATCAGCGCCATGAAAGGCGTGGTCTTCCAAACGTCAATCGCGATCAGCGCCGGAATTTGCAGCGCCGGCGTCGCCAGCCACGCCTGCGACTGGCCGAGCACGCCGAGGTTGACGAGGAAGTGATTGATCACGCCCGATTGGTTATCGCGCAGCATGATCTCCCACAGGCGCGCCGACACCACTGTTGGGATGGCCCAGGGGACGAGCATCGCCGCGCGCATGATGCCCCGGCCGGCGAATTTCGAGTTGACAACCATTGCGATGAACAAACCCAGCACCAGCTCGATCGCGACCGAGAAGAGAGCGAAGTAGAGTGTGTTGCCGACCGAATTGACGAAATCGCGGTCGCGCGCGCTCAACAGGATGCGCGTTTCTCCCAGCGTAATCCCGGTGACATCGCGGTAGCGCAAATCGAGGTAGCTCTCGTCCAGCACGTCGCGCGGGCGCGGAAAGACGAGATTGCCGCTGGCGTCCAGCTCACAGGCGCCATCTTCGGCGCGGACGCAGCCGAGCGCATCGAAGCGGACGCTGAGGAGCTGTGTGTAATTGTCCAGCCCAACGAAGTTGACCTCGCGCGCGCTGGCGAAGCGGCGGTCGGTCAGGCTGGTGATGAAGGTTGCTTCCAGCGGGCGCGCCGCCACCACGATCAGCACAGCCAGCGTGGGGATAAGCAGATTCCACGCGATGCGCGCGTCATTTTCCGCCAGAGTCTCGGAGCCTTCAAAGGCGAGCAGATGCTGGCCCAGCCACCAGAAGCCAGCGCCGGCGATTACCGCGCCGACCAGGGACAGGGCGCCGCTGCGCGGCGCATCTGGGTTGGCCGCTGCGGTCGTGAACGCTTGCAGCGCCAGCGCGGCCAGCACAATCGCGACCCACAGCAGGACCTGGCGCGCCCAGATGGCGGCTGTTCTGCGCCGCTGAAACAGGTTGACGCCCAGGCGGAACAGAAAGATACCGAAGCCGATCTGAATCAGTGGGACGATAATGCCGTCACTGTTCAGAAAGCGCAGCAGCGTTGTGCCGAAAGGCTCGCCTTCCAGGCGCGTGCTGACGATATCGTTAATGTTTGCGGCGAGCAGCAGGAAAGCAGCGATGCCAAGAAGAACAAATAACGCGCCAAAGAGGGTTGCTGAAAGCCCTGTGGATTCGCTTGGGTTGTGCCGTTCGCTGGAGGTCATCACGCAGCCCCCCTTCTCTCAGGAATTATCTGTAAAGATGGGGAGGGCATCGCAGCGACGCCCTCCCCATCGAACTACAGATCAACGACATGGGTGTATGCCGCAGATCGGCCTTTGCTACATGCCAACGCCCATCTCTTCGAGCAGGTCCTGCAGGTCGAGTTCCATATCCTCAACCGCCGTCTGTGCGTCGGTGCTGCCGGTCAGCACGCTGTGGACATTGGAGAAGAAGATCGTCGAGGCGTCGTTATAACGCTCGGCGGTGACGCCGGACGGACGCGCCACAGCGGTCGCGAGGATCGGACCCATGCGCGCGAACAGCGGGTTGGCCGCTTCAAGTTCGGGGTCCTCGTACAGCGCCGGGATCGTCGGGTTGGCGCCCTGCGGGCTTAGCGCGCGCAGCTTCTGTTCCTCAGGTGAGGTCATGAAGATCGCCACCGAAGCCGCCGCGTCCGGGTTGTCGGAGTACTTGGAGACTGCGAGCTGCCAGCCGCCGAGGCACGCGCCAGCGGTGGCGGCGCCCATCGGCAGCGGCGCATAGTCGAACTGGCCGGCGATCGCGCTGTCTTCAGCGTTGCCCAGGCCGTAGGCATAGGGCCAGTTGCGCATGAAGGCAGCGTTGCCCGCCTGCCACACACCGCGCGATTCCTCTTCGCCGTAGGTCGTCACAGCGTCGGGGCTGATGCTGCCAACCCAACCCGCAGCGCGCTCAAGCGCG
>CAZDVL010000317.1:0-3108 GCA_964508745.1 uncultured Anaerolineaceae bacterium | reverse complement strand
GTGTACGTGGCCGGCTGCCCGCCGCGCCCCGAACAACTGCTGCACGGCATTCTCACGCTGCACGAGAAGGTGCGCGGCGAGCGCGTGGCCGACTGGGCCTGACGGCCTTCAGACAGACGAAGGATAACCTGAATGCAGATTCCTCCCTCTCTTGACCCGGCGGACGCCCTGCGCGCGGCGCTGCCCACCGCGCTGCTGGCGACGCACAGCTTTCGCGGCGAAACGACGCTGATTATCGCCCGCGAGCACATTGTCGCCGCCGCGCGCTACCTGCGCGACACCCCCGGCCTGGTCTACAACTTCCTGTCGGACATCAGCGCGGTGGACTACTACCCGGACGACGACCGCCCGGCGCGCTTCGGCGTGTCCTACCACCTGTACTCGATGCTCTACAACCGCCGCCTGCGCCTGAAGGTGTACGTGCCCGAAGCGGCGCCGCAGGTGGACACCGTGACCGGCATCTGGCCGGGCGCTAACTGGCTGGAGCGCGAGATCGCCGATATGATGGGCGTCGCCTTCGCCGGCCACCCGGACCCGCGGCGCCTGCTGATGCCCGCCGACTGGAACGGCCACCCGCACCGCCGCGACTACCCGCTGGGCTATGAGCAGGTGCAGTTCTCGTTTAACGTCGAAGAAATCATCAAACACAAACCATTGGCCGAAGAATAGCCGCAAAGGACCCGTGATGGCACTGCAGACCATCCAGCAGCAGCATATTCAGGAAGGTAAATGGGAGGGCAGCGTTGACGATCTGCGCGGTCTGGTCAGCGAGCGCGCCATCACCGGCGAGACCATGCTGCTGAACATGGGGCCGCACCACCCCAGCACGCACGGCGTGCTGCGTCTGCTGCTTGAGCTGGACGGCGAGGAAATCATCACCTGCCTGCCCGACATCGGCTTCCTGCACACCGGCATCGAGAAGAACATCGAGAGCAAGACCTACGAAAAAGGCGTCACGCTCACCGACCGCATTGATTACCTGTCGCCGCTGTCGAACAACATGGCCTTCTGCCTGGCGGTCGAGAAGCTGGTTGACCTGGACGTGCCGCCGCGCGCGCAGGCGGTGCGCGTGCTGCTGCTTGAGCTGCAGCGCATCGCCAGCCACCTGGTGTGGCTGGGCACGCACGCGATGGACCTGGGCGCGATGAGCGTCTTTCTCTACTGCTTCCGCGAGCGCGAACACATCCTCGACCTGCTGGAGATCGTCTCCGGCCAGCGGCTGATGGGCAGCTACTTCCGCCCCGGCGGCCTGTGGCGCGACCTCCCGCCCGACTTCCTGCCGGCGCTGGAGCAGTTCATCGCCTATTTCCCGCCCAAAGTGGACGACTACGAGGCGCTGCTCACCAAAAACCCGCTGTGGAAGGACCGCACGCAGGGCATCGGCGTGGTCGAGCCGGAGGTGGCGCTGGCCCACGGCATGACCGGCCCCACGCTGCGCGGCAGCGGCGTCAACTGGGACATCCGCAAGGCCATACCCTACAGCGGCTATGAACAGTATGACTTCAACATCCCGCTGGGCGAACACGGCGACGTGTACGACCGCTACATTATCCGCGTCCACGAGATGCGCGAGAGCCTGAAGATCGTGAAGCAGGCGGCGGCCAGCCTGCCGGGCGGCCCCTTCCGCACGCAGAACCGCAAGTTCGCGCCCCCGCCGCGCAGCGAGCTGGGCCAGAGCATGGAGGCGGTGATCCACCACTTCAAGCTGTGGACCGAGGGCTTCAGCGCGCCCGACGAGGAAGTGTACGTCTCAATCGAAAGCCCGCGCGGCGAGTTTGGCTGCTACCTGCACGGCACTGGCGGCAACAAACCGCGCCGCTGCCACTTTAAAACCCCGTCGTTTATGCACATTTCGGCGCTGCCGGTGATGGCCAGGGGCCACATGATCGCGGACCTGGTGGGCATCGCGGGCAGCATTGACGTGGTGCTGGGCGACTGCGACCGCTAAGGAACGGAATCCATGTCTATCCTCGACCAGAAATATGCCCAACGCATTGAAGCCGCCTTCGCCAAGTACCCGGACAAACGCTCGGCGGTGATGCCCCTGCTGTATATCGCCCAGGAAGAGTACGGCTACGTCAGCCCGGAGGGCATTGACGAGGTGGCGGCGCTGTGTGAAATGGAGCCGACACAGGTGCGCTCCATCGCCGGCTTCTACACCATGTACTCCGAACGGCCCAAAGGCAAGTACTGGCTGCAGGTCTGCACCGACCTGGCCTGCGCCCTGCGCGGGGCCGACGAGTTCCACAAGGAGCTGAAGGAACACCTGGGCGTCGAGGAAGGCGGCACGACCGAGGACGGGCTGTTCACGGTCGAGCACGTCATGTGCCTGGCGGCGTGCGACAAAGCGCCCTTGTTGCAGTGTAATTTCCATTACATGGAAAACCTGGACATGGAAAAGATGAAGGCGTTTGTCGCCGCAAAGCGCGCCGAGGCGCAGCGCGACGACAAGAAGTAGGGGATAACACCGAACGAGATGGAGTGGAGCTGAACCATGCACATTCTGCTGCGAGCCAGAGAGATCCCCGACATTCACAAGTACGATGTCTATGTGAAGAACGGTGGCTATGAGGGGCTGAAAAAGGCCCTGGCGACGACGCCCGCCGCGGTGATCGAAGAGGTCAAGGCGTCGGGGCTGCGCGGGCGCGGCGGCGCGGGCTTCCCCGCCGGCGTCAAGTGGAGCTTCATCCCGCAGAGCGAGCCGGTCAAGTACGTGGCGGTCAACGCCGACGAAAGCGAGACCGGCACGTTCAAGGATCGCGAGATCATGGAGACCAACCCGCACCAGTTGATCGAGGGCGCGCTGATCTGCGCCTGGGCGATCCAGGCGACGGCGGTCTACATCTACCTGCGCGGCGAGTTCTGGGACATCGCCCACCAGCTTGACCAGCGCATCCAGGAAGCCTATGCCGCCGGCTTCATCGGCGACAACATCCTGGGCAGCGGCTGGTCGTGCAACATGTACACGCACCTGGGGGCCGGGGCTTACATCTGCGGCGAGGAAAGCGCGCTGCTCAACAGCCTGGAAGGGCTGCTGGGCCAGCCGCGCGTGCGCCCGCCGTTCCCGGCGCAGAAGGGCGGCGGCCTCTACAAAGAGCCGACCGTCGT
>CAZDVL010000316.1:0-3117 GCA_964508745.1 uncultured Anaerolineaceae bacterium | reverse complement strand
GCCAGCCGCGGCGGCGCGAAGGTCGCCGTCGTCAGCAAGCTCTACCCCACCCGCAGCCACACCGGCGCCGCCCTGGGCGGCATCGGCGCGGCGCTGGGCAACCTCGAGGAGGACAAACCAATCTGGCACGCCTATGACACCGTCAAGGGCGGCGACTACCTGGCCGACCAGGACGCCGTGAAGGTGCTGGCCGAGGACGCCGTGCGCGCCGTCATCGAGCTGGAGCATATGGGCCTGCCCTTCGATCGCACGCCTGAAGGCCGCATCAGCCAGCGGCGTTTCGGCGGCCACACCAGCAACTTTGGCGAGAAGGCCGTGCGCCGCGCCTGCCACTCCGCCGACCGCACCGGCCACATGATCCTGCAAACGCTGTACCAGCAGTGCATCAAGGCCAACGTCACCTTCTTCGACGAATTTCACGTCGTTGATCTCGTCATGAACCAGGGGCACGCGGTGGGCGCGGTGGCGGTCCAGCTTGGCACCGGCGAGCTGCATGTGTTCCACAGCAAGGCGACGCTGTTCGCCACCGGCGGCTGGGGGCGCGTGTGGCGCGTCACCAGCAACGCGCACAGCTACACCGGCGACGGCGCCGCCATCATCTTCCGCCACGGCATCCCCCTGGAGGACCTGGAATTCTTCCAGTTCCACCCGACCGGCCTCTACGGCCTGGGCGTGCTGCTGACCGAGGGCATTCGCGGCGAGGGCGGCGTGCTGCTCAACCGGCACGGCGAGCGCTTCATGGAGCGCTACGCCCCGCACATCAAGGACCTCGCCAGCCGCGATGTCGTCAGCCGCTCGATCTATCTCGAAATCCGCGACGGCAAGGGCATCCAGGGCAAGGATTACGTGCATCTCGACGTGCGCCCGGAGACGGTCAACCGCTACCTGGCCGAGGCCGGCGAGAGCCGCCGCATTGACGCGGCCTACGTCGCCAAAAACCTGGCCGAGACGCTCGATGTCTGCCGCACCTACGCCGGCGTGGACCCGCTCACCGAGCCGATGCCCATCCAGCCCACCGCCCACTACGCGATGGGCGGCATCCCGACCAATGTGGACGCCGAAGTCGTGATTGACGAGCACTGGACGGTGCTGCCGGGCCTGTACGCCGCCGGCGAGTGCGCCTGCGTCAGCGTGCATGGCGCCAACCGCCTCGGCACGAACTCGCTGGTTGATCTGGTCGTCTTTGGCCGGCGCGGCGGCATGGCGATGGCGGATTACGCCAAACAGGCCGACTTCGTGCCGCTGCCGCCGAACCCCGCCGGCGAGGTTGAGGCCGAGCTGCGGCGCCTGCGTGCCGGCAAAGGCAAGACCCGCCCCGGCGAGCTGCGCCGCGAGCTGCAAAAGACGATGATGGACCACGTGGGCGTGTTCCGCGAGGAGCACGGCATCCAGTCCGCCATCGAGGATGTGCGCGAGCTGCGCCAGCGCTACCAGAACGACCTGACGATTGATGACCAGGGCAATACCTTCAACACCGACCTGCTGGAAGCGTGGGAGCTGGGCTGCCTGCTCGACATCGCGCAGGCCACCGCCAAGAGCGCGCTCAACCGCAAGGAGAGCCGGGGCGCGCACAGCCGCGAGGACTACCAGCAGCGCGACGATGTCAACTGGATGGTGCACACCCTGATCTTCAGCAGGATGCAGGGCGCGCGCCTGCAGGGCGTGCTGGATACCGAGATCAACCTGAACAAGAAAGTCAATACGTCGCTGGCGGAGGAAGATGAGCGTTTCCTCCCCAAAGAGCGTGTCTACTAGCCGCTGTCGTCGTTGAGTGAGAGAGATACCGATGGACGTAACCTTTAGAATTCGACGCTACAACCCGGAGCACCCGACCAACAAGAAGCCATACTGGCAGGAATTCACGCTCACCGAGGTCGCCGAGACCGACCGCGTGCTGGAGATGCTCCACCGCATCAAATGGGAGCAGGACGGCACGCTGTCTTTCCGGCGCTCGTGCTCCAGCGGCATCTGCGGCTCTGACGCCATGCGGATCAACGGGCACAACGCGCTGGCCTGCAAGCTGCTCATCCGCGACGTGGGCGCGCGCATCCAGATTGAGCCGATTCTCGGCCTGCCGGTCATCAAGGACCTGATCGTGGATATGGAACCGTTCTTCGCCCAGTACCGCGCGATTATGCCGTACCTGGTGAACGACGATCCGGTTCCCGCCGACGGCCGCGAGCGTTTGCAGTCGCCCGACGCCCGCGCGATCTACGACGACACCACCAACTGCATCCTGTGTGCCTGCTGCACAACATCCTGCCCCAGCTACTGGGCCAATGACCAGTATGTCGGGCCGGCGGCCATCGTCCAGGCGCACCGCTTTATCTTCGACGACCGCGACCAGATCACTGAGGAACGCCTCGACGTGATGGCCGACCCCAACGGCGTGTGGCGCTGCCGCACCATCTACAACTGCACGCCGGCCTGCCCGCGCGGCATTGAGGTGACGCGCGCCATCGGCGAGGTTAAACTGGCGATCAAGGGCGGCAAGGCGCAGGGCGTCATTGACCCCAAGAACGTCAAAGTGAACCACTGAGCGCGCAGCGCGCAGCTCTGTCGGCAGGGAGGCCAGCCGCCTCCCTGCTTTTTTGCCCCATCTGTTTGCTGATCTGGATTGACATAAAGAAATGTTGATGTTAATGTTACAGATGATGCGCGTTCGTTACGGACAGGCGCCATCGGGCGGCAGGCTGCCGCCATTACCTGGGAGCACAGGCACGTGACCAAGACAAAAGTGCTGGTTGTTGAGGATGATTTCAACATCAACAAGCTCATCACCGACTACATGACCGCCCAGGGCTACGAGGTGATTGGCTTTTCTGACGGCCCTGAGGTGCTGGCCTACGTCCGCGAGAACGGGCTGCCGCACATCGCGCTGATTGACCTGACGCTGCCGACCACGCACGGCTTTGAGCTGAGCGGGCAGTTGAAAACGATGGGCGACGTGCCCATTATCTTCGTCACCTCCACCAGCGA
Source organism: uncultured Anaerolineaceae bacterium (assembly GCA_964508745.1). Taxonomy (GTDB): domain Bacteria; phylum Chloroflexota; class Anaerolineae; order Aggregatilineales; family Phototrophicaceae; genus DAOTWC01. The sequence goes on along the minus strand of CAZDVL010000316.1, from coordinate 138 downwards.
CACAGACACCATCGTGCAGGGGCTGAAGCGCTACGCCGACGATTTTATCGTCAAGCCGTTTGACCTGCGCGAGCTTGAAGCCCGCGTGCAGACCGTGCTGTCGCGCATGCCCAGCCTCGACTACGCCAGCCAGCCGGT
>CAZDVL010000315.1:0-3125 GCA_964508745.1 uncultured Anaerolineaceae bacterium | reverse complement strand
AGCTCGACAAAATAGGTGTTGGTGTTGATCACGTTGTCCACCGGCTGTTCCCAGCCGCCCTCGCCGTACTGTGTGTTCGAGCCGCTGTCCACGTAGCGGTCAATGTTGGGGCCGAACACGTGGACGCGCAGCCCGTTGAGCGCCGCGCCGTTGAGGTCGAACACCTGCCCGCCGATGCCCTGCCAGGCGCAGCCGGCCTGGTTGGCGAAGTTCTGCGTGAACACGACCTCGTTCTCGCGCAGGTCGAACGGGAAGGGCGAGGTGGTGGCGGTAAAGGTGACGGTGGGGCCGCTGGGCGTTTCGGTGGCGGGGGGCGTGAAGGTGGCCGGCGGTGTGGGCGTGTCGGTCGGCGTGCTGGTTGGCCCCGGCGTTTCGGTGATGGTGGGCGAAACGGTGGGCGTGGGCGTCTCGGTGGGCGTGACGGTGGGCGTCAGCGTTTCGGTGGGCGTGGACGTGTCGGTCGGCGTGGCCGACGGCGGCAGCGTGACCGACGGCGTGAGCGAGGGGATGGTGACCGGTGTCGGCAGCGCGGCCTCGGCCTGCACGTCCACCGAGGGGCCGAGCAGCCGCAGAATCACAAAGGCGATCCACAGCACCGTCAGCAGGATAAAGATGATGGCGATAAAGTTGAACACGCGCCCTTGACCCATGTGCCGTCCCCCCTGATATGTCCGCCCTGCGGCCCGCCCGCGCGGGCAGCGGCGGTTTTAGTTTAAGTCGCGTTCAATGACAGCGTTGTAGAGCAGGCCTTGCAGCCAGCGTTCGAAGGCGGCCTGCGCCAGCGCGGGCTGCCGTTCCGCTGGAACCGGGCGGTCCTCGCGTTCCAGCACCTGAATCACATGATACCCCAGGCGCGTCGCCACCGGCCCGGCGATCTGCCCGGCCTGGAGCGAAAAGGCCACCTGCATCAGCGTCGGCTCCAGCAGCTCGCCGTCAGCGAACCAGCCCAGGTCGCCGCCCTGCTCGCGCGTGGTGATGTCGCGCGAGAGCGCCGCCGCCAGCGCGCCGAAGTCCTCGCCGGCCTGCAGGCGCGCCAGCACGTTCGCCGCCTCGGCCTCGGTTTCCACCAGAATGTGGCGCGCGTGCACCTGCGGCACATTCGCCGGCAGGCTGCCGATGATGCGGTCGCGCACCTGCCCGGCGATCAGCGCCGCGCGCAGGCTCTGGCGGAACTCACCCTCGGTGTACTGGTTCTGCGCCAGCCAGGTCTGCCAGGCGGCGTCGTCTGGGACGAGCGCGCGCGTGGCCTGGTATTCGGCCTCCAGCGCCTCGTCAGAGACAGCGATGCCCTGTTCCGCCGCCGCCTGCTCGATCAGCGCCTGTTCGATGAGCATGTCAAGCACGGACTCGGCCAGCGCGGCCTGGTCAGCGACCTGGTTATTTTGCTGGCTGCGCGCCAGCGCACGCTCGAAATCTGCCCGGCTGATCTCCACGCCGTTAACGCGGGCCGCCGCGGGCTGGCCGCTGGTGGCGGCGCCGGGCGGGGCGGTTTCGGCGGTGGGGGTGGGCGCGGCGGCGGTGGCGGGCGGCGGCGCGCCGGGCGCGGTTGTTTCAGTTGGGGGTGCGCCGCCGCAGGCGGCAGTCGCCAGCAGCAGCACGCCCAGGACGGCGAATCGCACGGCAGACAACAAACGCTTCTCCTTCGGTTCCGGTCAGCGCCCGCGCCATCCGCGCCGGCGAACAGGTTCCATTATCCTCTCATGCTCACAATGAAGCAAGTCAGACCTGCGGCGGCGGCGAACAATGACCCTGTGCCGGCGGGCGGGGCGTCGTGTATAATGCAGCCGATTGGAGAGGTGCCAGAGCGGTTGAATGGGCCTGTCTCGAAAACAGGTGTAGCCTTACGGCTACCGTGGGTTCGAATCCCACCCTCTCCGCACGACGAGCCGGCAGCGCAGCAAGCTGCCGGTTTTTATTTTGTGCCGCGCCCGGCGGGCGCTGAATTACGCCCCGCGCCTGAATCTTACAGATTGTATACAAAACTGAAAATGTGTTTTTTACCTTGTGGTGCTACGGTTTTATCACAGACACGACCAACGATAATCGAGCGTGAGGATGTCTATGGACCTCAACCATTACACAAACAAGGCGCAGCAGGCGCTGATGGCGGCGCAGTCGCTGGCGACGGATCACAGCCACAGCAGCATCGAGCCGGTGCACGTGCTGGCGGGCCTGCTGGCCCAGGAAGACGGCGTTGTGCCGCAGTTGATCGCCAAGATCGGCGCCAGCCCGGCCGCGGCGCTGGCGGAGGCGCGGGCCAGCCTGGACGGGCTGCCGCGCGTGAGCGGCAGCAGCGCGCAGATCGGCCTCAGCCGCCAGACGGTGGACGCGCTCAACGCCGCCGAGAAAATCGCCCGGCAGATGAAGGACGAGTACGTCAGCACCGAGCACATCCTGATGGCGCTGGCCGACAGCTCGCCGGTCGCGGACATGCTGAACCGGCAGGGCGTGGACAAGAACGCCATCCTGCACGCGCTGGCCTCGATCCGCGGCCGGCAGCGCGTGACCAGCCAGGACCCGGAAGGGACCTACAACAGCCTGGAGAAGTATGGGCGCGACCTGACGGCGCTGGCGCGGCAGGGCAAGCTGGACCCGGTGATCGGGCGCGACGAGGAAATTCGCCGCGTGGTGCACATCATCAGCCGCCGCACGAAGAACAACCCGGTGCTGATCGGCGAGGCGGGCGTCGGCAAGACGGCGATTGTCGAGGGGCTGGCGCAGCGCATCGTCAACGGCGACGTGCCCGAAAGCCTGCGCGACAAGCGCATCGTGGCGCTCGACATGGGCAGCCTGGTGGCGGGCGCGAAGTTTCGCGGCGAGTTCGAGGAACGGCTGAAGGCCGTGCTGAAAGAGATCGCCGACAGCCAGGGCGAGATCATCCTGTTTATTGACGAGCTGCACACGATCGTCGGGGCGGGCGCCGCCGAGGGCGCGATTGACGCGGGCAACATGCTCAAGCCGATGCTGGCGCGCGGCGAGCTGCGCATGATCGGCGCGACGACGTTAGACGAGTACCGCAAGCACATTGAGAAGGACGCCGCGCTGGAGCGCCGCTTCCAGACGGTGTTTGTTGGCGAGCCGTCGGTCGAGGACACGATCAGCATCCTGCGCGGGCTGAAAGAGCG
>CAZDVL010000314.1:369-3136 GCA_964508745.1 uncultured Anaerolineaceae bacterium | reverse complement strand
CGGAGCGCGCCTTCGCCGACGCGCGCGCCTTCTACAGCTACCAACTGACGAACGCCTTATGGTTCGGGGCGTTTGCCGTGGGGGCGGGGGCGGTGTTCTGGCTGATCGCGCCCTCACCCCCCAACCCCCTCTCCCGCAGAGCAAGAGAGGGGGAGCAGGATGGGTTGCACGCCGATAGTTACCCCTCTCCCGTTCAACGAGAGAGGGGTGGCGCGCAGCGCCGGGGTGAGGGGTATCGCTGGCAAACTCTCGCCCTGTTCGTGATCGCCGCCGACCTGCTGGCGGCGTCCTGGGGGTTTTACCCCGCGTCTGACCCCGCCCTGCTCGACTTCGTGCCGCCCGCCGTCCAGTGGCTGAAAGACCAGCCGGGGACGTGGCGCTACACCACGCTTGATGACCCGACGCAGCGCCCGATCATGAACGCCAACATGGGCTGGATGCACGGCCTGCGCGACATTCGCGGCTACGAGAGCATCATCTCTGGCCAGTATGTGGATTTCATGCGCGGCCTCGCGCCGCAGACGCAGCTTGACTTCAACCGCATCGCGCCGCTGTACACCGTCTACCCGCCGGGCATTGATTTCGACTACGCCGACGCGCTGCGCGCGCCCGAACTACAGCAGCTCGGCGTGCGCTTTCTGATCTCGCACAGGAACACGACGCTGCCCGCCGACCTGACCGCGCCGCCGGGCGCGCGCTGGCGGCTGGCTTACGAGGACGAGGCCGTGCGCATCTGGGACGGCGGCGGCGGCTGGGGCGCGGCGGTCTACCGCGGCCTGGACGACGGCGCGGACTCCGCCGGGCGCGCGCAGATCACACACGACACAGGGCGCGAGCGCTTGATCGAGGCGCGCATTGACGAGCCGGCGTGGCTGGTGGTCAGCGAGACGTTTGTCCCCGGCTGGCGCGCTTACGTCCGCCCCTGGGGCGCGGGCGACGACAGCGAAACCGCGCTCGCCGTCGAGGTCGTGCGCGGCAATTTCCAGGGCGTGCACCTGGCCGATGTGGAAGGGCTGGTCAACCAGGCCATCGAGGCCGGCAGCGCGCCGCAGACGTTCTACCTGCTGGCGGCAAAATACGCGCTCGAACGCGGCGACACGGCGCGCGTGGACGGCCTGCTGGCGCGGCTGGAAACGCTGCTGGCGGCCAGCCCGCCGGAGGTCAGCGACAACCTCAACAGCCGCATCGCGGACTCGCTTCAGGCGTGGCGCGCCTCGGACAGCGCGGACCTGGCGCAGCGCGCCCGCGACAGCGGCCTGTTCGACCTCGCCCAGGCCAACTGGACGGTGCGCGTGGTCTACAGCCCGGCCAGCTTCCAGGTGGGGCTGTTCGCGGCGGCGATCGGGGCGGCGCTGCTGGCGTTCGCGCTGGGGGTGTGGCTGTGGCAGACGTTCGTGGTGGCGCGCGGCGGCGACACCATGACGGCGCGCGTGGCGCGCAACAGCGCCGCGCCGATCATCCTCAACCTGTTCAACCGGGGCATTGACTTCGCCTTCGCCATCGTCATGCTGCGCATCCTCGGCCCGGAGGACGCCGGCATCTACTATTACGCGGCCTTCATCTTCGGCTGGTTCGACATTTTCACCAACTTCGGCCTGGACGTGTACGTCACGCGCGAGGTGGCGCGCGACACGTCGAAGGCGGCGCGGCTGTTCTTCACGTCCAGCGCGCTGCGCCTGCTGCTGACGCTGGTCGGGCTGGCGCTGCTGTACGGTTTTCTGGCCGTGCGCCAGGGCAGCGGCGGCGCGCCGCTGGCCCCGGAGGCGGTCGGCGCGATCATCCTGCTCTACCTGGGGCTGTTCCCCGGCAGCCTGAGCAAAGGCATGACGTCCGTTTTCTACGCCTTCCAGCAGGCGGAGTACCCGGCGGCGGTGACGACGCTCTCGACGGTGAGCAAGGCGGTGCTGGGCGTGGCGGCGCTGCTGCTGGGCTACGGCGTGATCGGGCTGGCGGCGGTGAGCATCTTCACCAACATCGTGACGCTGGCGGTGCTGATCTACGCCGGGCGGCGCCTGCTGGGCAGCTTTGTGCGGCCCGACGCGCGGCTGATGCGCGGCATGATGGGCGAAAGCTGGCCGCTGATGCTCAACCACTTCCTGGCGACGATCTTCTTTCAGATTGACGTGGTGATTATCGAGTGGCTGCACGGGCCGCGCATGGTGGGCCTGTACAGCGTGGCGTACAAGTGGGTGGCGGCGATCAACGTCGTGCCGGCGTTCTTCACGATGGCGCTGCTGCCGGTTATGTCGAAGCAGGCGCACGAGGACCGCGCGGCGCTGCGGCGCACGTATATCCTGGCGGTCAAGCTGCTGGTGAGCACGGCGCTGCCGCTGGCGGTGCTGTTCACGTTTCTGGCGCACACGCTGACGTTCATCCTGGGCGGGGCGCAGTACCTGCCGGACGGGGCGATCGCCACGCAGTTGATGATCTGGAGCATCCCGTTCGGCTGGATCAACAGCCTGACGCAGTACGTGCTGATCGCGCTGGATTTACAGCGGCGCATCACGCCGGCGTTTATCCTGGCGGTGACGTTCAACATCGTCACCAACCTGATCTTTATTCCACAGTACGGCTATCAGGCGGCGGCTATCACGACGATCCTTTCCGAGATCGCGCTGCTGCTGCCGTTCGGGTGGCTGCTGCACGGCGCGCTGGGCCGCCTGCCCTGGTGGGGCATGGTGTGGCGGCCAGCGGCGGCGGGCGCGGCGATGGCGGGCGCGCTGGGGCTGCTGTGGCCGCTGCAGCCGCTGATCGCGCTGGCGGCGGG
>CAZDVL010000314.1:0-359 GCA_964508745.1 uncultured Anaerolineaceae bacterium | reverse complement strand
TGGCGCTGCGCCCGTTCGCGCCCGCTGAGGTCGAGCGGCTGCTGCCGCTGCTGCCGGGCCGCCTGCGCCGGGTGGTGGCGCCGCGCCCCTGACGCCCTCTACCCTGGGAAAGAGGGCATTACGCGCGCTTCCACGCGGCCAGCGCCAGGCACAGCCAGCCGGCGGCCAGCGCCGCGCCGCCGAAGGGGGCCAGCGCGCCCATGATGCCCAGGTTAAACACCGCCAGGATGTACAGGCTGCCGGAGAACAGGACCACGCCGGCCAGGAACAGCCAGCCGGCCCAGCGCGCCCAGCGGCCCGGCAGGCGCTCGGCCAGCGCGCCGGTCAGCGCCAGCGCCAGCGCGTGCACGAGGTGGTAC
>CAZDVL010000313.1:0-3139 GCA_964508745.1 uncultured Anaerolineaceae bacterium | reverse complement strand
TCTGGCGGATGTCGAGCAGCGTCTGCGGCTCAACGATGATGCCGCGCGTCGCCTGCATCGCCGCGTCGCGCACATCGCGCGCGCCCCCCAGCGTCAGGTTCTGCTTGTTCTCGAACAGCAGGCGCGCCTCAGCGGTCTCGCGCTGCCACACCCGCGTTTCTTCCAGGTCGGTCGAAGGAAACAGCTCGCGCGCCAGGTCCGCCCCGGCGGAGAATGAGCAGTACTCCGCCAGCTTGTCCAGCACCTTATGCAGCTCCAGCGTGTGCAGCGTTTTCTCGTTCATTTGCCGCGCCATTTCCTTGTGCAGTAACGCGCAGCAGTATAAAACAGGCGGGCCTGAATTTCAATGATCATTGGTTCACAAAAGTTCATAAAGGGGCAGAAACGCCGCCTGCGTGAGGAAACGCGCCCGTCTTTACTGCCGGCAGCGCGCGAACAGGCGCACTGTAAACTACAGCGCCCGCCGCGTGGCGCCCGTTAAGCGACCGCGCCGGGCAGCGTCGGCCGGCCTCACGCTACAAGGCCGCCGTTTTGTCGCGTATAATGCGGGTTTGCCGTTCACACGAGATACGATATGCGCGCATTTATCGCTCTGATCATCACGCTGCTGCTGGCCGTCGCCGTCGCCGCCCAGCCGGACGCCGTCACCGTCACCGCCGACCAGACGGTTAACGTCCGCAGCGGCCCCGGCACACAGTTCGACATCGTGGCGCGCCTGGAAGCCGGCGACACCGTTCCGGCGGACGGGCGCGAAAGCCCGGACAGCCTCTGGCTGCGCGTTGTCCTGGCGGACGACGCTCACGGCTGGGTGGCCTTCTTCACTGTCACGATCAGCGGCGACGTTGAAACGCTGGCCATCGTGGGCCAGGAACCCGAAAGCACGCCCCCGGCGGACCTGCCCGCCGGCGAAGTGCGCGTGCTGGCGCTGGGGCGCGTCAATGTGCGCAGCGGCCCCGCGATCACCTACGACGTGATCAGCCAGCTTGAGGCTGGCGACGAGGCCCAGGCCCAGGCGCGCAGCAGCGAAACCAACGATTGGCTGCTGATCGAAGGCGCGGAAATCGCTGGCTGGGTCGCCTATTTTACGGTCACGGTGGTTGGCGACGCCGCGACCCTGCCGGTGCGCGTGCCGGAAATCCGGGGGGATGGCCTCATTCCCCCGTCGGCGCTGACTACTGCGCTCTACAATGCGCGCCTGCGCGCCGCGCCGTCGTTCCTGGCCCCCGTGCTGACGGTGATCCCGTTTGGTGACCAGGCGCAGCCGCTGGCGCGCAGCGCTGGCGCGCGCTGGCTGTACCTGGCCTACGCCGGCGTACAGGGCTGGGGCCTGGCCCAGTTGTTCGAGCTTGACGACGCCGCGCTCAACAGCCTGCCCGTTACCACCCGGTCAGGGCAGTTCTCCGCCCCCAGCCTCACCCCAGTGCCCACCGCCACCGCCGAATCGTGAAAAATTCATGAAAAATACCGCGCTGCAAGGCCGCTGTGATGCGCCCTGAGCCATAGTCTGCTATAGATTGGTTCGCTGTCCCTGTCAGCAGAAGGTAAACGCAGACTCATGGAACCCACTTACTACGCCCCTGGCGGCCAGGACGAAATGACTGTGTGTCCCAACTGCAGCCAGCCCAACCCGCGCGGCGAACCGGTCTGCTATGCCTGCGGCCGCATCCTCGACCTGGTGCCGGCCGGGGCGCGCACGCACATCCTGGGCAAGGCTGACGGCGCTGGCGGCTTCACGCCCTATTACTTCGACCAGGATTCGCGCCTCTTTCTTCAGGTGCGCGGCAGCAGCCGCGCGTTTGAGCTGCGCCCACAGGACAGCCCGCGCCCGCTCGTCGTGGGCCGCAGCGGCAGCGACGCGCGCCTGCGCGTGGATGTGGACCTGTCACACAACGACGGCGACCGGCTGGGCGTCTCCCGCCAGCATCTCGCGATCCGCTATGACGCGCAGGCGCGGGTGGTCACCGCGACAGACCTGGGCAGCGCCAACGGCTCGCACATCAACGGGCAGCGGCTGCACCCCGGCGAAGTGCGCGCCCTCAACCACGGCGACCAACTGCGCCTGGGCAAGCTGGTGCTGCTGGTGACGATCCTCTACGATTTCGACGAGATTGACCTGGCGCGCGGCGCGGCCACCCTGGGCTGAGGCGCGCTACAGCGCCACGACGACCGCAGCAGCGGTCGTCTGCGTGTGCGTCAGGCTGATGTCCCACTGCGCCAGCCCCAGCTCGGCGGCCAGCTCAGCGGCGGCGCCGTGCAGCAGCAGCCGGGGGCGGCGCGCGTCGCTGTCGGTGCGCACCTCGATCTCTTTCCACGCCACCGCGCCGATCCCCGTTCCCAGCGCCTTGGCGACCGCCTCTTTGGCGGCGAAGCGCGCCGCCAGGCTGGCAGGGTTGTCGGCGCAGTCGGCGCGCTCGCCCGGCGTGAAAAACCGGTTGAGGAAGCGCTCGCCCAACCGGTCAATGCCCGCGGCGACGCGCGCGATCTCGATCATGTCTATCCCACAGCGGATCATGGTTCAGCGCAATCGCCTGACGTAAGCGTTGGGCCAGTACGTGACGCGCTCCGTCAGGGCGCTCTCGTTGAACAGCCACGCCGGTTCCTCGATGGCGAAATCCGGGTGCGCCGCCACAAATTCGCGCGCTGCGTCCTGCGGGTTGTTCCATGTCCAATCGGGCTGCGTGCGCGCCTGACCGGCAATGTCGGCCATGATGCCGTCAGCGGCCACAATGTACGACCCCGGCGTGACCAGCGGCGCATAGGCTTCCAGTTCTGCCAGCACGTGCGCCTTCGTGTGATTCGAGTCCAGCATCACGAACACCTTTTCGCCAGGCTGAATGTGTGCCCGCACCTGCGCCACGATCTCCGGCGCGGTGGAACTGCCCTCGATAAGCGTGATGTAGGGGAACAGCGGGTGCGCCTCGACAGCGGCGCGGTTGTGCGGGCGGATTTCGATGTCCACGCCCACGACACGCCCCCTGCCCATCGCCCGGCACAGGCTGGCGTAGAAGATGAGCGAGCCGCCGTGCGCGATACCCGTCTCGACGATCACATCCGGCTGGAGCGTAAAGAGCACTTCCTGCACGCGGATCATGTCCTCAGGAAGCTGGATGATGGGCCGCCCCAGCCAGGTGAAGGTGTA
>CAZDVL010000312.1:0-3142 GCA_964508745.1 uncultured Anaerolineaceae bacterium | reverse complement strand
CGGGGCGGCGTTCTGTACCGGCGGCGCGGCGGGCGCGCTCGGCGCGGCGGGGGCCGCCGGGGGCGGGCCGCCCTGCGGCGCGCTCAGCGTGAACGGCGTCTCCGGGTAGACCGGGCGCAGCGCCGCCGCGTCCGCCAGGGGCAGCGCCAGCGCCTCGGTGAAGGCCCAGCCGATCTTGCCGTCCGGCGCGATGCCCCGCACCCACGCCCCGGTGAACGCCTGCCCGTCCACCCGGAACGGCGTGCCGGGGTCATACGTGCCGATCACCGTCCAGTCCACGCCGGGGCCGCCGCGCAGGTTGCCGCGCTGGGCAAAACTCGTCAGCGTGTCGGCAGACTGGGCGCTCGCCGCGCCCGCCGCCAGCATGACCGCCACGGCAGCCAGAATCAACCAGAATCGTCGCATCGTTCACTCACCTTAAGTCTTCAGCAGCGCACCAACAGCAGCAAGCCAATCGCCAGGATTGTACCCATAGCTGGCGCTGAGGCAAGGCGCTGCCGGCCCGCCCCAGGCTGTGCTACAATATCCCGCCGGAGGACCTGACCGATGAGCGGATTTTACGCCACAATCGCCCGCTATTACGACGCTGAACACACCGACCGCACCGACGATCTGGTGCTCTACAGCGAACTGGCCGAGGAATATGGCAGCCCGGTGCTGGATGTCGGCTGCGGCACGGGCCGCGTGCTGTTTCACCTGGCGCAGGAAGGGCACAGCGTCTGCGGCATTGACAGCGAACAGGCCATGATTGACCGCGCGCAGCGCCGGCTGGGCGCTTTCCCGCACCTGCGCGGGCGCGTCGCCATCCACCAGGGCGACGTGCTGGCCTATCAGCCAGACGTGGCGTTCAAACTGGCGCTGCTGTCCTATAACAGCCTGATGCACTTCCACGACCAGCCGCAGCAGCTCGCCCTGCTTCAGCTTCTGCGCCGCTGGTCCGCGCCCGACGGCGCGCTGGTGCTCGACCTGCCCAACGCCGGCGAAACCTTCGCCACCCAGGACAGCAGCGCGCTCACGCTGGAGCGCACGTTTATCGACTCCGAAACCGGCCACCTCATCATGCAGCAGGCCGTCAGCTACCTGGACCGCGTGCAGCAGTTGATGCACATCACCTGGATTTACGACGAAATTACCGCCCAGGGGGCGGTGCAGCGCACGGTCGCGCCGGTGGTGTTCCGCTACTTCTTCTACCCGGAAGTGCGGCTGCTGCTGGCGCAGACCGGTTTCGAGCCGGTCGAGGTCTACGGCGACGCCGACCGCAGCCCGTTTGTGGACGGCTGCGAGCGCATGATCGTCGTGGCCCGGCCCGTCTGAGGCGCGCAGATGGCCGCCCTGTCCATTGACCGGCGCGCGCGGCGCGCCGCCCTGGCGCTGGCGCTGGCGCTGGCCGCCGGCTGCGCGGTCGAGATGCCGACGCCCACGCCGACGCGCGCCCCGCTCAGCGGCCCGACGATAGCCGCCACCAGCAACCCCTTCACCGGCCCGCCCACCGAGCCGCCGCCCAACAGCGAGGCCGCCGGCCCCGGCCAGAACAACCCGACCGCCGCCGCCCTGCCCAACCAGGCCGCGCTGCCGCCGCTGGCCGTCGGCGCGGCGTCCGGCGTCGAACAGGCCGTCGAGCTGGCCGCGCCCGACGGCGCGCGGCTCAGCGGCACGCTGCTGGCGCACGCCGAGGCGCGCCTGCCCGGCGCGCTGCTGCTGGGGCCGGACCGCCTGAGCTGGGGCGACTTCCCCGACCGGCTCTACGCCGCCGGGTTCACCGTGCTGGTGATGCAGCCGCGCGCCGAGACCGCCCTGGCCGATTTCCCCGCCCTGCTCGACGCGCTCAGCAGCGGCATCGCTGACCCGGCGCGCATCGCCGTGATCGGCGCGGGCAGCGGCGCCGACGTGACGCTGCGCGGCTGCGCGGCGGCCCCGGCCTGCGCGGCGGCGGCGCTGCTCAGCCCGCTGGACCCCGGCCTGCCCAATATTCTGTTCCAGTACAACCCGCGCCCGCTGTTCGTCGCCGCCAGCGTCGAAGATCAGGAGTCGTTCGCCATCGCCAGCGCGCTCGACGCCAGCGCCACCGGCGACAAATTCCTGCTGCCGCTGGAACAGGCCGGCCAGGGCACGGCCATCCTGCACAACCGCCCCGACGCCGGCGACCTGCTCATCGCCTGGCTTCAGCGCCAGTTCGGGGGGTGAGTGCGCTATAATGTGTGTGGATGAGTAGAGAGGCTGAGCGTGGTCGTTCAGGCGAAACTGTACACCGTTGAGGAATATCTCGCGTTCTGCCGGCTGCCAGAGAACGCCGAACGGCGGCTGGAACTGGTGGAGGGGGAGATTGTTGAATTGGCGCCGTCAAGCAAGAAAAACACAGTCATCGCGGCGCGGATTGCTTATTACCTGAATGCCTGTGTCATCCCTGCCGACCTCGGCTATGTCAGCGGCGCAGACGGCGGCTTCCAGCTTGGGGCGCGCACCGTGCGCCTGCCCGACACAGCCTTTATCTCGAAAGAGCGCGCCGGCGGGCTGGAGGGCGCGGTGTTCAGCGGCGCGCCTGATCTGGCAGTCGAGGTGATCTCCGACAGCGAAACGCCGCGCGAGGTGCTGGACAAGGCCCGCGCCTATCTGGAGGCGGGCGCGGCGCTGGTGTGGACCGTCTACCCTGACGCGCAGGTCGTGGATGTATACCGCCTTACCCGCGACAGCAGCATGATTGTGGACACAGTCGGCGCGGGCGGCACGCTCAGCGGCGCGCCGGCCCTGCCCGGCTTCACCCTGCCGCTGGCTGACCTGTTTCGCTGACCGCGCCTCTCACCCCGCGGGGGCGGCCCTGCGTAGAACCGCCCCTGCCGCCGACTGCCTACGCCCGCAGCTTCGCGCCCAACTGCGCCTCCACCGCCCTGACGATCTTCGTGTGCACCTTGGCGACCTCTTTGTCCGTCAGCGTGCGGTCGTCGGCCTGGTACACCAGGTTGTAGGCCAGGCTTTTGTGGCCCGGCGGCACAGACCCGCCCTGGTAGACATCGAACAGCTTCACGCCGCGCAGCAGGTCGCCGCCGGCCCTGACGATCGCCGCCTCAACCTCGGCGGCGGGGGTGTCCGCTTTCACCACCAGCGCGATATCCTGGTACACCGGCGGCGTGGTGGGCAGCGGCTG
>CAZDVL010000311.1:0-3146 GCA_964508745.1 uncultured Anaerolineaceae bacterium | reverse complement strand
CGGCGGAACACATAGCCCACGCCCTGCTGCGTGTAGATGTAGCGCGAGCTGTCCGGCGTTGGCTCAAGCTTCTTGCGCAGCCGGCTCACGTTCACCCACAGGTACTGTGTCTCCGCCTGATACTCTGGCCCCCACACCTTGTCGAGAAGCTGCTTGTGCGTCAGCACCTGGTTTTCGTTCAGCGCCAGCACGTTGAGCAGGTCGTACTCGATGCGCGTGAGTTCGATCGGCTTGTTGGTGAGGTAGACCTCGCGCCGCGCGAAATCAATCACCAGGTCGCCCAGGTCCAGCGGCTCGCGCGTGCGCGTCGGCAGGTCCACCACGCGCTTGAGGATCACGTCCACGCGCGCCAGCAGGCGCTCCTCGCTGATGGGCCGGGTGATGAAGGCGTCGGCGCCGAACTGCTTGAGCGCGCGCACTTCCTCCGCCTCAGAGGCCTCGTCGGCCAGCATGATGATCGGCACTTCGGTGCGCTTGCGCATCCGGTCGCACACGTCGAGGCTGTTGGCGTCGGGCAGGTTTACGTCAAGCACGATCAGGTCCAGGCGCACAGCGTTGAGGTCGCGCAGCGCCTCCTCGCTGGAACGGTAGACCAGGATTTCGTAACCCTGCGCGTCGAGCCGGGCGCGCAGCACGTTCACCAGCGACGACCGGCCCTCAATCACCATGATGGTTTTCGGCTGGCGCTTCTGCACGCTGTAGCCGGCGCTGCGCGCCTCGCCCGGCGCGTCGGCGGCCTCGGCTGGCTCGGCCCGCGCCGGCGCTGTGACGACGCCAGCGCCGTCAGCGGTCGGCAGCGCCAGCGTGAAGCTGATGCCTTTAGCGGCGGCGCTCTCTGCCCACAGGCGGCCGCCGTGCCGCTCAACCAGCTCGCGCGCCAGGTACAGGCCCAGCCCCAGGCCGGAGGTCGTGCTGTCCTCGTTGAACTGGTACAGCGGGTCGAACAGGCGGTCAACGTCGCCCTGCGCGACGGCGGCGCTCTGCGCGTGAACGTGAACGCGGATCTCCGCGCCGCGCCCTTCCAGGCGCAGCTTCACGGGCGCGCCGGGCGGCGACAGCGCCAGCGCGCTTTGCAGCACATTGCTCACCGCGCGCTCGATGCGCAGCTCGTCCACGCGGGCCAGCGGCAGGCGGGCCGGGGCCTCCACCTGGAACTGGCGGCGGTTCTCGCTGAAGATGCGGCTTTCCAGCGCGCGCTGGAGAATGTCGTACAGGTCGCTTTCCTCGCGCTCCAGCACCAGCCCGGTCAGCTCCAGGTGGTAGATGTCGAGGAAGTTCTCCCACAGCTCGCCCATCGCCTCGACGTTCTTCTCCACCCGGCGCAGGAAACGCGCGCGCTCGCTGTTGTTGAGCCGGTTGTGGCTTTCGATCAGCGTGGTGACCAGCCCGCGCAGCTCAGCGTGCGGCACGCGGATGCGCTCCGACATAATATCGAGCAGCGACATCTGCGCGCTGAACAGATTCTTGAAGCGCGAGCTGTCGCGCACGATGGCGATCCAGCCCAGGTAAGCGCTGTCAATCGTCCCGGTGATGCGGGCAAATTCGACGTTGATCTCGCGGTCGTGGCCGGCCAGCGGGATCTCCAGAATCGAGTAGTTCTCGCCGGCGCCGCCCTCGTCCAGCACGCTGGCGACCGCGCTGTGAAGCTGCTGATAGGTCTTGTCCGGGTCGGCAGACTCAGCGGCAAGCTGGTCAAGCAGGGCCTGCGGCTCGCGGTAGAGGATGTCCGCCGGGTTAATGGCGGTCAGCTCGGCAAACTGGGTGTTGGCGAAGGCAACGCGGCCGGTGTTATCCACAAAGACAATGCCTTCGTAGATGCTGCGCAGGATCGCCTCCAGGCGGCCGCCCTTCTCCGTCATCACGCCGGTGAGGATGGTGCGCACCAGCGCCTGGCCGGCAGCGTGCGCCAGGCTTTTCATCAGGTTGGCGTCCTCGATGGCGAACTGGCCGCTGCCGACCGCGCTGGCGAGCACGCCGCCGGTGATGCGGGCGGAGTCGGTGATCGGGAACAGCATCAGGTGCTGGCCGCGCAGCCCGCGAAAAAGCGGCCCCAGCGGGTCCTTCTGGCCGCGGCCGAGCTGAAGGGCAACCTGCATGTGGTCGTCTATCTGCTCGATCAGCCCGGCGATGTGCCCGCGCTGGTGCAGGTCAGCAAAGGTGTCGGCCAGGTCGTCGCCGCTGGCGCGCACGATAATCCGGTCGGCGGCCTCGTCCTCGTACAGCCACACCAGCGCCTGGCTCACGCTGGGGATGTCCTCCACCATCTCGCGCAGGACAGCGGCGATCTCGCCGGGCGTGTCAAGCGACACGAAACGCTGCCACGCCTTCAGCATGTGGGCGCTGAATTTGACGCGCCTTTCCTGTTCGGCATAGTGGAGAGCGTTCTGGTAGGCAGTTGTGAACTGGGCGGCGAACAGCTCGTAGATGATGAGGTCGTCGTAGTTGACCGGCGCGCTGGCGCTGCCGAACACCGCCAGCGCGCCCATCGCGTATTCGGGGTAGGCCAGCGGCAGAATGACGGCGGACTCGGCGCGCGGCAGCGCCGGGATGTCGGAGTAGTAGTTGTCCTGCTGAATGTTCTGAAACGTCTGCACAAAGCCGGTTTCGACCACGCGCATGAAGGGGTCGTACATGTGCGGGCGCAGGCTGGTTTCAAAGATCGTGTTGGGCGTGGCCCCCTCGCGCCCGGCAAAGATGTGCAGCATATCGCCTTCGCGCAGGGCGACGGCCATCCCGTACAGACCAAGCAGGCGGCAGGCCGCGTCAATGGCGTCCGCCAGCAGGCCGCGCGGGTCGGTGGCGACGTGCAGCCGCCGCGCCAGCAGCGCCAGCGTTTGCAGGTTGTTGTTACGGCGCGCCAGCGTGAGATTCTGGCGGCGCTGCTGCAGGACCAGCCGCAGCCGGCGGTGCAGCTCGTTCTCGTACAGGCTGCCGTCCAGGATGTCGGCGACGCCCGCTTCGAGCAGGTCAATGTGGTAGGCGCTGTCGGCGTTTTCGGTCGCCACCAGCACCGGCGTCAGCGGACGGCGGCGCTTGATCTCGCGCGCGACGCGCAGTGTGTCGCCGCCGAGCAGCGCGTCATCCAGCACGATGATGTCGTAATCGGAGTCGTGCAGCGTCTCCATCGCGGCGGCAATCTCGCCGAT
>CAZDVL010000310.1:0-3157 GCA_964508745.1 uncultured Anaerolineaceae bacterium | reverse complement strand
GGTCATCAGGCCGGAGATGTAGCGCACCGCGCCGATCGCGCGGCCATAGTTGATGTGCGTGGGGCCGACCACGCCGACCGCGCCGCTGACCTGGCCGGGGATGCCGTAGCGGCTGAGGATCATGGTGAGGTACTTCAGCTCTTCCCAGCGCCCCTCGCCGCCGATCACCACCTGCACGCTGTTGATGATCGGGTCGAGCGTTTCGGCCAGGATGGTGTTGAGGAAGGCGCGCTCCTCAAAGACGCGCACGACCTGCTGCGCGCCCTCGCTGCCGTGAAAGGCGTTGATGATGTCGCTGAGGCCGTCGCGGTAGACGAGCCGCACCTGATTCTGGTCGGCGCGGTCGAGCAGGTCGGCCACCAGCTCAGCGATTTCGCGGCCCAGCGGGTTAAACTGCACGCTTTTCATGCGCACTTCGTCGGCCACCAGCCCCGGACAGAGGGCGTTGACGCGCCGCGCCATCTCGCTCAGCGCTTCCTGCCCGACCGGCTCGGCCAGGTTGAGCATCTGCTGGTGGACGGTCCCGCCCTGGAGGACGAGCACCAGCAGCGCCAGCCGGCCCTGGATCGAGATCAGCTCCAGGTGTTTGAAGCGGCTGGTTTCCGCGATTGGCGGGGTGATGAGCGCCGCCGAACGGGCGGTGCGCGCCAGCAGCGTCGCGGCCAGGCGCATCCACTGTTCGGTCGCCAGCGGGGAGGCGGCCAGCTTTTCCGCGATGCGCGTTTCTTCGGCGGCGGACAGGTCGCCGCTGCTGAGCAGGCGCTTGACGAAATAGCGGTAGCCGTTTTCGGTGGGGACGCGCCCGGCGGACGTGTGCGGCGCGACGATGTAGCCTTTTTCCTCCAGGGTCGCCATCTCGTTGCGGATGGTGGCGGAGCTGAGGTTGAGGGCGTAGGTTTCGACCAGGAACTTCGAGCCGACCGGCTCAGGGGTCTGCGTGTAGCTGCGGACGATGAGCGAGAGAATTTCTTCCTGGCGGCGGGTAAGTTCTGGCAGCGCTGCGCTGTCTGAGTCAAGAGTCATGGCGGGTATACCGGATCACAATAAGCCAGTGTCTGCACAGGGAACGCGGCCTCCGCGGCCTGCGCCTAACACAGGTATAATAGCACGCGGTGTAACTAGCGTCAAAAGTGAGAAAAGGAGCAATAACGCGAGATGGGCGAGCTGACGTTTGAGGTCACGGGCGACAACTTCCAGGCGCAGGTGCTTGATTCGGACACGCCTGTGCTGGTGGATTTCTGGGCGGAGTGGTGCGGGCCGTGCAAGATGATCGCGCCGATTGTTGATGAGATCGCCGCTGAGTACGCGGGCAGGCTGCGCGTGGGCAAGCTGGACGCCGACCAGTACGGCGACATCCTGATGCAGTACCAGATCATGGGCATTCCGACGCTGCTGCTGTTCAAGGGCGGCGAGGTGGTCGAGCGCATCACCGGCTACCAGCCGAAAGACCGGATTACGGGCAAACTCACGGCGCATGTGAATTAACGGCGCAAAGCCGCGCCGCGCCGGACGAAGCAGGATACAATATAATGTACACAGGTCGCGGCTTGCGGCCTGTGTGCGTTAATGGTGACTGCCGCAAACAAAAAGGGGGGATATGTTCGATACGCTCGATATCGCCGTTATTCTTGAGATCTTCGTGTTAATCTTCATTGGCATGGGGCCGTTAAAAGTTATGGTTCCATTTACCAAAGCCATAACGGGCCTGGACGCGGACATGCAGCGCCAGGTCGCGCGCAAGATGGTGTTTACGGCGACCCGAACGGCGATCATCCTGCTGTTTATTGGCGCATTTCTGATGCGCGCGCTGCATATTTCGGTCGGCGCACTGGCGGTGGCCGGCGGCATCATCCTGCTGCTGCTGTCGCTGGATCAGGTGATGGGCAGCAAGTCCGGCAAGAGTGAGGCCGGCGCGGGCGAAAGCCCCGACCCGCTGATGCAGGCGATTTACCCGCTGGGCGTGCCGCTGCTGCTGAACCCGATTGGCATCGTGGCGCTGGTGGTGCTGTCGGGCGAGGCGACGACGATCCCGGTGTACGCCCTTGTCATCGGGCTGGTGCTGCTGATGACGCTGATCAACCTGCTCTTTTTCACCAATGTTCAGCGCATCACCAACCGCATTGACCCGGCGCAGTCGCTGGTCACGGAAAAGGTGTTTGGCATCTTCCTGGCGGCGCTGGCCGTTCAGATCATGCTGACCGGGCTGGAGATGGTGGGCATTATCACGCTGACGCTGTATTAGCCGGCGCGCTTTCAGCAGCGAACAGGGGCGGCCTGTGTGTGGGGCCGCCCCTGTTTTGGTGCGCGGCGCGCGGGGTTAATCGCCGGTGGTTGGCTCGGCCGCGGCGGCCGGGGCCAGCGGCACGGTGAAGTGGAACACGCTGCCCTGGCCCATCTCGCTTTCGACCCAGATGCGCCCGTTGTGGCGCTCGATAATGCCGCGCACGATCGTCAGGCCCAGGCCGGTGCCGGACTGTTCGCGCGCCAGCGGGTTCTCGCTGCGGAAGTAGGGCGTGAACAGCCGGCTCACGTCCGCAGGACTCATGCCGATGCCGGTGTCGCGCACCATGACATGGCACACCGGCTCCGGGGCTGGCCCTTTGGCGTTCCAGCGGTTGGGGACGACCTCGCCGGTGATGGCGATGCGCCCGCCGGCGGGCGTGTATTTATGCGCGTTGCTGAGCAGGTTGGTGAGCACCTGAATGAGCCGGTTCTGGTCGCCGTAGAGCGCGGGCAGGTCGGCGGGCAGGTTGATTTCCAGGGTTTGCTGGCGGTCCTCGATCTGGCGCTGGAGGGGGCGCAGCGTCTCGGTCACGACGTTGGCGAAGCTGACCGCGCGCAGCTCCATGTGGAGGTTGTTGGTCTCCATCTTGGTCACGTCGTTGAGGTCGCTGACCAGCGTGTTCATGCGCTCGATGTTGGCGCGGATCGTCCGCAGGAAGGTTTCCTGCTGCGGTTCAAGCTCGCTGCCGCCCAGCAGCAGCAGCTCGGTGTAGCCTTTGATCGAGGTCATCGGCGTTTTGAGTTCGTGGGCCACGAAGCTGACGAACTCGCTTTTGGAGTCGTTGGCGCGCGTCAGCTCGGCGTAAAGCTGGGCGTTGGCGAGGGCGATGCCGGCGTGGTCGCTGAGGCGGTAAAGCTGCGCCAGGTGCACCAG
>CAZDVL010000309.1:0-3171 GCA_964508745.1 uncultured Anaerolineaceae bacterium | reverse complement strand
CGCGCTGGTCCGCCCAGGTGTACACCGGCGTGAGCGGCGCGCCGTCCGCGCCCAGCCCCAGCACGTTGCCGACCAGCGTGTCGAGCGCCACCCGCGCCACCACGCGCCCCCCGGCGCGCGCCAGCGCGGCGTCAATGCAGGCGTAGATCAGGTCGCAGACGGCGTCGGCGTCCAGCGTGACGCCGCCGTCCGGCGTGGTGGCGGGGGCGCACGGCCGCTGCGTGAACGAGCCGGGGATAGGGTTGGCGGCGCGGTCGAACAGGGCGGCGCGCACCGACGACGAGCCGGCGTCCACCGCCAGCGTCAGCGCGTCAGCGCCGGAGCTGCTGGCGCTCATGCCACTGCTGCACAGCCCGGCGCGCCGGCTCGGTGTTAATTTCGAGCAGGGCGTCGGCGGCCAGCTTCTGCACCTGGGCGTGCCGGTCGTCAAGGCAGGCGACCAGGTCAGACACGGCGCGCGGGTCGTGCAGATGCCCCAGCAGCCGCACGATGTTCTCGCGCACGGCGGGGTTGTGCTGTGTGTAGAGCGCGGCCAGCAGGTCATCAACGATGTCCGCGCCCCGGCTGAACAGGGCGGCGGCGGCGGCCCGGCGCAGCAGGCCGTCCGGGTGGCCCAGGTGCGCGATCAGCGTGGGGAAGGCGCGCCGGTCCAGCGCGGCCAGCGCGGCGCGGGCCAGCTTCTGCTGGCTGACCGCCGGCTGCACCGGCGCGGTTTCTTCCTCGTCAGCGCCCGCGCCGTTGGACGCGGCGCGCGCGGCGCGCACCTGGCTCATCGAGGGGATTTCAAACGTGCCGGTGACGCGCCGGCGGTCCTGCTGGTTCAGCGACAGGCGCAGCAGCTCCGGGCACAGGCTGGCCGGGTCCCACTGGCGCAGCACGGTCGCCACGGCGAGGCCAGCGTCGGCGTCGCCCAGCAGGGGCAGCAGGCGCGGCAGCGCGTCCAGCCGCTGCGAAGCGCCCACCATGTTCACCGCCGCCAGCCGCAGCGCCGGGTCGTCGCGGTCAAGCGCGCCGTACAGCACGCGGCGCAGGTCCACGCCCAGCCCGCTTAAACTCTGTTCCGCCGCCGCGAAACGTTTGTAGCTGCCCGTGCCCAGGATCGTCCTGACGGCGCTCTCGGCGACGCGGTCAATGCCCCGGCTGATGAGCGCCGTGCGGGCGGCGGCGCTCACGCGGCGGTCTTTGTCGTCCAGCGCGTCCACCAGCGCCAGCAGCGCCGCGTCGTCGTCAACGCGCCCCAGCACGCGCACCGCCTGCGCGCGCACGTCCACCTGGCCGTCGCGCAGGGCGGCGATCAGGCCGGGGACGGCGCGCCGGTCGCGGAAGCTGCCGCGCCGCGCCAGCCGGAACAGCGCCTCCCGGCGCACGTCGGCCATCGAGTGCAGCAGCGCGCCCAGCAGCGCGTCGTAGGCGGCGGCATGGTTGTTGAGGTCCAGCGTGGCGATGGCCTGGCGGCGTTCGTCCAGGCTGTGGCTGTCCAGACTTTCGACGGCGCGCCGCACCACCGCGGGCGCGTCGTGCGGCACGACAATGCCGCTGATGTGCCGCTTCTGCTCAATCTCGCGCAGCCGCCTGATCAGCGCGTCCCAGGGCAGCCCGCCGCCGGTGAAGTCCAGGTGGTGCAGCGCCTCCAGCCGGGGGTGCAGCAGCGTGGGCCGCAGCAGCAGCGGGATGATCTCCAGGCCAGCGCCGGCGGCGAAGGCCCACTCATACGTCACGTATTCCGAAATTTTGGCGTCGGGCGACATAATGACGACCATCGCGAACGCCTGGCGGATGGCCTGGTCAATGGTTTCGCGCCAGGGCCGGCCGGCGTCAATCACCTCGTCCAGCCAGGGCGTCAGCCCCGCGCCCGCCAGCCGCGCCGCCAGCGCGCGGGCAAAGGCGGCGTCGCTGCGGGTGTACGATACGAAAACGTGAGTCATGCGCCCCCTCGTGACCGGCCAGAACGCGCAGGGTTCCGGCCGCGGCAGAATGGTACAGCAGCAGGTTACAGCGGCTTGCGGGCCGCCTGCCAGGCGGCCACCGCGGCGCGCGCCGCCGGCGTGTCAATGCGGTTGAGCAGGTCGGCGGCGGCCCGTCTGCCCTGGTCATCGCCCGTTTGCAGCGCCTCGGCCAGGCCGGGAACAGCCGCCTCGCCCAGCGCCGCCAGCGCGCCGCCCACCGCCTGCCGCACCACGTCGTTGCGGTCGGCCAGCGCTTTGATCAGGCCGGGGACGGCCTGCGGGTCGGCCATGCTCCACAGGGCTTCGGCGGCGCTGCGCCGCACCTTCCAGTTGTCGTCGCGCAGCGCGGCCAGCAGGCCCGGCAGCGCAGCCGGGCCGATGCGCCCCAGCGCGCCGGTCGCCGCCCAGCGCAGGTCGCTGTCGGCATCGTCAATCAGGATGTGCAGCAGCGGGCTGACCGCGGTCGGGTCGCCGATTTCGCCCAGCGCGCGCACAGCGGCGGCGCGCACGCGCGCGTCGTCGCTGGTGAGGGCGTCCAGCAGGCCGGGGACGGCGGCGGCCTCGCGGTGCTGCGTCTGTTTGGCGAGCATGAAGGCCGCGTCAACGCGCACGTCGCGCAGCGGGTGCTGCACGGCGGCCACCAGCGCGGCGTAGGCCGAGGCGTGGCTGGTCTGCGCCAGGCTGCGCAGGGCGGAACGGCGCTCGTCGGCGTTGTGGCTGTCGAGCGCGGCCACCGCGCCGCGCACCGCCGCGGGCGCGTCGCGCGGCAGCGGGATCGAGTACGGCTGGTGTTCGCCCTGCACCTCCCACAGCCGCCGGATAAGCCGGTCCCAGGGGGGGCGGGCGGCGTCGGAAAAGTCCAGAAACTGGAGCAGCTCAAGCTGTGGGTGCAGGGCGGCCTGGCGCAGCATCAGCGGGATGATCTTGACGCCCGCGCCCAGCGCGTAGGCCCACTCGTAGGTCACATACTCCGACGCCTTCGCCTCCGGCGTGATGAGCACCACCAGGGCAAAGGCGTCGCGGATGGCGAAATTGATCGCCTCGCGCCAGTTCTCGCCGGCGCGCAGTTGTTCGCTGTCAATCCAGACGGTGAAGCCGGCCAACTGCACCTGGCGAATCAGGTTAGCGGCGAAGGCCTCATCGTCGTGTTTGTACGAGATAAAGACATGCTGGCCCATACCTGACCTCTGCTGCGCAGCCGCATCTGCTTCTATTACACCAGCCG
>CAZDVL010000308.1:0-3172 GCA_964508745.1 uncultured Anaerolineaceae bacterium | reverse complement strand
CGGGGAGGGGATTTAGGGGAGGGGTCAGATATGGCCGCGCCCGGTCTAATCGCGTTCCAGACAAAAGCGGGCAAGCCGGTGAGGTTGCACTCACAGCGCGATCGAGACGAACTTGGTTTCCAGGTATTCGTGCAGCCCTTCCTGGCCCATCTCGCGGCCGACACCGCTCTGGCCCATGCCGCCGAAAGGGGCCTCCGGCGTGGACGGCACCAGGTCGTTGACGCCGATCACGCCGAAGCGCAGGCCCTCATAGGCCCGCGCGGCCGTCGCCAGGTCGTTGGTGACGATGTAGCCGGCCAGGCCGTAAGGCGTGTCGTTCGCCAGCCGCACGCCCTCGTCGAGCGTGTCGAAGGGGCTGACGGGCAGCACCGGACCGAACACCTCGTCGCAGCTTACGCGCATGGCCGCGCTGACGTTGGTCAGCAGCGTGGGCGCGTAGAAGTAGCCGCGCGGCTGAGTCGCGGGCCGCCGCCCGCCGGTGACGGCCGCCGCGCCTTTCGCCAGCGCGTCCTGCACGAAGCTCTCAACCTTGTCGCGCCCGGCGGCGCTCACCAGCGGGCCAAGCGTGACGCCCGGCTCCAGCCCCGGCCCGACCACCTGCCGTTCGATCTCTGCCCGCGCCGCCGCCACAAAGTCGGCGTACAGCGGGCGCTGCACATAGACGCGCGCGGGGGCGATGCACGTCTGGCCGTTGTTGCGCAGCTTGCCGGTCACCACCTGGCGCGCGGCGGCCGCGGCGTCGGCGTCGGCGAACACCAGCACCGGCGCGCTGCCGCCCAGCTCCAGCGACAGGCGGCGGAAATTGTCCGCCGCGGCGCGCATGAGAAGCTGCCCGACGCGCTGCGAGCCGGTGAAACTCAGCTTGCCGACCAGCGGGTCGCGCAGGAACACGTCGCCCATCGCCGCCGGGTCGCCGTTGACCAGGTTGACGACGCCCGGCGGCAAGCCGGCCTCGTGCAGCAGGCCCGCCAGCGCCATCGCGCTCAGCGGCGTGAGTTCGCTGGGCCGCCCGACGACGGTGCAGCCCGCCGCCAGCGCCGCCGACCAACTGCGCGCCGGCAGGAAGGCCGGAAAGTTCCAGGCGGTGATGGTCGCCACGACGCCGACCGGGCTGTGCGTCACCAGCAGGCGCTTGTGCGCGTGGCGCGACGGCACCGTGCGCCCGTAGGCGCGCTTGCCTTCCTCGGCGAACCAGTCGAACAGCGCCGCGCAGGTCGCCCACTCGGCGCGCGCTTCGGCCAGCGGCTTGCCGCACTCGCGCGTCATGATGGGGGCCAGCGCGTCCAGACGGCTGAGGATCAGCTCGGCGGCGCCGCGCAGCAGCGCGCCGCGCGCGTAGGGCGTCATGGCGCGCCAGCCGGGCAGCGCGTCGTGCGCCGCCGCGACCGCCGCGCGCGCCTCTGCCGCGCCGCCGAACGGCGCCGCCGCGACAGTTTCCTCGGTGGCCGGGTCAATCACGTCCCAGGTGCGGCCGTCGCGCGCGCCGCGCCACTCACCGTTAATCAGCATCTCGAAGCGCATGGCGGTCTGTCTCCCGTGGTTAGCAGGCCGGACTATACCCCGTCGAGGTAGGCCTGCATCTGCTGGCGGGCGAAGCTGTACATGCGCGCCTCGACATCCGCCAGCGCGCCCGGCGGCACGTGTTCCCACAGGTTGGCGCGCAGCGCCGCCGGCGAATCGAGCAGGGCGCGGAAGTCCGCCGCGGGCCGCTGGATGCGCCCGCCGAACACCGCCAGCGTCTGGCTGTGGCCCGGCGGAAGCTGCCCGGCGATGAAATCGCGCCAGTCGCACAGCACCGCGTCGGGCATGAACGGCAGCCAGCCCGCCGGCTGCGCGGCCAGCAGCGCGTCACGCTGCCAGCCGGCCAGCGCGCCGTAGTCGCGCTCGTCCATATAGACCAGGATGATGTGCAGCATGAAGAAGCGCTCGCCGGGCGTCAGCCACGCGCCCTGGGCGAAATAAGGGGCCAGCATGTCCAGCGACCAGGTTTCATCCATGCACAGGTGCGCCACGTAGCCGGCGACAAAGGCGCGCTGCGCCGCGCCGCTGGCCGAACTCAGCGCCGGGTGCTGCCGAAGCAGCACGCGCCAGGGGTGCGCCGTCAGCGGCTGGTCGTAGGCGTAGAAGTGCGTGTCGGCGCGCCTGCCGGACGCGACGCGGGCGTCCGCCGCGACGCTGCCCAGCAGGAAGGCGGGGCGCTCGGCGGCCAGCAGGCGGCGCGTCGCCGCCGGCAGCAGCGGGTCGGCCAGCAGGCGCTGGGCGGCGTGGAGATGGGTAAACGGCGTTGGCATGGCGCGCATTGTAGCGGAAATCGCGCGCGGTGGCGAAAAACGGCCGCTCAACGAGTGTTAAAATCAGATTAGCATCTTGTTGCGATCTGAATTAACCTGTGTTAAAATAGAGTTGACACATACGAAACAGCCGGCTTGACGCCAGCCAGACCACGAGAGGCACCGCTTATGTCCACAAAAACTGAAGCCAGACCGCACCCGCACACCACTGGGCAGCGGCCCGCGCCGGCCTCGGCGCGCCCGCGCTGGCAAACGCAGGCCTGGCTGGAGCCGCGCTTTGTCGCCCTCACGCTGGCGGCGATTGTCGCCGGCGCGCTGGCCGAAAGCGCCGGGCTGCCGGGGTGGGTGGTCGCCGTCTGCGCCGTGGTCGCTTACGCGGCCGGCGGCGTGTTCGGCGCGAAAACGGCGGTCGAAAGCCTGCGCGAGCGCCGCATTGACGTGGACATGCTGATGGTGCTGGCGGCGCTGGGCGCGGCGGCCATCGGCCAGTGGCAGGAAGGCGCGGTGCTGCTGTTCCTGTTCTCGCTGAGCAACGTGCTGCAGGACTACGCCATCGGGCGCAGCCGCCAGGCGATCAAGAGCCTGTTCAAGCTTTACCCCAACGAGGCGCATGTGGTGCGCGACGGGCGCGAGCTGGTCGTGCCGGTGAACGAGATCCGCGTCGGCGAGGTCGTGCTGATCAAGCCGGGCGAGCGCATCCCGGTGGACGGCGTGGTGCGCGACGGGCGCTCCGCCGTGAACCAGGCCCCGATCACCGGCGAGTCGCTGCCGGTGGACAAGGCCGCCGGCGACAAGGTGTTCGCCGGCACGCTCAACACGCACGGCCTGCTGGACGTGGAGGCGACGCAGCCGGCCAGCGACACCACGCTGGCGCGCATCAT
>CAZDVL010000307.1:0-3188 GCA_964508745.1 uncultured Anaerolineaceae bacterium | reverse complement strand
TGCGCGCGGCCCGCCCGGACCAGGACCCCGCCGTCGCGCTGGAGGGCGCGCTGGCGCAGGCGGTCGCGCGCGGGACGCTGCTGTGCGCCCGCGTGAAACTTGACAGCGGCGGTGAAACGCTCTATTTTCTGAACACGTCCACAGGCCGCGCCGCCGCCGACCAGATTCGCGGCGGGCACTACCGCCCCGGCGACGCGCACGGCTCGGTGGAGATTCTGCCAGAGCGGCCCAACATCTTCGCGCTGTACGAAACCAACATCGGCGCGCTCACGCCGCTGATCAGCGAACAGCTCAAGGACGCCGAGGCAGAGTACCCCGCCGCCTGGCTGGAGGACGCGCTGCGCCTGGCCGTCGAACACAACAAGCGCAGTTGGCGTTATATCCGCGCCATTCTGGAACGCTGGCACAAAGAGGGCAAAGACAGTGGACACACTGGCGGACCTGATCAAACGGATGGAAAAAAATATATTTCCGGGGAATATGCCGCCTTCATCAAACACCGGCCCGATGAATAAGGACGGCGGAAGCTGCGCGTTGTGCGGGCGCGAGCCGCTCTGCGGCGGCCTGGGCCTCATCAGCTACGACGTGGACGTGAGCGACCCGCGCTTTGGCCGGCTCTTTCGCTGCCCCAACAACCCGCTTGAGCACGACGCCGAACGGCGCGAGCGCCTGCGCAGCCTCAGCAACCTGGGCGCGTTCGCCGGCAAAACGTTCGATTCCTTCCGCAGCGAGGGCCTGATGCTCACGCCCTACGAGCAGCAGTCGCTGCAAACCGCGCGCCAGGCGGCGCAGCGCTACGCCGAAAGCCCCGACGGCTGGCTGCTGCTCGCCGGCGGCTACGGCTGCGGCAAGACGCACCTGGCGGCGGCGGTGGGCAACCTCCGCCTGGAGGCCGGCGACCACGTGCTGTTCGTGACCGCGCCCGACCTGCTCGACCACCTGCGCAGCACCTTCGGCCCGAACTCGGAGGTCGCCTACGACCAGATGTTTGACCGCATCCGCAGCGCGCACCTGCTCATCCTGGACGACCTGGGCGCGGAAAACCCCAGCCAGTGGGCGCAGGAAAAGCTGTTCCAGCTTCTCAACCACCGCTACAGCTACCGCCTGCCCACCGTGATCACCACCAACGTCGAGATTGACCTGCTCGACGCGCGCATCCGCAGCCGGCTGGTGGACGACCAGGTGGTGCGGCGCATCGTCATCGCCGCGCCGGACTTCCGCACGCCGCGCGCCAGCGCACAGAACGAAATCACGCCGATCATGAGCTACAGCGCCATGACGTTCGAGGCGTTCGACACGCGCAGCGGCCTCAGCCGCGACGACCAGGCCAACCTGGAGTTCGCGCTGGACGCCGCCCAGCGCTTCGCCCAGCAGCCGCAGGGCTGGCTGGTGTTCACCGGCCCGTTCGGCTGCGGCAAGACGCACCTGGCGGCGGCGGTCGCCAACGCCCACCGCGAGCGCTTCAACCAGCCGGGCGTGCTCTTTGTGACGGTGGCCGACCTGTTCGACTACCTGCGCCAGGTGATGGGCGGCGCGAACCAGTCGCTGTTCGAGCAGCGCTTCCGCGCCGTGCGCGATGTCCCCCTGCTGATCCTCGACGACCTGGGCGGCGACCTGACCGCCTTCTGGAAGGACAAGCTGTTCCAACTGCTGGACTACCGCTACCCGCGCGTGCTGCCCACCGTCATCACCACCGCGCGCCCCATCGAGGAACTCGACCGGCGGCTGGTGAGCCGGCTGCTGGACACGCGCCGCTGCGCCCTCGTCGCCATCACCGCGCCCAGCTACGCCGCGCGCATCAACACGGGGCGCTCGTCCTCATGGCGCTGATGACTTCGATCTCCGTCACGCCCTTCGACCGCCGCTACCGGATGCGCCTGGACGACCTGCTCTACCGCAGCTACCAGGTGCACACCCACCTTGACTGGCACGAGGCCAGCGACTGGCTGGACGCCCACGCCAGCCTGGGCCGCCTCGCCTGGCACGACAACCAACTGGCGGGGCTGCTGGTCGTCTCTGAGCCGCTGGGCCGCTCCGGTTGGGTGCGGCTGGCCGCCGTTGACGACGCTTTCCCGGCCCGCCCGGTGCTGGAAGCCCTGTGGCGCGCGCTGCTGCCCGACCTGCGCGCGGCAGGGGTGCAGACCGTCACCGTGCTTGTCACGCGCACCTGGATCGAGGACCACCTCGCCAGCCTCGGCTTCGCCTACGACGAGGATGTCGTCACCATGCAGCGCAGCGGCCCGCCGCCAGAGGCCGCCCCGGTCGCGGGGCTGGCGCTGCGCCAGACCACGCCGGCCGACCTGGAGCGCATCGCGGCGCTTGACCACGCCGCGTTCGCCCCGCCCTGGCAGCTCAGCCTGGCGGACCTGCGCCAGGCGCAGCGCATCGCCAGCAGCAGCACCGTCGCCCTGCTGGGCGGCGCGCTCGCCGGCTACCAGCTCAGCACGCTCTACCGCGACGGCGCGCACCTCGCGCGGCTGGCGGTGGACCCCGCCGTCCAGGGCGCGGGCGTGGGCGCGGCGCTGGTCGCCGACGTTGTCGCGCGCTTCGCCCTGCGCGGCGTCGCCGCCATGACGGTCAACACGCAGGCCAGCAACCAGCGCTCGCAGCGCCTCTACCGGCGGCTGGGCTTCCGCCACAACGGCTACGACCTGCCGGTGTGGTCGGCGCTGATCCCCCCCGGCTGACCGTTGCGCGGCGGCGCGGCGCGCGGTATGGTTGGCCCTGCCTGAAGCGGCTGCATCTGCACCGGGGGCGACAATGCCAATTGTGTACCGAGACGAAGACGCGGACCTCACGCAGCTTGCCGACAAGCCGGTGGGCGTGATCGGCTACGGCCACCTGGGGCGGCCCGTCGCCCTCAACCTGCGCGACAGCGGCGTTGAGGTGCTCGTCAGCGAGCGCGACCCGGCCCGCCTGGAACAGGCGCAGGCCGAAGGCTTCGCCACCGCGGAGGTGGACGAGCTGACGCGCCGCTGCCGCGTGCTGCTGCTGCTGGTGTCTGACGAGGCCATGCCGCGCCTGTACCTGGAGCAGATTTCGCCCAACCTGGAGCGCGGCGACATGCTGGTGTTCAGCAGCGCCTATAACGCCGCCTTCGGCTATATCGAAGCGCCCCCGTTCGTAGACATCGGCCTGATCGCGCCGCGCACGCTGGGCGCTGCCGTGCGCGAGCGCTACGAAAGCGG
>CAZDVL010000306.1:0-3193 GCA_964508745.1 uncultured Anaerolineaceae bacterium | reverse complement strand
CGCTGGCGCGCCTCACCGACCTGCTGCCGCGCCACACCCGGCGCCGCGAACAGGCGGCGCGGCTGCTGGTGCTCGCTTTCCGCGAACACTGGCCCGCCGCCTGGCCGGACATCGCGGCGGCCCGCGCCGAGGTGGACGACATCCTGGCGCAGGACAGCATCTGCCGGGCGGCGCTGGACGCGCGCGGCCGGCTGATCGGCTGGGCGGGCGGCCTGTGCCTGGGCTATGAGGGCCGCGTGTGGGAGCTGCACCCGCTGGTCGTTGACCCGGCGCATCAGGGCCGGGGCGTCGGGCGCGCGCTGCTGGCCGACATCGAGGCGCGGGCGCGGGCGCGCGGCGCGCTCACGCTGACGCTCGGCAGCGACGACGAGGACGCCATGACCAGCCTCAGCGGCGTTGACCTGTACGACGGCCTGTGGGAGCGCATCCGCGACATTCAGAACCGCAAAGGCCACCCATACACCTTCTACCAGAAATGCGGCTTCACCATCACCGGCGTGGTTCCCGACGCCAACGGCCCCGGCAAACCGGATATTCTCATGGCGAAGCGGCTTTTTTAGGCGGATGTTAGACCACAGCCGCTACCGTTAGCAGCACAGCACGCGCACCTTTGTGTACTGACACAGCACGGAGTGAAAGCCGATATGAAAGGGTTAATCCTCAGTGGGGGGAAAGGCACACGCCTGTACCCGCTTACGTATACCCGCGCCAAGCAGTTGATCCCGGTCGCCAACAAGCCGATCCTGGTGCGGGTGATCGAGGCGATCCGCGACGCGGGCGTGGACGAGATCGGCATTGTTATCGGCAGCACCGGGCCGGAGATCAGGGACGCGCTGGGCGACGGCGGCCGCTGGGGCGTCCGCCTGACGTACATCCCGCAGGACAGCCCCGACGGGCTGGCGCACGCCGTCAAAATCTCGCGCGGCTTCCTGGGCGACGAGCGCTTCGTCATGTTCCTGGGCGACAACGTGATCGAAGGCGGCATCGGCGGCCTCATCCGCGACTTCGCCAGCAGCGACTGGAACAGCCAGATTGTGCTGAAAGAGGTCCCCAACCCGCAGTCCTACGGCGTCGCCAAGCTGCGCCCCGACCACAGCATCGAACGGCTGATCGAGAAGCCCAAGGACCCGCCCAGCAACCTGGCGCTGGTGGGCATCTACATGTTCGACCACCACATTTTCGAAGCGGCGGACGCCATCAAACCGTCGGCGCGCGGCGAGCTGGAAATCACCGACGCCATCCAATGGCTGATTGACGCCGGCTACAGCGTCTACCCGCACGTGCACACCGGCTGGTGGATTGACACCGGCAAGCCGACCGACATGCTGGAGGCCAACAGCCTGGTGCTGGAGGAACTGACGCCGCACATCGCGCCCAGCGCGCACATCGAAAACGCCGAGGTGGACCGGCGCGTCACGGTCGAAAGCGGCGCGCGCATCGTCAACAGCGTGGTGCGCGGGCCGACGATCATCGGCGAGAACGCCGTCATCGAAAACAGCTACGTCGGGCCGTTTTCCAGCATCGCGCACGATGTCGTCATCCGCAACTGCGAGATCGAGCGCAGCATCGTGCTGGAACACAGCGCCGTCAGGGACCTGCCGGCGCGCGTGCAGGACTCGCTCATCGGGCGGCAGGCCACCGTCCAGCGCGCCGACGAAAAGCCGCGCGCGCTCAAAATGAATCTGGGCGATCACAGCACCGTGTGGATCGTGTAGAATCCCGGCAGACGCCCGACAAGGAAAGACAGAGCAAATTGCAATGAGTGATCAGATCCGGTTAATCGTCGTTGACATTGATGGCACGCTGCTCAACAGCCGCCACGAGCTGAGCGCGCGCACCGAGGCCGCCCTCAGGGCGGCGATGGCGCGGGGCGTGCAGGTGATGCTGGCGACCGGCAAAACCCGCGCCTCGGCGCTCGACATTATCGCCCAGTTGGGCCTGGCCACGCCCGGCATTTTCACGCAGGGGCTGACGGTCTACAACGGCGACGGCACGCTGCGCAGCCAGACCACGCTCGACCCGGCCATCGCGCGGCGCGTGATCACGTTCGCTGAGGATCGCGGCTTCGACGTGGTGGCCTACGCCGGCACGCAGCTTCTGGTGCGCGCCCGCACCGACGGCGACGCCATGCTCGCCAGATATGGCGAGCCAGCGGTGCAGGTCGTCGGCCCGCTGCAGAACATCCTCGACAGCCTGCCGGTCAACAAGGTGGTGCTGATGAACCTCAGCGACGTGCGCCGCGTGCGCGCGCTGCGCTGGCAGCTCACGATGCAGCTTGACGGCACGGCCCGCATGGTGCAGGCCAACGTGCCGCAGATGGTGGAGGTGCTGCCGCCGGGCGTGTCGAAGGGCACGGCGCTGAAGGCGCTGCTGCGCGACCTGAACCTGGAGCCGCGGCACGTGCTGGCGCTGGGCGACGGCGAGAACGACATCGAAATGGTGCGCCTGGCGGGGGTGGGCGTGGCGATGGGCAACGCCGAGGCGCACCTGAAAGCCGCCGCCGACCATGTGGTGGCGACCAACGACAACGACGGCGTGGCCGAGGCGGTCGAACGTTTCGTCCTCGCCAGCAGCCCCGCCCCAACCGGAGAAGTGGAGCAGCCCGTATGAAAAATATCCTGGTCACAGGCGGCGCGGGGTTCATCGGCAGCGCCTTTGTGCGCCACATGGTGAACGCGCACCCCGCCATGAACCTCGTCGTCTACGACAAGCTGACGTATGCCGGCAACCTCGACAACCTGCTGCCGGTCAGCGGCGCGCCCAACTACCGCTTCGAGCGCGGCGACATCGCCGACCGCGAGGCCGTCCGCCGCGCCTACCAGACGCACGAGATTGACACGGTGGTGAACTTCGCCGCCGAAAGCCACGTTGACCGCAGCATCCTCGCGCCCGACGCCTTCATCCAGTCCAACACGGTTGGCGTGCACATCCTGCTGGACGAGGCGCGCCAGCACGGCCTGGGGCGCTTCCTGCACGTCTCGACCGACGAGGTGTACGGCGACATCGAGCCGGGGCATTTCTCGGTCGAGGACGACACGTTCGCGCCCAACAGCCCCTACGCCGCCAGCAAGGCCGGCGGCGAGCTGCTGGTGCGCGCCTACCACATCACGCACGGCATGGACACGGTGATCACGCGCGGCAGCAACACCTTCGGCCCCTACCAGTACCCGGAGAAGATTATCCCCTTCTTCGT
>CAZDVL010000305.1:0-3200 GCA_964508745.1 uncultured Anaerolineaceae bacterium | reverse complement strand
AATCCTCAAGAAGGCGCGCCAGATGCAGGCCCGGCCGATGCAGCTTGTCGAGCTGTTCACGCGCAGCTATTTCGCCGACATGGACGCGCTGGGCGTCACCCGGCCCGACATCTCGCCGCGCGCCAGCGGCCACATCCCCGAACAGATCGCGATGATCGAAGAACTGATCGCCGGCGGCCACGCCTACGTGGTGGACGGCAGCGTTTACTTCGACGTGGCAAGCGCGCCGGAGTACGGCAAGCTGTCGAACCGCACCCCTGATGAGCAGGAAGCCGGCAGCCGCGAGGACGTGCGCGACGAAAAACGCCACGCGGCAGACTTCGCGCTGTGGAAAAAGGCCGACCCCGAACACATCCTGCGCTGGGGCAGCCCCTGGGGCGAAGGCTTCCCCGGCTGGCATATCGAATGCTCGGCGATGGCGCGCAAGTACCTGGGGCCAACCTTCGACATTCACGGCGGCGGCGTGGACAACATCTACCCGCACAACGAAAACGAGATCGTCCAGAGCGAGTGCGCCAACGACGCGCCCTTCGCCCGCTACTGGATGCTGGTCGGCAGCCTGATGGTGCCGGACGCCGACGGCGTCCCCACCAAGATGTCTAAAAGCCTGGGCAATTTCGTCACGGTCAAGGACGCGCTGGCGCGCTACCGCCCGGAAGTGATCCGCCTGTTCGTGCTCAGCGCCCACTACAGCAGCCCGGTCAACTACCACGACGAATCGCTGAGCGCGGCGGAAGGCGGCTGGGAACGGCTGTACGGCGCGGTGCGGCTGGTGCGCCAGCGCATGAACAGCGCCCCGGAGAGCGACGACGGCGCGGGCATCCGGCCGCGGCTGGAGCAGGCGCGCGCGGACTTTGTCGCGGCGATGGACGACGACTTCAACGCGCCGCGCGCCATCGCCGCGCTGCAGGACCTGACGCGCGAGACGAACACGCTGCTGAACAGCGGGGCGGCGGTCGGGCTGGCGGCGCTGGCGGAGATCGAAAGCGTCTACAGCGACCTGGGCGGGGGCGTGCTGGGCCTGATCCCAACCGGCGAGGCGGCCGGCGGCAGCGCGCAGCGCGAGGCCGGGCTGGTCGAGCTGCTCATCAGCCTGCGGGCGCAGGCGCGCGCCAGCAAAAACTACGCGGAGAGCGACCGCATCCGCGACGAGCTGGCGCGGCTGGGCGTCGCGCTGGAAGACGGCCCTGGCGGCACAACCTGGCGGACGGAATAGCGCGATGGTTGATTTTCTGTACGGCCACTGGGCGGTGCTGGAAACGCTGCGCGCCGGGCGGCGCAGCCTGGAGCAGCTTCTGATCAGCGAGTCGGTTGAGGAACGCGGCCTGATCGCAGACATCGCGGCGGCGGCGCGCGAGCGCGGCGTCAAGATCAACCGCGTGCCGCGCCGCATCATTGACGACCTCGCCGGCGGCGCCAACCACCAGAACGTGATTCTGCGCGCCGGGCCGTACCCCTACAGCGACCTTGACGCCTGCTTCGCGCTGGCCCGCCAGCGCGGCGAGAAGCCGTTCTTCCTGCTGCTGGACCTGCTCAAGGACCCGCAGAACGTGGGCGTGCTGCTGCGCGTGGCCGACGCGGTCGGCGTGCACGGCATCATCTTCCAGGAACGGCGCAGCGTCTCGGTCACGGCGGCAGTGGTCAGCGCGTCGTCCGGCGCGGTGGAGCACCTGAGCTGCCTTCAGGTGACCAACCTGGTGAACACAATGAAAGACCTCAAAGCGCGCGACGTGTGGCTGGTGGGGCTGGACATTGGCCCCGACGTGCCGCCTTTCGACCGCACCGACCTGAACATGCCGCTGGGCCTGGTGCTGGGCAGCGAGGGCGAGGGCATCCGCCGGCTGGTGCGCGACACCTGCGACATGCTGCTGTCGCTGCCCATGCGCGGCCACGTCGCCAGCCTCAACGTCGCCACAGTTGGCTCGATCGCGCTGTACGCCGCCTGGCAGGCGCGCGGCTGGCAGGGCTGGCCTTACACCTGAGGCGCGCCGGTGTGAGGAAAAACACAGACTGTTCTGTAAAAAGGCTGGATGACAATGATTGACGACATTCTCAGTGAAACCCGACAGAAGATGAAAGCGTCGCTCGGTGTCTACGAGGAAGACCTCCAGGGCATCCGCAGCGGGCGCGCCAGCACCGCGCTGGTTGACCGCCTGACGGTGGACTACTATGGGCAGGCGACCGAACTGCGCCAGCTCGCCAACATCTCCACGCCGGAGGCGCTTCAGATTCTCATTCGGCCTTTCGACAGAAGCACGCTGAAGGCCATCGAAAAGGCGATCCAGCAGGCGAATATCGGCATCAACCCCAGCAACGACGGCGAGAATATCCGCCTGGTGATGCCGCCGCTGACCCGCGAGCGCCGCCAGGAGCTGGTCAAGTTTCTGCACAAGCGCATGGAGGAGGCGCGCGTGACGATGCGCAACATCCGCCGCGGCGCCAACGACGACCTGCGCGATTTCGAGCGGGAAAAGATGATTTCCGAGGACGAAATGAAGCGCGGCCAGGACGACGTGCAGAAGCTGACCGACCAGTATATTGAGCAGATTGAAGAGCTGGGCAAGGCCAAAGAGCAGGAAATTCTGGAAATCTGACCGGAATTCATCCGTTTTGCAAGGTTCGCGCGCGGCGGCCGGGTGTATACTGCGCATACGGCGCGCCGCGCCCGCCCTGTAACGTATCGAGCAAAGGCGTCACCATATGGCTGCAAAGCTGCATGAAGACACCGCACCAGAGATCACAAGCCTGACTGAGCCGCCCCGGCACGTGGCGATCATCATGGACGGCAACGGGCGCTGGGCGAAAGCGCGCGGCCTGCCGCGCGCCGAAGGCCACCGCCAGGGGACTGAAAACCTGCGCCGCACGCTGCACGCCTGCGTCGAATTCGGCGTCGAGATTCTCACCATTTACGCTTTCTCCACAGAGAACTGGAAGCGCCCGCGCGCCGAAGTGCGCGTGCTGATGAGCATTCTGGAAATGGTCCTTGACCGCGAGCTGCGCGAGCTGAACGACAACGGCGTGCAGATTCGCCACATCGGCGAGCTGAACGGCATTGACCCGGCGCTCCAGCGCAAGATCCGCCATGCGTGCGAGTTCACGCGCGGCAACAGCAAGCTGATCCTCAATGTGGCGTTCAACTACGGCGGGCGCGACGAGATCGTGCACGCGGTGCGCCGCATCGTGGCCGACGGCGTGCCGCC
>CAZDVL010000304.1:0-3210 GCA_964508745.1 uncultured Anaerolineaceae bacterium | reverse complement strand
GGCTCGAACCCGCTGGGCAAGCTCAAGAACCTGGGCATCAGCGACGACGGGCTGGGCGACGTGATTCTGACGCATTTTCACCCGGATCACGTCTCCGGGATGCCGAACATGCTGATGCATATGTGGCAGTTGGGGCGGCAGGCGCCGCTGCGCTTCTACGGGCTGCCCCACTGCATCAACCGCGCCGAGGACCTGATGGCGGCCTTTCAGTGGGAGGCGTGGCCGGGCTTCTTCCCGGTGACGTTCCACCGCGTGCGCGAGCGCAACAACGCCCCGGTGCTGGAAAACGACGAGTTTCGCATCTCGGCCTGGCCGGTCAAGCACTTTATCCCCACCATCGGCCTGCGCATCGAGAACAAGCTCACCGGCCGGGTGCTGGCCTACACCTGCGACACCGAGCCGACGGCCTCGCTGGCCGAGCTGTGCGCAGAGGCCGACCTGCTCATTCACGAGGCGGCGGGCGAGGGCCAGGGGCACTCCAGCGCGCGCCACGCCGGCGAGACGGCGGCCCACTGCCGGGCGCGCGCCCTGTACCTGATCCATTACCAGGTGTGGAACACTGACCCGCAGTTGATCGTCCCGGAGGCGCGGCAGACGTTCGCCGGCCCGGTGAGCCTCAGCAGCGACTTCGACGAATACGAATTCTGAGCCGCCGGCGGCCTGAATCTAAAAACAGAACCCCTGGGCCAGCGGCGGCCGCAGGGGTTCTGCGTTTTTTGCGATCTGCCGCGGCGGCTAGGCCAGCGGCGCTTCCATCTCATCTTCCTCGGCGGGTTCCAGCAGCAGCGTGTCGTTCTCGCCGACGCGGACGCGCACGGTGCTGGCGATGTTAAAGCTGCCGGAGAGGATGCCGTCGGACAGCACATCCTCGACCTCGTTCTGGATCAGGCGGCGCAGCGGGCGCGCGCCGTACTCCGGGTCGTAGCCGTGGTTGGCGAGCCACTCGCGGGCGTCCTCGGTCAGCTCAAGCGTGATGGCGTGCTCGATGAGGCGGTCGCGCACCTTGCGCATTTCGAGTTCGACGATCTCTTTGATCTCGGCGCGGGTGAGCGAACGGAACACGATAGTGGCGTCCACGCGGTTGAGGAATTCGGGCCGGAAGGCGCGCCGGAGCTGCTCGACCACGTTTTTGCGCATGTCGGTGTAGCTCTCGGCCTCGGTCACGTTCTCGTCGCGCTTGAGGTCGAAGCCCAGGACCGAGCCGCGCTTGATGGTGTCGGCGCCGATGTTGCTGGTCATGACGATGATGGAGTTCTGGAAGTTGACCGTGCGCCCGCGCGCGTCGGTGAGCTGGCCTTCTTCCATCACCTGCAGCAGCATGTTGAACGCTTCGGGGTGCGCCTTTTCGATTTCGTCAAAGACGATGATGCTGTACGGGCGGCGGCGCACCGCCTCGGTAAGCTGGCCGGCGTCCTCGTAGCCCACGTAGCCGGGCGGCGCGCCCACCAGCCGCGCCACCGAGTGGCGCTCCATGAACTCGCTCATGTCAAGCTGGATGAGGGCGTCCTCGCTGCCGAACAGAAACTCCGCCAGCGCCTTGGTCAGCTCCGTCTTGCCGACGCCGGTCGGCCCCAGGAACATAAACGAGCCGATCGGCCGGCGCGGGTCCTTCAGGCCGGCGCGCGCGCGGCGCACCGCCTTGCTGATGGCCTCAATCGCCTCGTGCTGGCCGACGATACGCCCGTGCAGCGCGTCCTCCATGTGCATCAGGCGTTCGCTTTCCTCGCCGGCGATGCGCATAACCGGGATGCCGGTCCACATGGCGACGACTTCGGCGATGTCCTCTTTCGACAGGCGCGGCTGGTTGGTTTCCTCGTTCCAGTTGGACTTGAGGGAGAGCAGCGTCGCGCTCAGGTTTTCGCGCTGAAGCTGGAGGCGGGCGACTTCCTCGGCGTTGGCGCTGTCTTCCTCGAGGATGCGGATGTCGTCCTCGATGGTGGTCAGCTCGCGCTCGGCGTTGCGCACCTGGGCGGCTTCCGGGCTTTTGTACATGCGCAGGCGGGCGGAAGCCTCGTCAATCAGGTCAATCGCCTTGTCGGGCAGGAAGCGATCCGGCACGTAGCGGGCGGACAGGTGCGCCGCCGCGTCAATGGCGTCGTCGGTGATCTCG
This sequence comes from uncultured Anaerolineaceae bacterium, assembly GCA_964508745.1. Classification (GTDB taxonomy): domain Bacteria; phylum Chloroflexota; class Anaerolineae; order Aggregatilineales; family Phototrophicaceae; genus DAOTWC01. The sequence goes on along the minus strand of CAZDVL010000304.1, from coordinate 1,100 downwards.
ACGTTGTGGTGTTCCTGGTAGGGCACTTTGATGCCCTGGAGGATTTCGATCGTTTCCTCGATGGACGGCTCGTCCACCATAATCTGCTGGAAGCGGCGTTCGAGCGCGGCGTCGCTCTCGATGTGTTTGCGGTACTCGTCGAGCGTGGTCGCGCCGATACACTGCAGCTCGCCGCGCGACAGGGCCGGTTTGAGGATGTTGGCGGCGTCCACGCTGCTGCCGGCAGAACCCGCGCCGACCAGCATATGCACCTCGTCAATAAAGAGGATGCTGTCGGACGACTTCAGTTCCTCGATCACCCGTTTGAGGCGCTCCTCGAACTGGCCGCGGTACATTGTCCCGGCCACCAGCGAGCCAACGTCAAGCTGGAGGACGCGCTTGCCCAGCAGCGGCTTGGGCGTGTCGCCCATAACGATGCGCTGCGCCAGCCCTTCGACGATGGCGGTTTTGCCCACGCCCGGCTCGCCGATCAGCGCCGGGTTGTTCTTGCGGCGGCGGCTGAGCACCTGGATCACGCGCTCGATCTCGGTCTCGCGCCCGACCACCGGGTCGAGCTTGCCGTCCTGCGCCAGCGCGGTCAGGTCGGTCGCGAGCTGGTCAACCAGCGGCGTTTTGCCTTCGCGCGGGGGGCGCGGGCGGCGCGCTTCTTCGGGCGGCGGGCTGGTCTGCACCGGGCTTTCCTGAAGCACGCGCCGCGTCTGGCGGCGCACTTCCTCCGGGCTGACGCCCAGGCGCTTCAGCACCTCAATCGCCACACCCTCAGACTGGCGCACCAGGCCCAGCAGCAGGTGTTCGGTCCCGATGTAGTGATGGCCCATGCGCCGCGCTTCGTCTACCGCCAGCTCCAGCACGCGCTTGGTGCCGGGCGAGAGGTCAAGCTGGGTGCTGGGCGTGCGTGTCGTGGCGCGGGTGAGGCGCTCCACCAGTTCCTCGACACGGCGCTGCTCCAGGCCGAGTTCGCGCAGGACGCGCCCGGCCACGCCGCCTTCTTCGCGCATCAGGCCCAGCAGCAGGTGTTCGGTTCCGATGTAATTGTGCTGAAGCCGTTCCGCCTCTTCCTGGGCCAGACTCAGCACACGCCGCGCCCGCTGCGTGAAGCG
>CAZDVL010000303.1:0-3248 GCA_964508745.1 uncultured Anaerolineaceae bacterium | reverse complement strand
TCCGTGCTGGATGTGATCCCGCTGGCCCTGCCCGACTATGCGCGCGGCTTCCGCGCCCGCCTGTACACGGCGCTGGTGAGCGCGGCGGCGCGCGGCGCTGCCGAAATCATCACGCTCAGCCACGCCGCCAAACTCGACATCGAGGAGCACCTGGGCATCGCGCCAGAGCGCATCACGCCCACGTACCTCGCGCCTGACGAGCGCTATCACCCGCGCCTGGGCGCGGAGCGCGACGCCGACGTGCGCGCCCGCTACGGCCTGCCGGAACGCTTCGTGCTCTACCTGGGCGGCTTCGACGTGCGCAAACAGGTCAACCAACTGCTGCTGGCCCACACGTATGTGCAGCAGGGCGAGAACGTGCCGCTGGTGCTGGCCGGGCGCGCGCCCCGCTGGGGCACGCCGCTTTTCCCGGACCTGCCCGCCTACGCCGCTGAGCTGGGTATCGCGGACTCGGTGCGCTGGCTCGGCTATGTGGACGAGGCGGACAAGCCCGCGCTTTACCGGCTGGCGAGCGTCTTCGCCTACCCCAGCCGCTATGAGGGTTTCGGCCTGCCCGTCATCGAGGCGATGGCCTGCGGCACGCCGGTCGTCGCCAACGAAGTCTCGTCGCTGCCGGAAATCGTGGGCGACGGCGCGTTCCTCGTCGAGCCGGGCAGCGCCCGCGCGATGGCCGGGGCCATCATCGCCCTGCTGGAGCAGGAGCCGCTGCGCCAGTCGCAGATCAGCGCCGGGCTGGCGCAGGCCACCCGCTACTCCTGGCGCAAAACAGCCCAGCAGACGCTCGCGGTCTACCGGCGCGCTGTACCTTAACACGCCAGCCGTTGACAGCCACAGGGCTTGCTTTTACACTAAGAATGTAATCTCGCAACTTTTATTCACCCGCTGTTCAAGGAGACAATATGCTGAAGAAAGCTGCTGTATTTTTCGCGTTGCTCATGCTGCTCGTGGGCCTGACACCGGCACTGGCGCAGGATAGCGGCACGCTGGGCCTGAGCGAAGCGGACTTCGCGCTCTATACGCAGGGCAACAGCTACTCGTTTGACTCCCTCGCCTTCGACTATTCGTTCAACCTGTCAATCAGCCAGGAAGCGCTGACGCTGACTGGCTCCGGCATCGGCGGCAAGGACGCCAACGGCAACCCGGTCGCGCAGCTCACGATCGCCGGCGGCGGCGCGTTGAACGGCAAGCAGATCAACGTGGACCTCGAACTCCGCCTGGTGGACAACATCCTCTACCTGCTGGACAACACCGGCGATCAGGGCTGGCAGGGCATCCCCCTGGAAGACGCGCTGGACTCCGCCGGTGGCGAAGACCTGGGAATTGACCCCGATGCGCTGGCTGAAGGCGATCTGGGCGGCCTGGGCAGCATGTTTGAAGACGCGACCTCGCTGGTGGACTCCGGTTTCGTGCAGATGGCCCGCCTGGCCGACAGCAGCGTCAACGGCGTGAACGCCGCCCACTTCCAGATGACGTTCGACTTTAACACGCTGCTCTCGTCCGACTTCCTCAAGAATATCCTGGTCAGCAGCGAGATGTTGAGCGGGACCGAGGAGGAAATTGACCAGCAGTTCCAGTTCTTTGCCTCGCTCCTGGGCGGTTACTTCCAGGGCATGACGCTCAGCTTCGACCAGTACATCGGCATTGACACGCCGCGCCTTGAGCAGGCCGCGCTGAACTTCGGCATGAGCCTGCAAACCGTAAACGAAAAGCAGGAAACCATCACCAACACGATCGGCCTCACCTTCGACCTGACCATGACCGAGTACAACCCGGCGGTCAGCGTCGAAGTCCCGGCGGACGTTACCATGATTGACCCTGAGGAGCTTGAAAAGCTTATGCAGGGTGTGGAGACCGGCGGCTTCTAGCCCACCCGTGACCGGGGAGAGCGTGTGCGGCTCTCCCCGGTCGCTTTCCCTCTGTGATGACAACCCTCACCCTTTTCCTCACACTGCTGCTGCACCTGCTGCAAACGCCTGTCGCGCCTGATGCGCCGGTGATCGTCACGCTGACCGCTTACGCCGGCCCGGCGGACCTGACATACACGGCGGCTGGCCCGGAGCGCATCGCCATCACCGCGCGCAGCCAGGCCGGCACGCCAGTTGACGTGACGCTGGCCGTCCTCAACGGCGCGCGCCTGCTGGCCTTCAACGACGACGGCGGCGCGGACCTGCCCGGCCTGCTGCCCACCGACGCGCACATCCCCCGGCTGGACCTGCCCGGCGCGGGCGTGTACACGCTGCGCCTCAACAGCTTCAGCGGCGCGCAGTCCGGCCCGCTGGAGGTCACGCTGACGCGCCTGCCGCTGGCCGCCTGCGCGCCCCAGCAGGCCGTGACGCTCGTCCGGGGCGACGTGTTCCGCTGCACGCTTGAGCTGCCGGCGGGCGCGCGCCTCAGCGCCGCCGCGCACAGCGCTGACGGCGCGCTCAACCCGGTGCTGGCGCTTTACGGCCCCGACGGCGCGCGCGCGGCGTGGCGCGACGACGGCGCGCTGGCCGATGTCCGCCCCGCGCAGGCGGGGGTCTACACGCTGGCGCTGGCCGAGTTTACCGGCGCCGCCGGAATTCTGACGCTGACGGTGGAGATTTTGTCTTGACCAGCGCGGGACGCTGTGCTACCATGCACAGTATCAGCGAACAACATCTGTGCCTGTAGCTCAGTGGATTAGAGCGATTGTCTACGGAACAATAGGTCGGGGGTTCGAATCCCTCCAGGCACGCTTTCCAGAAGGGCGAAGTGGCTAATCCCACCTTCGCCCTTTATAATCCCCCTCTCAAGCGCCTGTCCCGCCAGGGAGTCCGCCCATGTCCACCCTCACACCCCAGGAATTCGCTGCCCGCTGGGCCAACACCACCCTGGGCGAGCGCCAGTCTTACCAGCTTCACTTCCTCGATGTCTGCGCGCTGGTGGGCCACGCCGCGCCCGACGCCAGCGGGCTTGACCCACAGGGGCAGCGCTACGCTTTCGAGTACGGCGTCAGAAAGGACGCTGGCGGCCAGGGCTTCGCCGACGTGTTCTATGAGGGGCATTTCGCCATTGAGTACAAAGCCCCCAACAAATATCCCGACCTGAGCGCCGCCTACCAGCAGCTTCAGCGCTACCGCGAGAGCCTCGCCAACCCGCCGCTGCTGATCGTCACTGACATCGCCACCTGGGAAATACACACCAACTGGCCCAACACCGAGAAGCGCGTCTACCGCTTCAACCACGCCGACATCGCCGCCCGCCCCGCCGTTCTCGACTACCTGCGC
>CAZDVL010000302.1:0-3250 GCA_964508745.1 uncultured Anaerolineaceae bacterium | reverse complement strand
TACCACAGCGCTTCCTGGCTCAGGTTGGCGTAGCCGCTGCCGAAGAACAGCGGCTTGCCGTCCTTCCACAGGCTCTGGTGACAGTGCATGCCGCTGCCGTTGTCCTCGAACAGCGGCTTGGGCATGAAGGTCGCCACCAGGTGGTTGCGCATGGCGACGTTCTTGACGATGTACTTGTAGAGCAGCAGGTTGTCGGCCATCGTCAGCATGCCGTCGTAATGCATATCAATCTCGGCCTGGCCGCCGCCGCCGACTTCGTGGTGGTGCACCTCCACGTTGATGCCGCAGGCCAGCATGGTGGCGACCATCTCGGCGCGCACGTCCTGGGTTTTGTCCAGCGGCGGCAGCGGGAAGTAGCCTTCTTTGATGCGGTTGAGGTAGACCATGTTCGGCTCGGCGCTGGCGGTGTTCCAGAAGCCTTCGTGGCTGTCCACCTCGTACATGCTCATGTTCTCGGTGGTGTTGTAGCGCACGTTGCTGAAGATGAAGAACTCGGCCTCTGGCCCGAAATACACGGTATCGGCGATGCCGGTGGTCTTGAGGTATTCCTCGGCGCGCTTGGTGACGCCGCGCGGGTCGCGGGCGTAGGGCTGGCGCTCGATGGGGTCGTACACGTCGCAGATGATCGCCAGCGTGGGGGCTTTGAAGAACGGGTCAATCACGGCGGTGCTCAGGTCCGGCAGCAGGATCAGGTCGGACTGGTCAATGCTCTGGAAGCCGCGCACGCTGGAGCCGTCGAAGCCGAAGCCGTCGGCGAACAGGTCCTTGTCGCAGTTCTCAACCGGCAGGCTGAAGTGCTGCACCATGCCGCGAATGTCGGTAAAGCGGATGTCGATCTCTTGGATGTTCTTGCTTTTTGCCCATTCAAGCAGGGCATCTGCCGACTGCTTGGCGTCTGCGGGCGGAACCAGGTGGGTCATGGACAGCACTCCATTTGGCGATGTTGGCTAAACGCTGAAAGACAAAGAGAATTATAGATAAACGCCCGCGGGGATTCGTCGGCTAAAGTAACCTAAAAGCGCGGATTTTCGCTGTGATAATGTGCTAAAAGCGCGGCGCGCGTCAGCGCGGGACGCCGTAGATGGTCACGTCGTCGGCGCTGTAGAGCGTGTCCAGGCCCGCCGCCCAGGCCGGGACGGCCTGCCCGCCGTCCGGCGCGAGGCGGCGCTCTGCCGGGCCGTAGATAATGTAGCGGACGCGCTGGCCGGCCAGCAGCGCCGCGCGCTCCGCCGCCGCCATGCTGCCGCTGAAGAACGCCTCCGCCTGGGCGGTTTTGGCGCCGGCGTGCAGCGTTTCCGGCCCGTGCCCGACGAACGCGCGCAGGTTGGTGTAGGCGGGCACGCGGCTGCCGGTGCGGAAGGTCGCCAGCGCCACGTCGCCCGGCTCGGTGTGGGCGCTGAGCCAGTCGAAGGCGCGCACCAGCGCCCCCGGCACGAACACCGGCTCGCTGCGGCTGGCGGCGGCGGCCAGCGCCAGCAGCAGCAGCAGCGCGCTGCTGAGGCTGAGCAGGCCGATCACGGCGGCGGCCAGCGCGCGGCGGGCGTTTCGCGGGCGGCGGCGGGCCAGCGCGGCCAGCCCCAGCGCGGCCAGCAGCGCCAGCGGCACGATGACGCCTTCGGCCAGGCGGCGCTGCACGTTGAGCGGCAGGTAGACCAGCAGCGGCACGACCAGCGGCCAGCCGATCAGCAGGGCGTAGCGTGCGTCGCGGCGGGCGCGGCGCGCCGCCAGCAGCCCGCCGGGCAGCGCCAGCAGCGCCAGCGGCAGGTAGGCCAGCGCGTAATGCAGCGGCGGCGGCGAGGGCAGCAGGTTCTGCGCCGACCACTGGGCGAAGGCGGGGTTGCCGGCAAACACCAGCGCGTTGTAGCCGAACAGCGGCAGCGTGACCAGCGCCGCGAGGACGGCGTGCCGCGCCAGCCGCGCCGGGAAGCGCCGTGCCAGCAGCCAGGCCGCCAGCCCCCACGCGCCCAGCACGGCGTAGACGACCGCCAGATAGAACGGGACCGCCAGGCCCATCAGCAGCCAGCACAGGCCGGCCAGCAGCGCCCAGCGCCAGCCGCGCGCGCGCCCCAGCGCGGCGCACAGCGCCAGCAGCCCGCCCAGCAGCGCCGTCCGCGCCAGCGCCAGGTGCGGCAGCCCCAGCAAAATCTGGAAGGTGAAGCCTTCGGGGATGTAGAACTCCGGCGGCGTCGCGCCGGCCAGCAGCAGCAGCCAGCCCAGCCCGCCGCCCAGCGCCGCCAGCAGCAGCGCCGTGAAGCGCGCGCGCGGGCTGTGAATAAACACGGCGCTGAAGCGGTACAGCGCCAGCACCAGCCCCACGCCGAAGGCCACGCGCAGCAGGTGGAACAGGCCCACCAGCGCGCCGGTCAGCGCCGGGTCGGTGGGGGGCAGAAACAGGCCGGCGGCCTGCCCCGGCACGATATAGGGCAGGAACAGCAGCGGCGCGCTGGCGTGTTCCTCCGCCGTGTAGAACAGATAGAAATCCCAGCGGCCCTGCGCGCCCAGGCGCATTTTGCCGGTGTAGCTGTGGCCGTCCTCGACGCCGAACAGGAAGCCGCTGAAGTGCTGCGCGTCGTCGGCGGCCAGCCAGCCCAGCCAGTAAGGGGCGGACGTGAGCGCGGCCAGCAGCAGCGCCAGCAGCAGCGCCCGCCGCCACTCGCGCCCGCTGATCGTTACAGCGTGATGTCCCAGGCCGCCAGGTCCGCCAGGAAGCGGTGCGCCGTCAGGTCCAGGTGCAGCGGTGTCAGGCTGGCGTAGCCGTTGTGCAGCGCCCACAGGTCCGTCCCTTCCTCGTCCGTCACGCCGCCCGGCTCTGGCCCGACGATTCGGTAGCCGCTGTCGGTGCGCTCCAGCTCGTCGCGGTAAATGCGGATGCCCTGCCGCGTCAGCCGGATGCCCTGCACAACCGGCACATGGGGCACGTTCAGGTTGAGGATCGTCAGCGGCGGCAGCCCCTTGTCGAGCATCAGGCGCGCCACCAGCACGGCGATGCGCGCCGCCTCGGCGTAGTCCTCGACCTCGGCGCCGTTGCGGTCGTTCAGCGAGACCGCCAGCGCCGGCGTGCCGTTGATGGTCGCCTCCAGCGCCGCCGTCACCGTGCCGCTGTAGGTGATGTCCTGGCCCATGTTCGCGCCCCGGTTGATGCCCGACAGCACCAGGTCTACCGGCCAGGGCGTCATGCCCAGCGCGCACAGCGCGATGCAGTCCGCCGGCGAGCCGGCGACGGCCAGCGCGGGCGTGCCGTCGGCCAGCG
>CAZDVL010000301.1:0-3282 GCA_964508745.1 uncultured Anaerolineaceae bacterium | reverse complement strand
GCTGGGCGGCATCGGCTTCTTCCAGGTTGTGAACGGGACTTTCGTGCCCTACGGCGGTGAATAACGTAGTGCGCGCTGCTCGCGCCGGCGGCAGCAAACGGCGGGCGTGACAGCGCATAGCTGGCAGAGGTGGGCGTATACCCACCTCTGTCACTATAAAGCGAGACAGCGGATGGGGCTGGTCTGCAGGCCGGCCAGCGATGTACATAACAAAAAGGAGTCACTATGGTGTCGGATGCGCCGGGGGTTAATCCACCACCAGTCGCGGGCACGCGGTCACGCCGCGACCGGATGGCAGTCTGGGTGCGGAACGACCCCATCCGGCTGGTGCTGTATGTCTTTGGACTGCTGTTTGTTTTATTAATTGTGGCTGCGGCAGCCAACAATCTGTTTTTTAACCCTGACAGCAGTTTCACGCTGGAGCGGCTGATCCGGTTGTCTGTGTTTGGGCTGGCGCAGGGCAGCATCTATGCGCTGGTGGCGCTCGGCTATACGCTGGTGTATGGCATCCTGCTGCTGATTAACTTCGCGCATGGCGAAGTATTTATGGCCGGCGCTTATATTGGTTTTTTTGCGATTACGGCGCTGGAGCGCGCGGGCCTGCTGCTGACACAGCCGCTGCTTTCGCTGCTGATCACGATGGCGGTCGGCATTGTCGCTTCGATGACGGTCGCTTTTGTGCTGGAGCGCGTGGCCTACCGGCCGCTGCGCGGCGCGCCGCGCCTGGTCCCGCTGATCACGGCGATCGGCGCCTCGATCACCATTCAGCAGATCTTCCTGCGCCTTTTTGGCAGCGCCACCCGCACCTACCCCGACCTCAACCTGTATATTCTGCCCGGCGTGTTCCAGGTGGAGTGCACCCAGGTCAACGGGCAGCTTGTCTGCCAGGGGCTTGACATTATCCGGGGTATCTATGAGGTGGAGCTGCTGGGGCTGTCGCTGCGCATTCGCCCGCTCTACTTCATCATTTTCCTGATTGCTGCGATCACGATGGTGGCCCTGTGGCTGTTTGTTAAGCGCACGCGCACCGGCAAGGCGATGCGCGCGGTCGCTGAGGACAAGAAAACGGCGGCGCTGATGGGCATCAACGTTGACCGCGTGATCGTCATCACGTTCCTGCTGGGCGCGGCGCTGGCGGGCGTGGCGGCGGTGCTGTTCGCGCTTTACAACCGGCAGGTGACACCCTTCATGGGCTTTGCGCCCGGCATCAAGGCGTTTACCGCGGCGGTGCTGGGGGGAATTGGCAACATTCCCGGCGCGATGTTCGGCGGCGTGCTGCTGGGCATGATCGAGTCGATCGCGCCGTCGCTGCTGGGGATTCCGTCGCAGTTAGAAGATGTGGTTGCCTTCGGCATGCTGGTTCTCATCCTCATCTTCCGGCCCACCGGCATCCTGGGTGAAGTGCTGTCGGAAAAGAAGGCCTGAACCCGATGGACCGAAAATCTCTTACCTACGCTGTGTACGCGAGTGTGATCGCGGTGCTGCTGACGCTGACCGGCATCTTCACCTCGTTTGAGAACACCGTCGTCGTTTCGGGGCTGCTCAACCTCAGCACGGCGGTGCTGGTGCTTATGGTTGGCGGCGTGGCTTACCTTAACGCCTGGCGGGTGCGCGACAAAGCCAACACCGCCGCGATCTTCGTGGGCGCTGTCTCCGGCGCGATCGTGGCGCTGGCGCTGGCGGCGCTGGTGCTGTTCAGCACGATGGTTGATCTGCGCTTCGTGTTCCCCAATATCCGTGACCTGACCACCAGCACGCTGACGTTCAGGCAGGCGGACCTGGCCAGCGGGCTGCTGGCGCTGCTGGTGTTTGGCCTGGTTGTCGGCTCGGTTATGGGGCTGCTGCTGGCGATCCCCAACCGGCTTCGCAACATCTTCATTGTCAGCACGGCCCTGACGGCGCTGATCGGCCTGCTGCAAAACCAGATCAACAACATTGTCACGCCGCCCTACGCGCTGCTGATGGTCCTGGCCTTTACGCTGGCCTATTTTATGAACTACCGTTTCATCGCCAACACCGGCGTTGCGGCGCGCATGCTGATCGGCCTGAGCATCGGCCTGGCGCTGGGCGTGCTGGCCGCGCTGGTCGTCAGCGGCGGCACGACGACCGTCGGCGGTATTAACATCTTCCCCTACAAGCCGACAGGCCCGCTGATGTGGGCGGCGCTGGTGCTGGTGATCGGCAGCGCCGGGGCTTTGGGCGCCCTGGCCGTCAGCAGCTCGCGCATGGGCAACAACGCCATGCTGTACTTGATGATGGCGCTGCTGGTGTTGGCTGTGATTAACTGGCAGCGGCAGATGACAGTGCTGGCGGCGGTGATTACGTTCCTGCTGGTGAGCGTGCCGCTGTGGTTTGTCCCGTACATCACCGACCTGGCGGAGGAGCGTTTTACGCGCATCAGCCGCGTGGAGAAACGCACGACCTCGCGCCTGACAGGGCTGTTCGCGCTGGTGTTAATGCTCGTTGCGCCGCTGTTCCTGGGGCAGTACATCACCAGCGTGTTTGACCTGGTGGGCCTGTACGTCATCATGGGCATCGGCCTCAATGTGATGGTGGGTTACGCCGGCCTGCTTGACCTGGGCTTTGTGGCGGCGTTCGCTATTGGCGCTTACAGTCTGGGCCTGATGACGGCCCCCAGCCTGCTGACGTGCGGCGGCGTCGCGCCGGGCGAGATCGCCCCAGGCGACATCGCCACGATGTGCACGGGCGTCATGACCTTCTGGCAGGCGTGGCCGCTGGCCGCGCTCGCCGCCGGGCTGACGGGCGTGCTGCTGGGCATCCCGGTGATGCGGCTGCGCGGCGACTACCTGGCGATTGTGACGCTCGGCTTCGGTGAAATTATCAACCGCGTGGCGCTGTCCTCAACGTTCAAGCCGCTGCTGGGCGGCGCGCAGGGCATAGCGCCCATTCCCAGCCCGGTTATTGACCTGCGCGCGTTGAATCCGGGCTGGCTGATCAAGCTGGATAACGCGGTCAGCGTCTACTATCTGATCCTGTTCACGGTGCTGCTGGTGGCGTTTATCGTGCTGCGCCTGGCGGCCACGCGCCTGGGCCGCGCCTGGCGCTCAATCCGCGCCGACGAGGACGTGGCGGAGGCGATGGGCATTCATCTGGTGAGCAGCAAGCTGCTGGCGTTTGGCATCAGCCGGGCGCTCGCGGGCCTGGGCGGCGCGATCTTCGCGGCCTGGCTTCAGGGCATTTTCCCGAACAGCTTCACGCTGCTGGTTTCGATCAACGTGCTGTCGCTGATTATCATCGGCGGGCTGGGGTCAATTCCGGGCG
>CAZDVL010000300.1:0-3285 GCA_964508745.1 uncultured Anaerolineaceae bacterium | reverse complement strand
CGCCGTTGATGTAGATGCTGGGCAGGTTCTTCACGCCCAGCTTGCGGCAGCGGGCGACGTTCTCGCGCACCGTGAACTTGTACTCCACCAGATCCACCGGGATGCCGGTCTCGCTTTTGGCGCGCAGCGCGGCCACCAGCATATAGCCGCAGGCGGCGCACGAGTCCGAGTCGAGCGTGAACACCTCCACCAGCGGGCGTTCCAGGTTGGCGTAGTCCGGCAGCGTAATGTCCAGGTCGAACAGGTCGGGCGCTTCGTAGCTGGCGAGGATGGCGCGGGCGGCCTCCGGGTCGCGCAGGGCCTGCGCCACGCCGATCACGTTCTCCGGCGGCGTGTCGTAGGGCATGTCACAGCCGGGGGCGACGATCAGGTTGTGGTGGCCGAGCTGGTCGAGCAGGTCAACGGCGAACTTCATGTTGTCCTGCTGCGTGCCCATCAGCATGACCGTCGTCAGCGGGATGTTGCCGCCGATGGTGATGTTGTAGCGGTCGGTGATGGCTTTGGCGGCGGCCATGTCAATGTTCTCGTCAATCGAGATCGAGTCCGGCCCGGTCTGGCACATGCCTTCGATGTTCTTGGTGGCGTCGCCGCACACGAAAAACGACGACAGCGTGCCGCGCTGGCGCAGGTGCGCGAAGGTGTCGGCGAAGGGCGCGCTCAGGAACTGCGCGAAATGCTTCGGCCCGATCTGCGACACCAGCGGGTCCACGACGGCGATCACGTCCATGCCGGCGTCGGCGTACAGGTCGGCCATGCGCAGCGTCACGTCGCGCGTGTAGGCCAGCAGCGCGATCAGCTCGTCGGCGTTGAACATCATGTCCATGAAGATTTCCGTGCCGCGCAGGTGCGAGGCCAGCGTGAACGGCCCGCACACCAGCCCGTAGAGCGCGGTCGTCGCGCCCACCGCCGCTTTCATGCGCGCCATCACGTCCAGAATCAGCGGCAGGCGGCCGTCGGTCTTTGCGGGCAGGCGGCCCGGCGGCGTCAGCGTGTCCGCCAGCGGGTGCGAGGCCACCGACGGCGGCGCTTTGTCGGCCCACAGCAGCTCGCAGCCCAGGATTTCGGCCTCCACCTGGAGGTCGAACAGCACCGGCTGGCCGTCCGGGGTGTAGAGGCGGTTGGCCTCCAGCAGCGACTCGAACAGCTTGTCGGCGTCGGTGAGGACTTCGCGCGCGTTGTAGCCCTTCAGCAGCCCGGCGTGCACCCCGGCGAACGGAACCCAGGGCACGCGGTCGGTCGGCTGGCGGCGCAGGGCGGCGAAGATGCGCTCGCGCCCGGTCATGTGGGTGTGGTCGTGCATAGGGGTTGATCTCCGTTTGGCTCGTTGGCAATCTCCGCCCGCGCCCCGGCCCCTCTCCCGCGCGGCGAGAGAGGGGAACCGGGCGAAAAAACCGGTCGCAGGGGGCGCGGTGTGTTTGGGGGCGCGCCCGCTGAACGGGGCGCGCGCTGCTTTTACACGACAGCCAGCAGCTCCTTGGCTTTGCGGACGGCGGCGCTGGCGTCCGGCGCGAAGCCGTCCGCGCCAATCTCGTCCACGAACGTCTGGTTGACCGCCGCGCCGCCGACCATGATCTTCACACGGTCGCGCAGCCCGGCCTCCTCGATGGCCTTGACGGTGCGGCCCATCATCGGCATGGTCGTCGTCAGCAGGGCAGACATGCCGACAAGCTGCGCCTCGTGGTCGCGGATGGCGGCGACGAACTTCTCCGGCGACACGTCTGGCCCCAGGTCAATCACGTCGAAGCCAGCGCCTTCCCACATCATGGCGACGATGTTCTTGCCGATGTCGTGCAGGTCGCCCTTGACGGTGCCGACGACCACCTTCGCCACCGGTTCGCTGCCGCCGGCGGCCAGGATGGGCCGCAGCAGCTTCATGATGCCCTGCGTGCTGAGGGCCGAGGCCATCATCTCCGGCAGGAAGTAGTCGCCGCACTCGAACTTGCTGCCGACAATCTCCATCGCCGGCACGACCACGTCGCTGATGATCTTCGTCGCCGCGATGCCGGCGGCCAGCGCCTCTTTGGCCGCGGCCAGCGCCACCGGCGGGTTGCCGTCAATGATGCCTTCCTGCATCGTCACCAGCACCGGCGGCAGCGACTCGGCCTGCTGCAGCAGTTGGGCCGCCTCCTCCGGCGTCAGCGCGCGCCCGGCGATGCGCGCGTCCGGGCTGGAGTCCAGGCGCACGGGCGCGGCGGGGGCTTCAGGGTAGCCTTCCCAGTAGGCGGCGGGGCGGCGGCCAGGGGCGCTGTCGGGCGCGTAGGCGCCGTAGTCCCGCACCGCCTCCCACATGGCCACGATGTTCTGCGGCGGCACATTGGCCTGAATGTTGTGGACGGCCGCGGCCACAAAGCCGCCGTCCGGGCCGAAGTCGTCAATGCGGCGGCGCACTTCGTCGTACACCTGCTGCGGCGTGCCGTCGGTGAACACGCCCTGCGTGTCAACCGCGCCGCCCCAGAACACGATGTCCCTGCCGAAGTCGCGCTTGAGCGCCTTCGACTCCATGCCCTTCGCGCTCACCTGCACCGGGTTGATGATGTCGAAGCCGGTGTCAATCAGGTCGGGGATGATGTCGCGGATTGCGCCGCAGCAGTGGTAGAACACTTTGGCGTCGGTGCGCGCCTTGAGGAAATCCACGATCTTTTTGTGGCGCGGCTTGATGACCTTGCGGTAGACCTCCGGGCTGATGAGCAGGCCGAACTGCCCGGCCAGGTCGTCCGCTTCCTGCACCACGTCCACGTTGGCGCCCAGCAGCGGCAGCGCGATCTCCCAGTAGGCCAGCTTCAGGTCCACGATGGTGTCCATCAGGTATTCGACCCACTTCAGGTTGTTCACCAGGTCCGGGTAGATGCGGCCGTAGCCGCGCGTCCAGCAGGTGATCTCGAAGAAGCCCGCCGCCATGCCGCCGGCGATGACCAGCTCGCCCAGGTCCTCGGCCACGTGGCGCGCCGCCTCTTTGAGGCCGGTGAAGCGCGCCGGGTCGGTGGGGTCTGGCCAGGGGTAACTGCGGATGTCGTCGAGCGTTTCGGCTTTGGCCAGCGGGTGGTCGAACATGTCGTAGAAGAAGCCGCCGTCCTGCGGCTGGCGCCAGCCGATGCCCCACTCGTCGTGGAAGAAGTCGTAGCCGGGCATGTCGGCGGTGTTGATGTTGATCTGGAAGGTGGCGGACGAGCGCGGCGCCACGTTGCGCGCGTCACAGCGCAGCCGCGCGCGCACGTCGTCGTCCACCTCGGCGATCTGCTGGAAAATATCCATCACCCGGATCTCTTTTTCCGGCAGGCCCAGGTA
>CAZDVL010000299.1:1652-3289 GCA_964508745.1 uncultured Anaerolineaceae bacterium | reverse complement strand
GCGTGGGCGACGGGGTGGGCGACGGCGTGACCGTTGACGTAACGGTCGGTGTGACGGTCGGCGTGGGCGACGGCGTCGGCAGCGGCTCTGTGCCGCGCTCAAGCAGGCGGATGGCCGCCGCTGTCAGGACGCCGGCGGCGGAGGTGGAGCCGCTGACCTCGACGCGGTCGCCGGGGCGCGGCTCGTTCGCGCCGGGGGTGCCTGGGGGGACGAACAGCGGCAGGCTTTCCACCAGCCAGTCGCCGCCGCTGACGGCTCGCAGCGTGCCGGCGAAAACGACATCGGCGGCCCGCTGGTGCGCCAGCAGCTCCTCGACCTCGCTGATGCGGCGGGCCGCGAAGGCCTGCGGCAGCGCGGGGTCGCCGCTGACGGCGAGCGTCAGTGTTTCGGTCAGGCGCTTGAAGCCATAAAGCGGGTCGCCGGGGATGGCAGGCTGTGCCATAGCGCCCACCCCCAGCCCCGCCAGCGCGACCAGCGCCAGCGCCGCCGCGGCCTGCGCCAGCCGGTAGAACGGGGTGGGCCGGCGGCGGCGCGCGGCGGCGGCCTCCACCCGCGCGCGGACGCGCTCGCGGGCGTAGCTGATCTCGCCGGGCGGTGGAAGCTGGCGCTGCACCAGCGCGCCGGCTTCGAGCATGGGCCGCAGTTCGGCGGCGAGCTGAGGATAGCGGCGCAGGGCCTCGTCGAGCGATGCGCCGGCGGCCAGCGCCTCCACACAGTCGTTCAAGGCTTCGATGAGCAGGGTGTCAGTCATAGTCTGCCTCTGGGCGCAGGTCGCCGACGGCCTGCCGCAGGGTGTTCACGGCCCGAAACTGAAGAGATTTGACAGCGCTCAGGCTGCGCCCCATGATGTCCGCCGTCTCCTGCAGGTTGAGCGCCTGGCCGAAGCGCAGAATCAGCACTTCCTGCTGGTCGGCGGGCAGGCGGCGCAGCGCCTCGCGGCTGCGCTCCACGCTCAGGCGGCGGATGAACGCGGCTTCCGGGTCAGACGCGCTGCCGGCCGGAACCCACTCTTCCAGGGTTGCGCTGGGGAACTGGCGGTGTCGCCCATAGTAGTCATTGACTTTGTTGCGGGCGACGCGGAACAGCCAGCCGCGCAGGCTGACGCGCGGGGCGCTGCGCCCGCCCAGGGACTCGACAAAGCGCACGAAAACGTCGCTTGCCAGGTCCTCGGCGGCGGCGCGATCCTCGACGCGCAGGCGCAGAAACTGATAGATCGGCGGGAAATAGCGGTCGTAGATTTCCATAATGGCTTCCTGGCTGCCTGCGCGCGCCTGGGCCAGTAGCCGGTCCTCTGCGGGTAGATCGGGCAGGGTGAGTGTGATCATTGCAGTCCATTCGCTGCACTGGCTGGATATACGCTGCGCCCTTCGGCGGCGCGGCTTATAGACAGCTACCCTTTTACGACGGCGAATTGGCGAAAAAGTTGCGCTGCCGCCCGGATTTTAGTCGAGGCGGTCGATTTTGCGGCGCAAACGCCGGATGCGGCCCTGTTCGGGGCGGATGCGGCCCAGGGTCTCGTTGAGGCGGCGGCTGAGGCGCACCACGCG
The DNA here is from genome assembly GCA_964508745.1 of uncultured Anaerolineaceae bacterium. Lineage (GTDB taxonomy): Bacteria > Chloroflexota > Anaerolineae > Aggregatilineales > Phototrophicaceae > DAOTWC01. The sequence goes on along the minus strand of CAZDVL010000299.1, from coordinate 1,742 downwards.
CCGCCGCCAGTGGGCCAGGAAATAGCTGAACTGCTGGCGCTGGCGGTAGAGCGTGCGGCGTTCGCTGGTTTCCGGGCGCCCCCAGCGCAC
>CAZDVL010000299.1:0-1552 GCA_964508745.1 uncultured Anaerolineaceae bacterium | reverse complement strand
GAGGCCCGCCGCCGCCAGCGCCTGCTGGATGCTCTCGCCGATGACGCGCGTGGCGAACTTGAACACTTCGCCGCCGTTCATGGTCATTTTGCCCAGCTTGAGCTGCGCGCTGTCCGCGCCGGGCAGCGTGTCGGCGTCCTGGCTGCCCACCGTCGGGATGGTCAGCAGGTCCCAGCCGGAGCCGTCGGAGCGCAGCACGCTGGACAGCACGCCGCCCTCAACGTCGCTGGCGCGCAGGACGACCGCGCCCGCGCCGTCGCCGAACAGGATGCAGGTGCCCCGGTCCTGCCAGTTCAGCACGCGGCTCATGGTTTCAGAGCCGATCACCAGCGCGGTCTGCATGCTGCCGGAGCGGATGGCCTGGGCGGCGAAATTGACGCCGTAGACAAAGCCGGAGCAGGCGGCGCTGAGGTCGAAAGCGCCGGCTTTGGTCGCGCCCAGCCAGTCCTGAATCAGGCTGGCGGTGCTGGGAAAAATGTACTCAGGCGTGGACGTGGCGACGATGACGATATCGAGTTCGATGGGCAGAATCTCGGCCACTTCCAGCGCGCGCTGGGCCGCTTTCAGGCCCAGCGTTGCGGTCGATTCGGTCCCGCCGGCGATACGCCGTTCGCGGATGCCGGTGCGCGTGGCGATCCACTCGTCGCTGGTTTCGACGATGGCCGCCAGGTCGTTGTTGCTCAGCACGCGGTCGGGCACGGCCATGCCCCAACCGACGATATGCGCGTAAGTGCGGCTGCTGTTAAAGCTGTCGGCGGGCCGGTTATGCGCGGCCATTTTCGCGGTACTTGCTGAAAATCACGACAGCGTTGTGCCCGCCGAAGCCGAACGAGTTGCTCATGGCGATGTCCACGGTGTGGGGCACGCCCACCAGCGGTGTGTAGTTCAGGTCACACTCAGGGTCCTGGTTGTCCAGGTTGACCGTCGGCGGGATGAAATTGTTGTTGATCGCCATGATGGTGAACACAGCCTCGACCGCACCGGCGGCGCCCATCAGGTGGCCGGTCACCGACTTGGTCGAGCTGATCGGAATTTCGTAAGCCTGCTCACCCAGCGCCCGTTTGATCGCCAGCGTTTCGCTTTTGTCGTTCAGCGGCGTGCTGGTGCCGTGCGCGTTGATGTAGTCGAGGTCCTGCGGGCGCAGGTTGGCGTCCTGCAGCGCCCGTTCGATGGCTTTGGCCGCGCCCTCGCCGGTTTCGAGCGGGGCCGTCACGTGGTAGGCGTCGGATGTGTGGCCGTAGCCGCACACCTCGGCGTAGATTTTCGCGCCGCGCGCGCGCGCGTGTTCCAGGTCCTCAAGCATCAGCAGGGCCGCGCCCTCGGCGATCACGAAGCCGTCGCGATCCACGTCGAAGGGGCGCGAGGCCTTTTCGGGCGCGTCGTTGCGGCGCGAGATGGCGGTCATGTTGTTGAAACTGGCGATGGCCACGTCCACCAGGCCCGCTTCGGAGCTGCCGGCGAGGATGGCTTTCGCGTCGCCGCGCCGGATGATGGCGGTCGCCTCGCCGATGCTGTTGTTGCCGGTGGCGCAGGCGGTCGAGATGGCGAAGTT
>CAZDVL010000298.1:0-3316 GCA_964508745.1 uncultured Anaerolineaceae bacterium | reverse complement strand
CGCAGGGAGGGGACTTGCGACCCCGTTGTGAACCGTCCTGCACCCTTCCCCTGCGGCAGCGGGGGAAGGGCCAGGGATAGGGGTTGGCGCGGGCGTTCACATTCACAACTTACCTTCCCCTGACAGCTCCGTTGGGAGAGGGGGCCGGGGGGTGAGGTGGCTTTGGGGTGAGGCCGGGGGGTGAGGGCTACGCTTCCACATAGTCGCGGCGCACGCGCTCCGCCAGCTCCACCAGGGCGTCCGCCGCGCACGACCGGCCCAGGCTGTCGCAGACCAGCGCCGCCACCACGATGCCGACGGCGTGCTCATAGCGCGGCCCCGGCGGCTCGGTCCCGGCGATCACCGCCAGCAGCCCGCCCGACTCCAGGCCGGCGGCGCGCAGGTCCAGCAGCGCGCCGGCCGCGTAGCGCGCCCAGCGCGGCAGGGGGCGGTTGAGCACGCTCAGATGGCTGCGCGCGCTGCGGTAGCTGAACGTCACGCGCGCGTCCAGGTCGGGCGCGGCGACGGTGAACTCGTGGCTGGTTTGCTGCGCCGCCGCCGCCCACATCTCGCGGCCCGGCGCCTGAATCACCCAGTCGGGCGCGCGCGGCGCAGCGCAAAGCTGCTGAAACGCCAGCAGCAGCCGCATCGGCGGGTCGCCGGTAATCGCCACGCTGACAGCACCTTTCCCCGCGCTTTGACGGCACACACAATCAGCCGCACCCGCCGCGAAGTGTACCACAGCGCCGGCCTGGTTTACCAACCGCGCCCGCTTCTGGTACAATCCGCCCACTGGTCAATGGTGTTCAGGAAAATCCCGTGCCGATTCGTGCCAGCCTCACCCTCATCGCCGGCCTGCTGCTGTGCCTGGCGGTGGCCGGGGCCGCCGCCCAACCCGAAGCGCCCGCCGTCAGCGACGCGGCCTGCGCCTCCCTGCTCAGCGGCATCTGGACGACCGCGACGGCGGCCTGCGTCGCCGGGCCGGTGGGCTACATCTGCAACGGCGGCAGCGCCCCGGCGGTCGAGCCGGGCGGGCCGGTCGCGGGGGCGCTGGCGGCGGTCGGCGCGCTGGTGGACCTGACGGTGGTCAGCGCGCTGCAAACGCCGGCCGTCAACCCGGCGGCGCAGGCCGGCGGCGTGGCCTGGCTGCGCCTGCCAGAGCCGGAGCGCGTCACGGCGCTGCTGGTCGGCGGCGTGGCGGTCGAGAACGTGACCCCGCCCGACTTTCCCGCCTGGAAATCCATGCTCGTCGTGACCGCGCCTGAGCCGCCGGTGTGCGCCGGCGCGCCGCGCAGCGCGCTGGCGGTGCAGACGCCCCCCGGCGTGGACGCGGGGATCGTCATCAACGGCGCGTCGCTGGTGCTCAACGGCACGGTGATGGTGCAGACCGGCGCGGACAGCACGCTCTTTATCGCCCTGGCGGGGCAGTCGCGCGTGCTGGCGCTGGGCCAGGAACAGCCGCTGATCACCGGCCAGCAGCTTGCCGTGCCGCACGCCCCCGGCGAATACAACACGCCCACCGGGCCGCCGTCCTTCGCCCAGCCGCTGGACACCGCGCTCATCGCGGGCTTCCCGGTGGCGCTGCTCGATCACCCGGTGGCGCTGCCGCAGCCCGGCTACGTCGCCACCGCCGGGCAGGTCAACCTGCGCGCCGCGCCGTCCACCACCGCTGAGCTGCTGCTCCAGGTCCCGGCGGACGCGCTGTTAAGTGTGCTGGGCCGCAACCCGGCGGGCGACTGGCTGCACGTGCGCCTCGACAGCGGCGAAACCGGCTGGATGTTCGCCGAGCTGTTACAGCAGTTCACGGGCAGCGTGCAGGCGGTCTATGAGCAAACGCCGCAGCCGCCGCAGCGCTACGGCGTGCTGGGCCAGACGGCCCGCGTGATCGCGCCGGCCGGCCTCAACCTGCGCGCCGCGCCCGATGTCACGTTCGGCGTGCTGCTGACGCTGCCGCTGGGCACCGAGGTGACGCTGCTGGCGCGCAGCCCCTACAGCCCCTGGGTCAAGGTGCGCGCGGGCGAGGCCGTCGGCTGGGCCGCGCTCATCACGCTGGAGACGCAGGCGCTGATTGACGCCCTGCCGGTGGATTACGACGTGCCGCCGCCGCCGCCGCCCACGCGCATTCCGGGGTCGTTCGGCAACGCCTTCCCGGACCCCAACCGCTCTAACCCTTAAGCCGCGCACCGTCAGGAACAGGCCTTATGACCGAGCCGCTGCTGCGCTTCGTCCACATCAGCGACACCCACCTCAGCGTGGACCCCGCTTACGGCCAGGACTGGGCGCCCTATCACCCCCGGCGCGGCGCCGAGGTGCTGGTTGAGCAGATCAACGCGCTGCCCTTCGCGCCCGATTTCGTGCTGCACACCGGCGATGTCGCCGCCGCGCCGGACGCCGCCGCCTACCGCCTGGCGCGCGACCTGCTGGGGCGCATCCGCTTCCCGGTCTATTACCTGGCCGGCAACCACGACGACGCGGCCATGCTCCAGCGCGAGCTGCTGGGCGTGGCGTGCCCGGCCAGCCCGTTCGACTATGAGCTGGAGGTCAACGGCGTGCAGATCGTGTGTGTGGACAGCGGCGGCCCGGCAGAGCCGCCCGCCGGCTCGGTCAGGCCGGCGCAGCTCACGCGCCTGGCCGACCTCTGCGCCAGCGCCGACCCGCGCCCGCTGGTGGTGGCGCTGCACCACAACGCGCTGCCGGTCGGCATCCCCTGGCTGGACGACTATATGGGCCTGACCAACGGCGCGGCACTGCGCCGGGCGCTGCTGCCGGCGCGCCACCGGCTGCGCGGCGTGTTCTTCGGCCACATCCACCAGAACACGCAGACACTGCGCGACGGCATCCTCTACGCCAGCGCGCTCAGCTCGTGGTATCAGATCCACGCCTGGCCGGGCCAGACCGAAACCGTGCGCGACCCCGGCGCTGAGCCGGGCTTCAACATCGTCACCGTCGCCGCGCGGCAGACGTTTATCCGCAGCTACACCTGCCCGCCGCCCTCCGGCTGAGCGTCGCGCCGCAGCGCGGCGGCCATCTCGGCCAGCAGCGCCAGGAAAGCCGCGCGCCGGGCGTCGTCGTCCAGCGCGCCCGCCAGCGGCAGGCCGGGGCGCTTGTCGGCGCGGTCCGGGGCGAAGCGCTCGCTTTCCGGCAGCAGCGCGTTGAGGCGCGCCAGCACCTGCTCGCGCTGGGCGCGCTGGTGGTAGGGCGGGGCCGCGCTCAGGTATTGCAGCGGAATTTCCGCCGCCGGGCGCTGGCGGTAGGCCCACACGGTAAACAGCGTCACCTCGCCCCCGGCGACCGCCACGCGCGCGTGCAGCGCCGGCGTCTCGCTGCCGCGAAAGTC
>CAZDVL010000297.1:0-3328 GCA_964508745.1 uncultured Anaerolineaceae bacterium | reverse complement strand
ACAGGGCCAGCGAACCGCTGGCCCTGCGCTTGATGGGCGGCGGCGCGTCAGCCGCCGGGGTTGAGCACCAGGCGGCTGCCCAGGTTAGCCTCGACTTCCGCGCGCGTCCACAGCATCGGCTTGTATTCGACGGCCACCCACGGCTGAATCTGGTCGTCGTAGTGCTGGTGATAGGGGTGGCCGCTCTGGCCGGTGGGGATGATGGACAGGCTCTTGGACCAGTCGCTCAGGTCGTAGATCACGCGCTCCGAAGGGCCGGCGCTGCTGGTGAAATTGTCCGAAGCCGGGTTCCAGCCCAGGTTATTGACGACGTTCGAGCTGCCGCTGATGGCGAACGGCCCCCGGTTGACGATGCTCTCGATCAGGTCAATGCCGCTGGCCCCCAGGGGGTTGTTGACGAGGGTGATGGTGTGCGCGCGGCCCCACTGCCAGGCGTCGCGGTCAGCGCCGTGATCCGCCGCCGCGCGCGCGTAGGCTTCCTCGAACGAGCGCTTCAGGATGTCGTCGCGCGTCTCGACGGCGTCGGCCGTGGCGATGTCGTCCCACCAGACGTGGTCCGGCTCCTGCGCCAGCAGATAGGTTGACCAGGCGTTCTGCTGGCCGCCGCTGGAAACGTCGCCGAGCTGGTCGTTGTAGAGGTTGTCCAGCAGGCGCGCCCAGAAATAGGCGTAAAGCAGGGCGTGCGGGCTGCTGGCGTCCATGTTGTAATCCCAGCCCAGCAGCCAGTCACGGGCGGCGGCGGTGTCGCTGTTGTCAAAGGCGATGTCCGCCAGGAAGGGCAGCAGCTCGGCGGCGCTCAGGTTCTTGTCGTCGGCGTGGATGGCCTGGAAGGTGGCGGCGCTGTGCGGGGCCAGCGTTTGCAGCAGCTCGTCAATGCGCTGGCCGCGATAGCCGTAGTCCCACTGCTGGCTGATGTAGTAGTTGGCGTCCGGGCCGAACTCAGCGCCCAGCGTGTCGGCCAGCCAGCCGTAGTATTCCAGCGGCGCGACCGCCTGGTTGGCGCTTTGAACGTAGCCGCGCGCCGGGTTGAAGGCGTAGGGCAGGCTGTCGAACGGGATGTAACCCTGCCACTCGTACTCGTCCGTCCAGCCGGGAACCGGCAGGATGCCGCTGTGCCCGGCGGCGCGGATGGGGATGCTGCCGGGCGTCTGGTAGCCGATGTTGCCGTCCACGTCGGCGTAGATGACGTTCTGCGACGGCACATTCCAGTCGCGCAGGGCGGCGCGGAACGAGTCAAAATCGGTGGCGGCGTTGAGGTTGAGGGCGGCGCTGAACAGCGCGCCCGGCTCCAGGGCTGTCCAGCGCAGCGCCAGCGGATTCTCGTTGTTGAAGCCCAGCAGGCTGCCGTCGTCGGCGCGCTGGTTGTCGTTGATGATCGGCCCCAGGTGCGTTTCGCGAATCTGGACCGTGATCGGCGCTGTGCTGTCGCCAAAGCGGATGACTTCCTCGCGCACGGTCATGTCGCGCCACTCGCCGTTCCACTCGTACTGGAGGTCGTTGTCCGGGTTAACGCGGATCTGGTAGAGGTCCTGCGTGTCTGGCCCGACGTTGGTGAAGCCCCAGGCGATGCGGGCGTTGTGGCCGGCGATCACCGCCGGGGCGGGCGAGAAGGCGAAGCCGCGCACGTCGAAGGGGCAGTCGGCGCTGACCGGCTGGCAGTGCAGGCCGACCTCGTACCAGATCGAGGGAATGTCGAGGCGCAGGTGCATGTCGTTCGCCAGCAGCGGCAGGCCGCTTTCGGTGATGCTGCCGTGCGCCACCCAGTTGTTGCTGCCGATGTCCGGCCCGCGGTCGATGCCCACCGCCGCGAACTGTTCCGCGGTGACGCCGCCGGTGAGGGCCGTGTACAGACCGCGGATGCCGGCGGTGTCAACGGGCAGGGCGGCGGCCTCTGGCTCCAGGCTCAGGTCGCTGACCGCCAGGATCGTGGGTTTCTCGCCGTAGGGCCAGGGCGGCGCGAAGGCGTCCACCATGTCTGTACCCAGCTTGTCGGTCAGGGCGGAGAGCATGACTTCGTAGTCGGCGTTGCCGCTCAGGTTGTCGGCCATGAACTTGCCCCACATCACCGTGTCCACCGGCGCCCAGGGTTCGATCTCGATGTGCACGCCGGTCAGGCCCAGCAGCGTGTACTCCAGCGCCAGGTCATCGGGGGCGCGGCTGCTCAGGTAGGCGTTGACGCCGTCGGCGAAGGCCTGCAGGTTGGCCACCACCGCAGGCTCCATCCCGGCCAGGTCGCGCTCGGCGGCCTGGCGGAAGCCGAAGGTGCGGAAGTACAGGTCAACGCCAAGCTGGCCGTCGCCGACCAGTTCGCCCAGGCGGCCGCCCGACACGTGGCGGAAGAACTCCATCTGCCACCAGCGGTCCTGTGCCTGGACGTAGCCCTGCGCGAAGAACAGGTCGTAAGGGGTGCTGGCGTAGATGTGGGGCACGCCCCAGGTGTCGCGCAGCACCTCGACGCTGCCCGCCAGCCCCTGAACGGACAGGTCGCCTGTGTTGGTCGGGTGGGGGCCGTAGCGCACATCGTTGAACAGGACCAGCCCGCCCGCCACGGCCACGACGATAATCAGCAGAATCACCAGCACAACAATTCGCAGGATGCGCATCATTTTCTTCCTGTAAGATTTGTTATCAGGCTCTGGCCGTTTTGTACCGCATTATCTGGCGCAGCGCAAATCCCGCATCGCGCCCGCAGCCGCGCCCATTTCCAGCGTTCAGGCGCGCGGGCTGTGGGATAACCCAACCTGTTTGGGATAAGGCTATTACCGTTTGGGATACAGAAGGTCGGTATCGTTTTTAAGGCCGCGATAAGGTATACTTTACGGGCATTTGAGCGGCAGAAGCCGGGGCGCAGCGACAAACCCCAGCGTCCCTGTTCCGGCCGGCGGGCCGGGACAACCCGCGTGGTGACAGTGAAAGGAGATGGGCGCGGCTGGCCGCCGTCAAGGGCGGCGCGCGCAGGGTATGATCGAGAGCGGCGTGATTCGACCAGTCAGCATCAACGAGGAAATGCGCGGGAGCTACCTTGACTACGCCATGAGCGTGATCGTGGCCCGCGCGCTGCCAGACGCCCGCGATGGCCTGAAGCCTGTCCACCGGCGCATCCTGTACGCCATGCACGATATGGGCCTGCGCTACAACTCGGCGTACAAGAAAAGCGCCCGCGTGGTGGGCGATGTGCTGGGCAAATATCACCCGCACGGCGACAGCGCGGTTTACGACGCGATGGCGCGCATGGCGCAGGATTTCTCGCTGCGCTACCCGCTGGTAGACGGCCAGGGCAACTTCGGCAGCGTGGACGGCGACAGCCCGGCGGCCATGCGTTACACCG
>CAZDVL010000296.1:0-3329 GCA_964508745.1 uncultured Anaerolineaceae bacterium | reverse complement strand
GCAACCGCATCTCGCTCAACGACCTGGCCCAGCAGATTCAGCGTAACAACGTCGAGGCGCTGACCGTGCGCGGCGGCCAGGATGTCATTGTGGACTTCCGCAACGGCACGACCGCGTCGTACTACAAAGAGCGCGAAAGCGACCTGTTCGCCAACCTGCGCATCTACGGCGTGAGCGAGGCGCAGCTCGCCAGCGTGGAGTATGCCGAACAGCAGGGCGATAACTCCAGCGGTATCCTGTTCCAACTCATGATCGGCATTGTGCCCACCGTCATTATCGTGTGGCTGCTGTGGCGCATGATGCGCTCGGTGCGCACCGGCCAGGACCAGGCCATGAGCTTTGGCCGCAGCCGGGCGCGCGTCACGCGCGATGTCGAGCGCCCGCAGGTCACGTTCTCTGACGTGGCGGGGGCTGAGGAGGCGAAAGAGGAGCTGGCCGAAATTGTCGAGTTCCTGAAAGAGCCGGAGAAGTTCATCCGCCTGGGGGCGCGCATCCCCAAGGGCGTGCTGATGATTGGCCCGCCCGGAACGGGCAAGACGCTGATGGCGCGCGCCGTCGCCGGCGAGGCCGGCGTGCCCTTCTTCAGCATCTCCGGCTCAGAGTTTGTCGAGATGTTCGTCGGCGTGGGCGCGTCGCGCGTGCGCGACCTGTTCGAGCGCGCCAAGGCTGAGGCCCCGGCCATCATTTTCGTGGACGAGATTGACGCCGTCGGGCGGCATCGCGGCGCGGGGCTGGGCGGCGGCCACGACGAGCGCGAACAGACGCTGAACCAGATTCTGGTCGAGATGGACGGCTTCGAGACCGGCACCAACGTGATCGTCGTCGCCGCCACCAACCGGCCCGACATCCTCGACCCGGCGCTGCTGCGCCCCGGCCGCTTCGACCGCAAGGTCACGATGGACAACCCCGACGTGCAGGGCCGCCTGGACATCCTCAAGGTGCACGCCAAGGGCAAGCCGCTGGCCGCCGACGTGGACCTGCCCTCGATGGCGAAGATCACGTCCGGCTTCAGCGGGGCGGACCTGGAGAACCTCATCAACGAGGCGGCCATCCTCACGGCGCGCCGCAACAAGAAGGCCATCGGCATGAGCGAGCTTCAGGAAAGCATGGAGCGCGTCGTCATGGGGCCAGAGCGCAAAACGCGCGTGATTTCCGACAAAGAGAAGCGCGTGATCGCCTATCACGAGGCCGGGCACGCCATCCTGCACTACATGCTGGAACACGCCCAGGCCGTGCACAAGGTGACGATTGTGCCGCGCGGGCGGGCCGGCGGCTATGTGATGTCGCTGCCAGAGGACGACGTGTTCCTGCGCTCGCGCGAGGAATTTGAGGACTATATCGCCGCCGCGATGGGCGGGCGCGCCGCTGAGGAAGTGATCTTCAACCGCCTGACCACCGGGGCCAGCAACGACCTGCAGCAGGCGACCAGCATGGCGCGCAGCATGGTGATGCAGTTCGGCATGAGCGACCTGCTTGGCCCGCGCACCTTCGGCAGCGGCAGCGGTTCGCTGTTCCTGGGCCGCGAGATGTTTGACCAGCGCGACTACAGCGAGCAGGCCGCCGAGCAGATTGACGACGAGGTGAAGCGCATCGTCGAGACCGCGTACAACCGCGCCAAGGCCATCCTGGTCGAAAACCTGGACAAGCTGCACAAGCTGGCGGGCGTGCTCACCGAGCAGGAAACGCTCGACCGGCCGGCCTTCGAGGAACTTATGGCCGACTCGGCGTCCGCGCCGACCAGCGCGGACACCGCGCCCGCCCTGGGCGACTGACACGCCTGCTTCGCCCTGTGCAGCCCCCTCTTCACCGGCCCGGCTGAGGGGGCTTTTTTGTGGCGCGCGGCCAGACAGATGCCGCAGACAGGGAGCGTCCGTTGGTGAAACGACACCTGCTGATCCTGCTGCTGGTCACGGTGGTGACGCGCGGCCTGCTGTTTATCAGCTACCCGATGGGCGGCGGCGACGACGACCAGTCCTTCGCCCGCTACCAGATCGCGCAGCTTGTGGGCGGCGACCTGCTGGTGGGCAGCCTGCGCTACCACACCGGCTACCCGCTGGTGATCGCGCCGGTGGCGGCCTTCGCCGGGCTGTTCGGGCGCTTTGACGAGCGCGTCGTGCTGCTCGCGCAGACGGCGCTGGCCGCGCTGATCCCCTTCCTGGTCTACGACAGCCTGCGCCTGCTGCGCCGCCCCGCGCGCGAGGCGCTGATCGTGGCGCTGGCGGTGGCGCTCGACCCGTTCGGCCTGCAGTGGGCGCACTTCTGGCTGCCCAACTGGCTGATCGCGCTGTGTCTGGTGGCGGCGCTGTGGTGCGTCGCGCGCGGGCTGGCGTCGCGCCGCCGGCTGCTGCCCTGGACGGCGGCGGCGGGCCTGTTATGTGGCGTCGCGGTGCTGGCGCGCGTCAACCTGGCGCCGGTGGTCGCTGTGCTGGGGCTGACGTTCTTTGCGCTGGGCGCGCTGACCTGGCGCCAGCGCGCCGCCATGTTCGCCACGCTGGGCGCGGTCAGCGCCGGCGTGCTGGCGCTCTACACCGTGACCATCCACTATCCGTCCACCGGCACGTGGTCGCTGAGCTGCTACACGGGGACCAACCTGCTGGTTTCGGTGTACGGCAAAGGCTTCCCCCTCACTGCCGACAACGGCCCGGCGACGCAGCACCTGCTCGACCTGCTGACGCTGACGCCCCCGCGCGAGATCGCCTTCACCGGCGACATCTACCCGCGCTGGTCAGAGCCGGGGTCGTGGGCCACGCCCGAAGAATACGCCGCCTTTATCAGCCAGCCTTACGGCCAGCGGGCGGCGCAGCTCACGACGGTGTGGCCGGGCAGCCTCTTTTATTATCTTGGCCCGTGCGCCACCGACGACCTGCTGCTGGCCGTCCACAACGAGGCCGTCGCCCGCGACCCGCTGCGCTGGCTGGCGAGCATCCCGCTGGACGTGTTCAACATGCTGACACAGCGCCAGCTTCCCGGCCTGTTCTGGCCCTGGTATCTGCCGCATGACGACGCGCTGACGTTCAGCGGCGGCGGCACGCTGGGCTTTTACCGCGCCGACGGCGCCGATTTCTACAGCGGCCAGATCGTCTGGCGGCCCGGCATCTGGCTGTTCTCGCACCTTTTCGACGCCTGGAACGCCTTCAAGTGGCTGGCGCCGCTGGCGGCGGCCTGGGCGCTGCTGTCGCGCCGCTGGTATTACGCCACCTCTGCGCTGCTGCTGCTGACGTTCCTGGCGCTGCTGAGCGTGTTCGGCAACCCGGCGGCGCGCCTGTACGCGCCGGTCTACCCGCTGACGCCGATCATCATCGGCGGGATGCTGGCGGCGCTGCTGGCGC
>CAZDVL010000295.1:0-3349 GCA_964508745.1 uncultured Anaerolineaceae bacterium | reverse complement strand
GGCATGAAGCAGAAGCTGGCGCTGGTGCGCGCCATGATCCACAACCCGCCGGTGCTGCTGCTGGACGAACCCACCAGCGCGATGGACCCACAGAGCGCCAAGCAGGTACGCGACGCCATCATCGAGCTGCAGCGCGACGAGCGCACCTTCATGATCACGACGCACAACCTGACAGAGGCGCAGGCCCTGGCCGACCGCATCGCCATCATCCGGCGCGGGCGCATCATCGCCAACGGCACGCTGGACGACCTGGCGCGCAAATTTGTGGGCGACCCGCTTATGGAGCTGCGCGCGCGCGGCCCGCTCAACGGGCTGGCGCGCGACCTGGGCGGCCTGGTGCTGGTCGAAACCAGCGCCGACAACTGGCTGCGCTACCGCGCCCCACAGCCAGAGGTCGTTAACCCGCTGGTGCTGCGGCGCGCGCTGGCGCTGGGCGCGGAGGTGGTCACGCTGGCGCCGGTGTCGCAGACGCTGGAGGATATTTACCTGCAGGTGGTCAAAGAGGACGAGGCGCAGGAGGCGGCACACCATGGCAGCCCGAACTGAAGCGGCTGAACGCGCGGCGGCCCCGCTGGAGCGCGGGGGCGGCTGGCGGCGCACGCTGGGCAACGCGCTCATCGTCACCCGGCGCGAGGTGCGCGACAGCTTCCGCGACTGGCGCATTATCGTGCCGATCGTCATCCTCACCGTTTTCTTCCCCTTCCTGGCGCAGGACGTGGCGACGCGCTTCAGCAACTACCTGGCCGGCTTCGGCGCGGAAATTATCGGCGAGCGCAACATCCCCTTCCTGCTGATGGTGATCGGCTTCTTCCCCATCTCGATCTCGCTGGTGATCGCGCTGGAAACCTTCGTGGGCGAGAAAGAGCGCCGCAGCCTGGAGCCGCTGCTGAGCACGCCGCTGAGCAACACCGAGCTGTACATCGGCAAGACGCTGGCGGCGATGATCCCGCCGCTGCTGGCCAGCTACGTCGGCATGGGGTTTTATCTGCTGCTGGCGCTCACCGGCGCGCTGCAGTGGCGGCCGCAGGCGGCGCTGATCGCGCAGATCGTGGTGCTGACGACGGTGCAGGCGCTGGTGATGGTGGCCGGCGCGGTTGTCGTCTCCAGCCAGACAACCAGCACGCGCGCCGCCAACCTGCTCGCCAGTTTCATCATTATCCCGATGGCGATGCTCACCACCGGCGAGAGCCTGGTTATGTTCCTGGCCCCGGACGCCGATTCGCCGGCGGGCATCGGCGCGCTGTGGGCCATCGCCGCCGGCATGACGGTGGTTGTCGCGCTGCTGCTGCGCGTGGGCAACAGCGTGTTCAACCGCGAGGAGCTGCTGGGCCGCACCATTGACGAGCTGAACCTGCGCGGCACGTTCGCGCGCCTGTGGCGCAGCGTGCGCGCCGTGGACGCGACGCTGACGCCGGCGCACAGCCTGGGCGACTGGTATCGGCGCGGCGTGTGGGGCAGCGTGCGGCGGCTGCGGCTGGCCGTCCCGGCGACGGTGCTGGTGTTTATTGTCGCGCTGGCCGCCGGTTTCGTCGTCGGCACACAGCCGGAATGGCGGCTGCCGCTGCCGGAAGGCGGCCTGGGCGCGGCGGGCGAAACCTTCGAGTCGCTGCTGAGCGTGCCGAGGCAGACCGGCGCGCTGCTGTTCATCGTGTGGCAGAACGCGCGCGTGCTGCTGGCCGCGACGGTGCTGGCCGTCTTTACGTTCGGCACGGCGGCGCTGATCCTCACGCCCGCCGCCTACGCCATCATGGGCTATGTGCTGGCGCAGTTCGCGCTGTCGGGCTACAGCCTGAGCATCTTCACCGCCGGCGTGCTCACGCACGGCGTGGTTGAAATCCCGGCGATCGTGCTGGCGACGGCGGCGGCGCTGCGCCTGGGCGCGGTCGTTACGCGGCCCGCCCGCGGCCTGACCGTCGGCCAGGCGTGGTTCCAGGCGTTCGGCGACACCGTCAAGATCGGCGTCGGGCTGGTGCTGCCGGGGCTGCTGCTGGCGGCGTTTATCGAGGCGTTCATCACGCCAGCGGTGGTGCTGTCGGTCATCAGCGCGGCCGGCGGCTAGGCCGCCCCTCACGCATCGTCCGGCTCCGCCAGGTCGTCCACCGCCAGCGCCAGGTCGCGGCGCGGGTTGTGCTGCTCCAGCCAGGCGTCGGCCTGTTCGACCATCCAGCCGCCCCAGCTATCGAGAAAGCGCAGCACCGCGCCGGCGTCGGCCGCGGGCTGGCGCGCGCGGTCCAGCGCGCGGCGCATGTCGCCGGCGTGGCCGGGGTAGTGCCGGGCGAAGATGTCGCAGCACAGGTCAATGTCGCGCGTGAACACGCCTTCCTCCAGCATCACCAGCCCGCAGCCGGCGCGCAGGATGCGCTTCATGCTCTCCCGGCACCAGTCGCGCACGTTTTCGGGCGCGGGGTCGGCGCGGATGGCGGCGGCGGCGTCCTCAAGGTCGGCCTCAAGCTGCACGAGGTCGTCGTTGGGGATGGCCGGGCCGAGGCGGTAGTCCGGCAGCTCGTTCGCCAGGTCGCTGCCCCACAGGCAGACGCTGTGCGTCTTGACGATGAACCCGCCAACGGCGAAGCGGTCCGGGCTGCCGAACACATAGCCGTAAGGCCACAGCTCAATGCGCGCGTCGCGCAGGCAGGCGTGGCGCGCGACAGCGCCGGTTTCGGCGGCGTCCAGCCAGTCCTGGCGCACCAGTTCTGCGTCGGCGCTTTCGGCCAGCACCGCGAACACGTTGGCGTCCGACGCGCCGGGGACGGCCAGCCCGCGCGCGACCGAGCCGGTCACATAGACGCTGTGCGCGTCCGCGCCGATATGGTCCGCCACCGCCGCCACCAGCTCGCTCACGGCGGCGTCAAACGGCGGCTGGATGAGTTCGCGGCGGGCATCGTTCAAAATCACGCCGGCAGGGGTGATGCGCCACAGGCGGCCGTGCGGCATACCCACGCTCCAGGGTTAAGGCTTCGCTGTGTTGGAGTCTATACCCGCCGGGCAATCTGCGCTAAAATGTAACCTGTTTCAAACCGCGCTGCACAGAAGGATGTTCTACTCTATGGCCTTGCAGATTTTCAATGTGCTGGGGCGCACCAAACAACCGTTCATACCGCTGGAGCCGGGCCGCGTCAGCATGTACGTCTGCGGGCCGACCGTCTACGACCACTCCCACATCGGCCACGCCAAAACGTATGTGTCGTTCGACATGGTTGTGCGCTACCTGCGCTTCACCGGCCGCGACGTGCTTTACGTCCAGAACCTCACCGACGTGGGCCACCTTACCGAAACTGAGTTTGGCGAGGACAGAATCCTCAAGAAGGCGCGCCAGATGCAGGCCCGGCCGATGCAGCTTGTCGAGCTG
>CAZDVL010000294.1:0-3351 GCA_964508745.1 uncultured Anaerolineaceae bacterium | reverse complement strand
TTGTGCCACAGCGATTCGTGATAGTCGGCGAAGCACCACAGCAGCGCGCCGGTGGCGCCCACCTCGACCAGCTTCGGCAGCACCGCCTCAAGATAGCCGACCATGTCCTGTTCCGAGGCCATGAACTGCGCGCGCGGCTGGCCGTAGGCGTTCCACTCCCAGACATACGAATCCTGGCCGGGCGCGGCGGTGCAGCCGCCAAATTCCTCCATCAGCGTTGGCTTGCCGCACAGCGCGGAGGTCAGCGCGCAGGTGTAGGGGACGAAATCGGGGTCAAGCGGCTGGCGCGCCCAGGGCGTGTACATGGGGTAGGCGTGCATCACGGCCACGTCTCCGGAGGTGAAGGTGTCGTCCACGCGCAGGGCCTGGCGCGTGCCCAGGCTGGCGACGTGCAGCCCGGTCGTGACCGGGTGTCGCGGGTCGTTCGCGCGGATGAGCGCGGTCATCTCGTCCACCCAGGCGCGCCCGGTGGCCCGGTCCGGCGCGATGGCGAACAGGTCCGGCTCGTTGCCCAGGTTCCACATCCAGATGGCGGGGTGATCCCTGAACGCGCTGACGACCGTCTGAAGCTGCAAACGCTGGGCGGCGCGCGCCTCGGCGTCGGTGAAATAGCTGCGGTAGCCGGAATGAACCACCTGGCCGCCGCTGACGAGCTGGTACACGAACGGCAGCGGCGGGCCGCCCAACAGCCAGCCGGGCGCCCAGTTGGGGCCGCTCATGTGGCCGGTGAAGAAGGTCACGTCCAGGCCCAGGCCCAGCCCGGCGGCGGCGTCGCACACGCGCTCGAAATGGCGCAGACAGGTGTCGGACACCGCAGCGGGCGTTGGCTGCCAGTCGTCCCACAGCAGAAACAGCCGCACGACGTTCAGGCCCAGGCCGGCGATCACCTCAAACTCGGACTGCACCTCGTCCAGGTCGAAATCGGACCACCAGTACATCGCCTTGCGCCGGGGCCAGTAATTGACTCCTAGTACGAACGGTTGACTCATGATGTCCTTCCCTCGGTGTGTATGGTCGCACAGTGTTAAGTGTATCGTTTGCGGCGCAAATTGCCGCATGGCCGCGCGGCGCGGTATGATTGGCGTCCCTGAAGCGGTGGAGGCAGCGCCATGCCCAACAGCACCCTGGCCGAAAACGTGGCCGACGCCCTGCGCCACGCCATCTTCGCCGGCGAGTACCTCAGCGGCGAGCGCCTGTTAGAGCTGGCGCTGGCCCACGAGCTGCGCGTGAGCCAGAGCACGGTGCGCGACGCGCTGCGCATCCTGGAGCGCGACCGGCTGGTTGTCAAGCGCCCGCGCCTGGGCGTGTATGTGTGTACGTTCACGCCGGCGGCGGCCGACGAGGTGTACACGCTGTGGGCGGCGGTGGAGGGCGTCGCGCTTGAGCAGGCGGCGGGCCGCCTGCCGGCCGCCGCGCTGGCCAGCCTGCGCGCGGCATTGGCCGAGGCGCGCGGCGCCGCTGATGGGCCGGCGCGCGCGTTCAGCGACGCTGTCTTTGCCGCGCACCAGGGCATGGCGCGGGCGGGCGGCGGGCCGCTGACGCTGGCGCTGCTCAGCACGCTGCACAACCAGGCCCGCCTGCTGGAGATCGTGCGCCAGATGCGCGCCCCGCGCGACCCGCGCCAGCAGGCCGCGCGCCTCAACGCCTGCGCGGCGATGCTCGACGCGCTCGCAGGCGGGGACGCGGCAGCGGCGCGGGCCGCGCTCAACGCCGCGCTGGCGGCCGACCGCGCCGAGCTGGTAAAGCTGCTGGCGTAGGGCTAAATGCCGAGGAAGTCCACGATGCGCGCCTCAGCGTCGTCCACAGCGATGCCGTCGCGCGCCCAGTCCCAGGCGGGCGGCGGGCCGCTGGCGACGCCGCCGGGCCGCAGCGCGACCGGCCGCCACAGCGCGACCGCGTTGGGCGCGAAGGGCGCGTAGCGCGCCGGGTCCGACGGGCCGAAGATCATGGCGGTGGGCGCGCCGGCGGCGGCGGCCAGGTGCGTCAGGCCGGTGTCGTTGCCCAGGTACAGGCGCGCGTCCGCCGCCAGCGCCGCGATCTGCCCGAAGGTCAGCGTCCCCGCCAGCGGCACCGCCGGGGCGCGCATCTGGTTGATGACGGCGGCCACCAGCGCCGTGTCGTCCGGCCCGCCCAGCACCACCACGCCCGCGCCCAGGCGCGCCGCCAGCCGGTCGGCCAGCGCCGCGAACTGCGGCGGCGGCCAGCGTTTGCTGTCCATCGTCATGCCGGGGTTGCGCCCGCCGGCCGGGTTCACCACCAGGTACGGCCCGTTCAGGCCGCGCGCGGCCAGCAGCGCCCGCACGCTGCGGCGGTCTGGCGCGTGCACCGGCACGTTGGCGTAACAGTCGGCGGCGTCCAGGCCCAGCGCGCGGACGACATCCAGGTAAACGGCGGCCTCGTGGCGCGCGGCCAGCGGGTCAATCGGCGCGCGGACGTTGCAGCCGAAGCCGCGCCCGGCGCTGTCCAGCCCGGCGCGGCACGGGATGCCGGCCAGCCAGGCGGCCAGCCCCAGCAGCGGCGAGCGCGCCAGCACCACCGCCAGATCGTAGCGCCCGGCGCGGAGCTGCGCCGCCAGCCGCGGCAGCCCGGCGGGGCTGCGCGCCGGGTTGGCCTGCGGGCCGGTGTCGAGCAGGCCGTCGAGCAGCGCGTGGCCCGCGAGCGCCCGGCCTGACCACGACCCCACCGCCCAGTCAATGTGCGCCTCTGGCCAGGCGCGCCGCAGCGCGGCCAGCGCCGCCGTGCCCAGCACCACGTCGCCGATGCAGCAGGGCAGCACAATGACGACCCGGCGCGGCGGCTGCGCCGGCGGGCGGCGTGTTGGAAACACGCGGCCCAGCGCGCGGTACAGACGGCTCACACCGAGCGCCCGCTGAAAAAGCGCAGCACCAGGTCCTTGCGTGCGAACAGGAAGATCGCCAGCGCCGCCAGAAAGCCGGTCACGTGCGCCAGGTTGTTGACGCCGCCCAGGTCGCGCCCCTGCTGCACTGTCTCCAGCGAGGGGACCGTCTCGCGGATGAGGAAATAGAACAGGTACAGCCAGGCGGGCAGGATCACCGTCCAGCGCCAGATGGGCGCGTCCCGCAGGCTGCCAACGCCCAGCATGCGGCCTGCGGCCACGATCGGCACGCGCAGTATCGAACCCAGGCCCCACAGCGATTGAATCTTCGCGCCGGGGAACATCAGCAGGTACGCGCCCATGATCCCGGCGATCGCGCCGCTGGCCCCGATGCCGGGCCGGTCAACGACGGACGGGTTGAGCAGCACGCTGCCGATATTGGCCACCATGCCGGCCAGCAGGTAATAGAGCAGGTAGCGCCAGGCGCCGCAGGCGTCCTCGACGCGGCGGCCAAA
>CAZDVL010000293.1:0-3352 GCA_964508745.1 uncultured Anaerolineaceae bacterium | reverse complement strand
TCGGTCCCCAGGTGCAGGCGCAGCACGCGCCGCCCGTTTTCCAGCAGCGCCTCGCGGTCGCCCAGCGCCTGCGCCAGCTTGAGCGTGCCGAAGCTCAGCGACGACTGCGGCGCGCCGGCCGCGTCGGGAATCGGCAGGTCGGCGGCGGCGTCAGACGTGAGCTGGATGAACAGGCCGCCGCCGCCGTCGCCCTTGTGAAGCTGGCCGGTCGAGTGCAGGTAGCGCGGGCCATAGCCGACGGTGGTCGCCAGCCGGTATTTGTCGCGCAGGCGCGTGCGGACTGCCTCCAGCAGCGCGTCGTTCTCCGGCGTCGGCGCGATATACGCCTGAAAAGCGACGTAGCTGGCCGGGTGCGCCTGGTTGAGGAACAGCGCCAGCGCCTCGCCCAGGCTGCGCGCCGGGGCGCTGCCGTACACCGCCACGCCGTTTTCGGCCAGCGTCGGCGTTTCCGGCGGGAACGTGCCGGACTCGCTGAAGGCGGCCACCATCTGCCGGCCAATCGCCTTGGCGCTTTCGACGTTGGGCTGGTCGAACGGCTGGATGTTGAGCAGATGCCCGGCCACCGCGACGGCCAGCTCCCACAGGAAGAACTGCGCGCCCAGGTCGTAGCGGTCGCGCAGGCGGATGCGCACCACAGGCCGCCGCGCGCCCTCCAGCAGGGCGACCTGCGGCTCGTAGGTGTCGTCGCCGTCCAGGTGCAGGTAGAAGAACAGGCGGTCGTCGCCGTAAACGCCGGGCGCGCCGGGCGGCTCTGCCACCACCGGCACGATGCCGGTGCCGTCTTTGCCGGTGCTCTCGGCGATCAACTGCTCGGCCCAGTCACCAAAGCTGGCGACCGCCGGCGACGCGATCAGCGTCGCTTTGTCCACCCCGGCCTGCGCCAGCGCCGCCATGATCGCGCCCAGCCAGGCGGCGGGGTTGTCGTTGCCGGGCAGGTCGCGCGCGCAGCCCTGCGCCATCGCGGCGGCGCGCTCCAGCAGCCGCTGGATGTCCACGCCCAGCAGCGCCGCCGGCAGCAGCCCGAAGTGCGACAGGGCCGAATAGCGCCCGCCGATGTTGGGGTCGTTGCGGAACACCTGGCGGAAGCCGTACTCAGCGGCCAGCCGTTCCAGCGAGCTGCCGGCGTCGGTGATGGCGACGAAGTGCGCCCCGGCGCGTTCCTGGCCCACCGCTTCGCTGACGCGGTTGTAGAAGTACTTGAACAGCGACATCGTTTCCACCGTCCCGCCGGACTTGGTGGAGACGATGAACAGCGTTTTCGTCAGGTCCAGGGCGCGCTCGTGGGCCGCGACCGCCGCCGGGTCGGTGCTGTCGAGCACCGCCAGGGACAGGTAGCCCTCCGCCGCGCCGAATGTGCGGCTGAACACGTCCGGGGCCAGGCTGGAGCCGCCCATGCCCAGCACCAGCGCCTGCGTGTAGCCCTCGCCGCGCACGGCGTCCACCAGCTCGCAGATCGAGCTGGCGGTGCTCCAGGCGTGCGCCGGGGCGCTGCCGTTTTCCAGCTCGGCCAGCATGTCCGCCGGCGTGCGCAGCCAGCCCAGCCGGTTGCTGATCTCGGTCGGGTCGGGCCGCCAGACGGTGTAGTCGCCGTCCCAGATGCGGGCGATCACCCGCTCGCGCTCCATGCGGCGCAGGGCGGCGTCAACGGCGGCGCGCTGATCCCACAGCGACGCCGAGACGTTCTGCCAGTCGGCGCGGATGTCGGCGCACTTCTGGCCGATGGTGTGCAGCAGCGAGGCGAACGACTGCTTGAACTTGTCCACGCCGTCGCGCTGAAGTTCCTCGCCGGCGGCGTGCAGGTCAATGCCCAGTTGTGCCAGCCGCGCGAGCTGCTGCCGCGCCTCGTCCAGGTCGTCGCCGACGGTGACGGCCACCACGCCGTGGTCGAGGAAGGCCTCCAGCGTGGCGGGCGGCAGCGTGTTGATCGTGTGCGGGCCGATGAGCGTGTCCACGTAGAGCGTGTCGGGGAAGTCTGGGTTTTTGGTGCTGGTGCTGGCCCACAGCGGGCGCTGCACGCGCGCGCCCTTGTCCGCCAGGCGCTGCCAGCGCTCGCCGCTGAAAAGCTCTGTGAAGCGCTGGTAGACCAGCTTGGTGTTGGCGATGGCGATCGTGCCGGCCAGCTCAGGCGCGCCGGCGGCCTCTACCTGCGGGTCGAGCAGGCTGTCCACCCGGCTGACGAAGAACGACGCCACCGAGTTGACTGTGCTCAGGTCGCCGCCGCTGGCGGCCAGCTTCTCCAGGCCGGCGATGTAGGCCTCGGCCACCGCCTCATAGTGCGCCATCGAGAACATCAGCGTGATGTTGATGTTGATGCCCTCGCTGGTGAGCTGCTCCACCGCCGGGACGCCCTCCGCGGTGACGGGCACTTTAATCATCACGTTGGGACGGTTGAGCGCGGCGAACAGGCGGCGCGCCTCGGCCATCGTCGCCAGCGTGTTGTTGGCCAGGTTGGGGCTGACCTCCAGGCTGACGAAGCCGTCGCCGCCGCCGCTTTTGTCGTACACCGGGCGGAACAGGTCGGCGGCGGCCGCGATGTCCTGGATCACCAGCGCCTCGTAAATGTCCTCAACCGACTTTCCGGCGGCGACCAGTTCCCGCAGTTGGCGGTCGTAGTCGTCGCTGTGGGCGATCGCCTTTTCGAAGATCGTCGGGTTAGACGTAATGCCGCGCACGCCCTGGTCAATCAGCGCTTGCAGCTCGCCCGACAGGATAAAGCTGCGGCGGATAAAATCCAGCCAGACAGATTGGCCCAGGTGTGCCAGCTCGTTCAGTTTGGTCATGGTGGCCTCCGAGGTAGTTTGATCGGCCTGCGTCCTGGAGAGGGCTGCTGGCTGCCAGCCAGCCGTGTGACGCGGGAGCGCGAACAGCGTTTCATTTATTATAACAGGCTGCCCACCATTTCGCCGCTGTCAGATTTTCGCCGCGCCGCCGGTTCACGCTTCACGCCGCGCCAGAATCGCGTATACTGAAGGCGCGCGGCCGCGCGGGCGTCACCGGGCGCTGGCGCGTTTTCTGGCCGCCGCCGGGTTAAAGTTTCCCCAAGATTCATGTTCTGCTGCTATACTAGATGGATACTTCCCTGGTACGCGGCCGGTGCAGCGGTGTAGGTTTAGTGGAGAAGCTTCGTGAGCAACAAACCGTCGGACAACAACCGGAACGACCCAAACGACCCCAATCACAGCCCGAATAATTCGCCCTTCTCGCCCAGGAACGCGCAGCGCCTGTGGATCGTCATGGGCGTGGTGGTGCTGCTGCTGTTCGTGCTGACGTTCGCCAGCCCCGGCAGCTTCCAGCCCAGCAACCGCATCTCGCTCAACGACCTGGCCCAGCAGATTCAGCGTAACAACGTCGA
>CAZDVL010000292.1:0-3388 GCA_964508745.1 uncultured Anaerolineaceae bacterium | reverse complement strand
ACCAGGATGTGACCGTGTTCAGCGACGGCCAGGGCTGGACGGTGCGGCATCTGGCGATTCACCTGGCCGACGCCGAACGGGGCAACTGCCGCCAGGCGATGGGCATCGCCGCCGGGCAGGAAGTGATCCCGCCTGATTTCGACCTGGACCGCTACAACCGCCGCACCGTCGAGAAGCGCAGCGCAATGACGTTTGCTGAGGCGCGCGCCTCGCTGGCCGCCAGCCGCGCCGAGCTGCTGGCCTGGCTGGACGCGGTGGACGACGCCGCGCTCGACGCGCGCGGCCGCCACGCCACGCTGCGCATCATGTCGGCGGCGGAAATTCTGGACATTATCGCCCTGCACGAGCGCCTGCACGCCGCCGACATCGCCCGCGCGGTCGGCCTGGAGGTCTGACCGGCCAGGGGGGCACGCACAGATGAACCTGCTGGTTGCCTATTCCAGCGCGCACGGCTCGACCGCCGAAATCGCCGCCTTTGTCGGCGCGCGGCTGCGCGAACAGCATTTTGAAGTCACCGTCGCCAGCGTGGAGGATGTGCAGACGCTGGCCGGCTGCGACGCTTTTGTGCTTGGCTCCGCCGTGCACGGCGGCCGGTGGCTGCCGGCGATGGGGCGCTTCCTCAACCGCTTCCGCGCCGACTTCGCCCAGCGCCCGGTCTACCTGTTTCTGACCTGCATCCGCGTGCTTGAGCCGGACGGGCCGGAACACGTGGTCAGCAGCTACGTTGACCATGACCAACTGGCGGCGCTCAACCTGCGCGCGGTGCAGCCGTTCGCCGGCCGGCTGGAAATGGGCAGCATTGACTGGGACGAACGCTGGACGCTGGCGGCGCGCTACGACGGCCGCGCCGCGCCGGACAGCTTCAACCGCGACTTCCGCGACTGGAACGCGATCCGCGCCTGGGCCGACCAGGTGGCGGACGCGCTGCTGCCCGGCGCGGGCGGCTGAGCTGCGCACCCAGCTATTTTGACAGCGCCCAGCGGCGGCGCGGGAAGTCCAACAGCCAGTTCGCCTGTCGCAGCGTGCTGTAGCCCAGAATCATGTCCATCGGCACTTCGATGCCCGCGTTCACCTGTGACAGGTCCACAGCCGCGACCTTGTGCGGCGAAAACGCGCGCCCGCCAATCACCGCCCCTGACATCACCAACAGCGGCGTTTCCACCTGCGTTCCGGCGGCGTCCGTGCCGGTTGAGCGCCCCGCCGCCGCGAAGAAGGCGGGCTGGCGGCTGACGAAGCCGGCGTCCACAACCGTCAGGCTGGCCCCGGTGTCCCACACCGCGCTGGCGCGGGTGTCCCCGAACTCAACGTCAAGATAGGGGTGAAAGCGCTGGTCCAGCAGCAGCGGTTGAAAAGCGTGCCGCTGGTCATGCCCGCCATCACCGACGACGACGCGCGAATCATCGAAGAAAAAGTGGCAGCAGAAGTCTTTGAGCAGGTCCATGCCGATCAGGTTTTTCACGCCGGGGCCGGCTGCTGCTGCGCGGGCCAGGGTGAAGTTCTGCCTTGCGACAGGCCCGACGCTGATGCTGGGCACAGTGATCAGGTCGGCGCGGGTGGGCGTG
This sequence comes from uncultured Anaerolineaceae bacterium, assembly GCA_964508745.1. Lineage (GTDB taxonomy): Bacteria > Chloroflexota > Anaerolineae > Aggregatilineales > Phototrophicaceae > DAOTWC01. Next base: position 1,826 of record CAZDVL010000292.1, on the reverse strand, counting down.
AACACGCCCGACGAATCATCGGTCCCCACCGGCTCGAATGTGGCCGTGTAATCGTCCGCGATCACGCTGGTCTTTGCCGCGCCGGTGTCGAGCAGAAAGCGGTACGCCCGGCCATCTACCGCGCCGTCCACGTAGATTTCGGCGGCTTCCGCTTCGTCAGGGTCGCGCACGATAATCAGCTTCAGGTCGGGCATCAGACGGGCCGTTTACTCACTCCGGCACGACGACGCGCACCACGCCGCGCGGCACGATCACCGCGTAGCGCACCACGATGTCGGCGGTGGTGATGCTGGCCGCCTGCAGCACATCGCCCACCAGATAGTTGTAGAACAGCGGGTCAAATTCCGGCTCGATGCCGCTGCCGCCCCGGTCGAGTTCCAGCCGCGCCGCCACCGCCGCCGGGATGAACAGCGTCAGGCTGCCGTCGCGCACCGCCAGCGTCCCCAGCAGGTCCTGCGGGCCAGACCCCAGCGGCTGATAAACCGGCAGCGTCACCAGCGCGCTGCCCTGGCGCAGGTCCAGGTTCAGCCGTTCGAGCGCCGTCCCGGTCAGGTCCAGGCGCACCGCGCCGTTGTCGCCGCGCACCTCGATGTCCAGCGGCAGGTCCGGCGGCAGGCTGAGGCGCAGCGCGCCCCGGCCCACGTTTTCCAGCAGCGGGACCTGCGCCGGGCGCGTCTCGCGGATCGCCAGGTTGGCGGCGGAGTCTTCCGCGGTGTATTCGACCTCGACCGCGCTCTCCAGGCTGCCGGTGAACGCGCCGCTGATGCGCCGGTCGGCGCTGGCGGCCGGCTCCAGCGTGATGCTGGTCGCCAGCGTGTCCACGCGCAGCCGCAGCAGCGTGATCTGCGGCGGCAGCGCCTGGTCAATGTCCTGGCGGTAGTCGCTGCGTTCCTGCCCGGCGCGGCTGGTGAAGGCCAGCGCGGCCACGCCGCCCACCAGCGCCAGCGTCAGCAGCAGCGCGATGCCAGAGCCGAGCGGCGCGCGCGGGCGCAGAAAGATGCCCAGCCCGGCGACGATCAGCAGCGCCGGCCAGGCGCGCGCCAGCAGGTCATAGACGCCGGGCGGCAGCAGGTCGAGCGCGTGCAGCAGCAGCGCCCCGGCCGCCGCCAGCGCGATCACCCCCCACAGCAGATTAGTACGCCGCCGTGTCCGCATGGTTTATCCCCGCACCTGGCGCAGGAAGAAGATCAGCGCCACGCCCAGCAGCAGCGCCGGCCAGTACAGATCAACGCCGGTGGGGCCGCGCAGGCCGCCGCGCGCCCAGACGGCCCAGCCGCCGAACGTCAGCGCCGCCAGCACGATCGCCAGCAGCAGCAGGCCCGCGCCGCCGCGCCGCCGCCGCGCCAGCGACGCCTGCGGCACCGCCAGCCACAGCGCCAGGTACAGCAGCGCCGCCGCCCCCTGCGTCAGCGGCGTCAGCAGCGCGAACGCCGCCCGGAACCACCACGCATTCAGCGGCAGCAGCGCCGCCAGGCCGCCGCAGACGCCGCCCAGCACCCGGTTGTCAAAACTTCGGTACATGGCCCTTCCCTGTTCGTGCAGGGTTAATGATAACCCCGCAGGCGCGCGCGCCGCAAGCAGGGCCGCCCGCGCCCCCCACACCCGCGCCTACGTCTCCCACGTCTCGCGCAGCTCGTTGAGCAGCCACTCGACCGCGTGCCGCAGGTCGGCGCGCAGTTGGTCAGCCCCCGCCAGCGTGTTGGCGTAAGTGATGTAGCGCAGGTGGCGCAGGTCGAACGGGACCTGCTCCGGCGTGTCGGCCTGCGTGATCAGCAGCGTGGGCTTGTTGAGCGTGTGGGCGATGCCCAGCTCGTAGAACACGTTGT
>CAZDVL010000291.1:0-3415 GCA_964508745.1 uncultured Anaerolineaceae bacterium | reverse complement strand
TCGCCGATGGCGGCGTATTCCTGGCGCTCCGGGCTGCCGACGTTGCCCAGCACCGCCGGCCCGCTGTGGATGCCGACGCCGTAGAACAGGCGCTGTTCGGGCGGCAGCGTTTCGTGCAGCGCGTAGAGGTCGAACATCATGTTGAGGGCCGCCTGCACCGCGCGCACGGCGTGGTCGGGCTGGGGGTTGAAGGGGGTGTTAAACAGGCCGGTGACGGCGTCGCCGATGTACTTTTCGACCAGCCCTTCGTAGAGGTTGATGGCGTCGCTGGCGAGGCTGAGGTAGTGGTTGATGATGCGCATGAGCGCTTCGGGTTCGAGGCGTTCGCTGAAACTGGTGAAGCCGCGCACGTCGGCGAACAGCGCGCTGATGGTGCGTTCCTGGCCGCTGGCCTCGCTGATGCTGACGCTGCGCAGGTTGTCTACCAGCGCCAGCGGCAGGTAGCGGCGCACTTCGGCGAGCTGCGCCTCGCGCCGGGCGCTCGCGGTCAGGTCGTCCAGCACGACGGCGACGCCTTCGATCTGGCCGCCAGGGCCGCGCAGCGGGCTGATAATCAGGTTCCACAGGCGCGCGCCGGCGGGCGCGTTCAGCTCCAGGCGGTAGTGTTCCAGCGCGCCGGCGGCGCGCACCCGCGCCAGGCAGGCCGCCAGCGCGCCGTTGGCGCCGGCGGGCAGCAGGTCGAACAGGGGCGCGCCGACCGCGTCGTACACCTCGCAGCCGAGGATGGCGGCGGCGGCGCTGTTGCAGGTGCTGACCACGCCGCCGCTGTCGATGGCGAGGATGCCGCTGGCGACCGATTCGAAAATGTTAGTCATCAGCTCGCTGGTGGCTTTGACCTCCGCCAGGCGGGCGCGGGCGGCCTCGTACAGGCGGGCGTTGTGGATGGCGATGGCGGCCTGGTTGGCGAAGGCCGCCAGCACGGCCAGCTCGCGCTGGCTGAACGCGCCGGCCAGGAAGCGGTTGTCGCAGTAGACCACGCCGATGATCTCGCCGCGCGTTGCCAGCGGCACGGCCATGATGCTGCGCAGCGCAAAGCCGATCACGCTTTCGTGCGACTGGTAGCGCGGGTCGCTGCTGGCGTTGTTGGTCAGCTCTGGCACGCCGCTGGAGGCCACCTGGTTGACGACGGTCGAGCTGATGGTGAAGTCGTCCTGCTTAAGCTGCTCGCGGTCAATGCCGCGCGCGGCGGCGAACTCCAGGTCGCCGGCGGGGCCGCCGCGCAGCACGACAAAGCCGCGCTCCGCGCCGGTCAGCTCGACCACGGTGTCCATGACGTAGGCCAGCACCTGCGGCAGGTCGAGCAGGGTGTTGACCAGCGCGCTGCTGCGGGCCAGCGCCTGAAGCTGGCGCAGCTCGGCCTGCAGGTTGAGCGTCTGGGCGGTGAAGGTCTCGGCCTGGCGCTCAAGGGCGTGCAGGCTCTCCAGCGAGGCCGGCGAGAGGTTCATGCCGCGCTGGCGCAGGTCGTTCTGGCAGTCGCGCAGCAGTTGGACCAGGTCAGCGACGTGCCGCGCCAGCTCGCGCGCGTGGGCGTGGGCCGAGCTGTCGGCCTGGAGGTTTTCCGTGTTTTCGGGCATCAGGGGCGGCCTACTTCGTAGATCGGCGTGTGCTGCTGGCGGCCTTTCACCTGCAGCGCCGCGCGCGGGCGAAAGACAACGGTGGGCGGCAGCGCGCCGCCGGCGCGCGCCTCGATGTGGCGCATGACCGCCTGGCTGGCGATGATCTGGCCGGCGGCGGCGTTTTCTTCCAGGCGCTTGGCCAGGTTGATCGTGTCGCCGATGGCCGTGAAGTCGCGCCGGTTGAGGCTGCCGACGTTGCCCAGCGTGGCGACGCCGGTGTGCAGCCCGACGCGGTAATAGTGCGGGTCAGGCGCGATGCCCAACTGGCCGTAGAGCGCGACGAACGCCTCGCGCAGGGCCAGCGCCGCCTCGACCGCCAGCATGGCGTGGTGTGTCTGCGGGTTTAGCTGCGAATTAAAGAGGGCCATGATCTCGTGGCCGATGTACTTGTCAATCACGCCTTTGCAGTCGTGGATGCAGGTGGTGGCGGTCGTCAGGTGCAGGTTGAGCAGGTCCATCAGCTCGGCCGGGCGCAGGCCGGGCGGGAAGGTCGAGAGCGGCCGCACACTGACGAAAACGCAGGTGATCTCGCGCCGTTCGCCGCCCAGGTCGAGCGTGGCGATGCTCTCGATGTTGTCCACCATCTCCGGCGGCAGGTAGCGGCGCATCATGGCCAGCAGCTCCTCGCTCTCGCGCTGGGCCGTCAGGTCGTCCAGCACGACCGCCGCGCCGTGCCCGCCCGCGCCGCCCGCGCGCAGCGGGCTGAGCTTGAAGTTGAGCGCCAGCCGTCCGCGCGCCGGGTTGTTCTGTTCGGTTTCGAGGGCGCACGGCTCGCCGCCGCGCAGCACACTGTCCAGGTGCGGCGCGAAGTCCAGGCCGAGCAGCGGCAGCAGCGCCGGCAGCGGCGCGCCGATCACGCTGTCCGGGTCCCAGGCGAGGATTTCCGCCGCCGCCCGGTTGAACGTCGTGACGGTCTGGTAGGCGCTGGTGGTGACCACGCCGCTGCCGATGGAGGCGAAAACGCTGTCCATCAGCCCCTGCATCTCGGTGATGGCGGCGATACTGACCTGGATGCGGGCGTAGAGCCGCGCGTTTTCGATGGCGACGGCGGCCTGGTTGGCGAAGGCCGTCAGCAGGTCGGCCTCGCGCTGGGTAAAGACGCCGGCGCGCAGGCGGTTGTCCACGTACACCGCGCCGACCACCTGATCCTTGTGCCGCACAGGCACGCACAGCACCGAGCGCAGCGCCAGTTGGGCGATGGTGGCGCTGCTTTGCAGGAAGCGCGGGTCCTTGTAGGCGTTGTCGGCCAGCAGCGGGCGGCCGGTTTCCAGCACTTCGTGCAGGATCGTGCGGCTGCCCTGGAACGTGACCGGCCGGCCGGGAAGCTGTTCCGGGTCGCGCGCGATCCGAAACTCCAGGTCGTCGGCGAACGGGTTGGCCAGGGCGATGTAGCCGCGCTCCGCGCCGGTCAGGGCGATAACGCGGTCCATCGCCTCGGCCAGCACCGTGTCCAGGTCGAGCGAGGAATTGAGCTGGTCGGTCGTGCCGGCCAGGGCGCGCAGTTGGCTGAGGGTGGTGAGGTCGTCCACAAGCTGCGTCTGCGTGCGCGCCAGGCCGTCCTGGACGGCGGCCAGCGCCTGAAAGACGGCCGCCGGCAGGTCAATGCCGCGCAGTTGCAGCAGGTCCTGCTGTTTGCGCAGGGCCGCCTCCACTTCTGCAATCAGCCGCCGGATGTCGTGGACGGAGTCAAGCGGGTTCGCGCGCGTGTCAGCCATAAATTCCCGTCCCGTAATTTGCGTTGGCGCATCCTTATTATAGCCGCTGGCGGCGGGAAAACCACGCGCGCGCGCCACTGCGTA
>CAZDVL010000290.1:0-3423 GCA_964508745.1 uncultured Anaerolineaceae bacterium | reverse complement strand
TTCCTTAGTTACACTGTTGCCGGGGCTGGACACAGCCTTGAAGCAGGCATCCTGGCTGGATGCCGCATGTTGGGAAATAACTATCGAGAGAGGGTTTTCATGAACCAATTTAAACACACACCCCTGCTGCTGCTCTGCCTGTTCGTGCTGCTGGCCGCAGCCCCGGCGATGGCGCAGGACAGCCTGACCGTCCTCTGCACGCCGCAGGAGGACTGGTGCGTGGCGATGACCGCCGCTTTTGAGGCTGAGACCGGCATCGACACGAACTATGTGCGGATGTCTTCGGGCGAGTCCCTGGCCCGCCTGCGCGCCAGCCAGTCGGACCCGGAGTTCTCGATCTGGTGGGGCGGGCCGGCCGATGCGTTCATCGCGGCGGCTGAGGAGGGCCTGATCGAAGTCTACGACTCGCCTGCCGCCGAGGAGATCCCCGCGCAGTACAAGGACGCGGACGGGTACTGGACGGGCGTCTATGTTGGCGCGCTGGGCTTCTGCTCTAACGTCGATGTTCTGGACGAGCTGGGCATTGAAGCGCCCACGTCGTGGGACGACCTGCTCGCGCCTGAGCTGCAGGGCTTCGTTGCTATGGCGCACCCGGCGACCTCCGGGACGGCGTTCACGGCTTTCTGGACGGTCGTGACGCTGCGGGCGGACGAGCTGGAAGCCGCCGAAGAGGGCACAGGCTACGACGAAACCGGCGCGCCGACAGAGGCAGCAGTTGATGAAGCCTTCGAATACTTCGCGCTGCTGAACAACAACATCCTGCAGTACACCCGTTCGGGGTCTGCCCCTGGCTCGCTGGCCGGGCAGGGCGAGATCGCGGTCGCGGTGATCTTCTCGCACGACTGCACGAAGCTCCAGCAGGAAGGCTTCGAGGGCATTCTGGTGACGACCTTCCCTGAGGAGGGGACCGGGTACGAAATCGGCGGTATGGCGATCATCACCAACGGGCCGGAACCTGAGGCTGCCCGCGCCTGGTACGAGTGGGCGCTTCAGCCGGCAACCCAGGAGATCGGGCCGACGGTGAACTCGCTCCAGCTCCCCACCAACCCGAACACCCCTGTCTCTGAGCTGGCGGTTGACCTGAGCCAGATCAACGTGATTGACTACAATTTCGCGGCGGCAGGGGCGGCCCGCGTGAGCATCACCGAGCGCTTTGACGCCGAGATCGCAACAGCTCCGGTGGATTAAGTTTGCCCGCCTGCTTGTTTCGCTAAGCGCCTACCAGCCTCTACTCAATTGGGTAGGGGCTGGGTTTTTATCAGGAGGAAGCTGTGCAGGGCATTCGAGAGTCCCGTCCACTTAAACAGTTTAGCGCCATCCTGAAAGACCCACTTTTAGCGATTGTCTTGCTGTTTCTGATCTTGTTTGTGGTGATTGCGGTGCTGCTGCCCATCGTCTCGATGATTGGGGAAAGCATTTCCGAGGAGGGGCTGCCGCTTTTCCGGCGCTACCTTGCGGACCCTGTTTATCAGACGATCCTCGTCAACACGCTGGTGCTGGGCGTGCTGGTGGGGCTGATCGGCACGGGCGCGGGGTTTGCTTTCGCGTTTGTGCAGGTCAAGCTGAACGTGCCGTTTAAGCGCTTTATGCACCTGGTCGCGCTGGTTCCGGTGATCTCGCCGCCGTTCGCGCTGGCGACCGCGGCGATCGTGCTGTTTGGGCGCAACGGCACTGTCTCGCGCGGGATTTTTGGCGTGCGCTACGACATCTACGGGCTGGACGGCCTGGTGCTGGTGATGGCGCTGTCATTTTTCACGATCGCTTACTTTAACATTCGCGGCATGATGGAGGCGCTCGACCCGGCGCTGGACGAGGCGGCGACGAACCTGGGCGCGAACAAGTGGCGCGTCTTTCGAACGGTGACGCTGCCGATGCTCTTTCCGGGCATCGCCAGCTCGTTCCTGCTGCTGTTTGTCGAGGCAATCGCCGACCTGGGCAACCCGCTGGTGCTGGGCGGCAACTATGAGGTGCTCGCCACGCGCATCTACGTCACGATCATCGGGCTGTACAACACCGTCGGCGCGGCGGCCCTCTCGGTCATTCTGCTGGTGCCCTCGCTGCTGGTCTTTGTCGTGCAGCGCTACTGGATCAGCCGCATCAGCGTGGTTTCGGTGACGGGCAAGCCGTCCGGCACGCCGCAGACGATCAACCACCCGCTGGTGCGCTGGCCGCTGTTCGGGCTGGTCATGCTGATCTGCCTGGGCATCGTCCTCATTTACGGGACGATCATTCACGGGGCTTTTGTCCACGTGCCCGGCGTCCGCTGGGACTGGACGCTCGACCATTTCGACTTTGTGGTGAACGGGCTTGGCGCCCAGGCGATGCGCGACACGACCGTTCTGTCGGCCATTGCCACGCCGATGGCGGCGCTGATCGGGATTCTGATCGCCTATTTTGTGGTGCGGAAAGAGTTCCCGGGGCGCAACCTGCTGGACTTCAGCGCGATGCTGGGGATTGCCGTGCCGGGCACGATCATCGGGATTGGCTACCTGGTGGCGTTTAACACGCCGATCATGGTGGGCGGGATCACGCTGATTCCCAAGCTGACCGGCGGGCAGGGGGCTTTCGGGGGCGCGCTGGCGATTGTGCTGGTGTACATCACGCGCAGCGTCCCCGCGGCGCTGCGTTCGGGCACGTCCGCGCTGTCGCAGATTGACCCGTCAATTGAAGAAGCGTCGGTCAGCCTGGGCGCGGACAGCGCGCGAACGTTTCGCCGCATCACGCTGCCGCTGATCCGCCCCGCCCTGCTGGCCGGGCTGATCTATTCGTTTGCGCGGTCAATGACCACCATTTCGGCGATCATTTTCCTGACGACGCCGCAGACGAAAATCATGACCCAGCAGATTCTCAACGAGGTTGAAAATGGGCGCTACGGGAACGCTTTTGCCTACTGCGTGATCCTGATTGTGATTGTGATGCTTGCCATCGGCGTGCTGTACGCTTTGGTGGGCGGGCAAACGGGCGCTGAACGCCGGCTGGAAGGTGGACGATGATGGCGGCACAAACGCGGTTGAAGCTGGAGAAGATTGTCAAGACGTTTCCTGACCGCAGCGGCAGCGGCGCGGTGCTGGCGGTGGACGATGTCTCGGTGGACATCTATGAGGGCGAGTTCCTGACGCTGCTTGGGCCTTCGGGCTGTGGCAAGACCACGACGCTGCGGCTGATCGCCGGGTTTGAGATGCCGACCAACGGCAGGATTCTGCTGGAAGGGAAGAACATCACCGCTGACCCGCCGAACAAGCGCGACATGGCGCTCGTGTTTCAGAACTACGCGCTGTTCCCGCACATGTCGGTGTACGACAACGTCGCCTACGGCCTGCAGACGCACCACATGCCGCGCCCGCAGATTCGCGAGAAGGTTCACGCCGCGCTGCAAACGATCGGGCTGGAAGGGCTGGGCGAACGGCGCCCGAATCAACTGTC
>CAZDVL010000289.1:0-3423 GCA_964508745.1 uncultured Anaerolineaceae bacterium | reverse complement strand
AAGCCCAGCACGCCGCTGTAAAACGCCTCCGCCTGGGGGATGTCGCCGACGCGCAGGTGCATGTGGCCGATCACAGTCCCGGCGGGCAGGCCGGTGAAAGCCGTCTCCGGGCCGGCCTCGGCTATGATGCCGTCGAGGTCGAGCGGCTCGGACGCCATGCGCACCCGGTCGCCTTCCCAGCGCCAGCTCGCGCGCGGGCGGTCGCGGTACAGCTCCAGCCCGTTGCCGTCCGGGTCGTCCAGATAAACAGCTTCGCTCACCAGGTGGTCGGCGAAGCCGGCAGCCGGGTACTGCGTGCGCGCCAGGTTGAGCAGCGCCCGGCCCAGATCGGCGCGCGTGGGCAGCAGCACAGCGACGTGATAGAGTCCTGTGCTGCGCGCGGGCTGGCGCTGCCCGCCGGTCAGCGCGCGCAGGCGCAGCAGCGGCGCGCCGCCCGCGCCCAGCAGCGCGCTTTCGTCCCGCTGGCCCTGCACAGCCAGGCCCAGCACCCTGGTGTAAAAATCAACCGCGCGCGGCAGGTCGGCAACCGCCAGCGTCACTGTGCCGATGTGCGTCTGAGGGTGCAGCGCTGCGGCCATGATAGCTTCCCTCCCGTTCGAGCTGCCCGTACAGCACCCAGTATAACGCCGTTTGCGCGCGCCGGGGCCTGCGGTAAAGTCAGGCGCACGCTGTTGATCGCACGCACGGGACTCCGCCATGCCGCCTGTCAGCACAACCCTGTTCAAGGTGCGCCACTATGAATGTGACGCCTACGGCCACCTCAACAACGCCAACTACCTGCGCTATATGGAGGAAGCGGCCTTCGACGCCAGCGCCGCCGTCGGCTATGACCGGGCGCGCTACCAGGCGCTGGGGCGCCTGTGGCTGGCGCGCGAAACGGAGATCGAGTACCTGCGGCCCGTGCGCTACGGCGACACGCTGGCGGTGCGCACCTGGGTGGAGGATTTCCGCCGCGTGCGTTCGCGCCGCCGCTACGAGTTCCACCTGCTGCCGGCGGCCGAGCTGGTGGCGCAGGCCAGCACCGACTGGGTGTACCTCGACGCCGCCGCGCAGCAGCCGCTGGCCGTCCCGCCGGAGATGGTCGCCGCTTTTGCCGGCGCAGAGCCGCTGCCGCCCGCCGCGCCGCGCGCGCCGTTTCCCGCGCCGCCGCCCGCGCCGCCGGGGGCTTTCACCGCGCGCCGCCGCGTCGAATGGCGCGACATTGACAGCGCCTGGCACGTCAACAACGCCGTCTACCTGGCCTACATCGAGGACTGCGGCGTCCAGGTGGCGGGCGCGTTCGGCTGGCCGCTGGCGCGCTGCCAGGCCGCGGGCTTCGCCATCGCAGCCCGCCGCCACCACATCGTGTACCGGCAGCCCGCCGCCCTGGGCGACGAGCTGACTGTCACGACGTTCGTGGTGGGTTTCCAGCGCGCGACGGCCACGCGCTGCTTTACCGTCCGCCAGGCCGCCAGCGGCGCGGTGGTGGCCGAGGCGCGCACGCTCTGGGTGTGGCTCAGCGCGCGCACGGGCCGCCCGGTGCGCATCCCGGCGCAGTTCGCCGCCGATTTCGCGCCCAACATCGCCGCCAGCGGGTGAAGGCTGAAGCGCGGCGCCCGGCCAGCAGGCCGCCCTGGCTGCGCCCACCTGCCTGTTGCCGTCTGGGGGCTTGGGTGTATAATCCCCCTATCTGAGGGTGTAACTGGGGCGGGTGCAGGCCAGCCCTGCCGGGTGAGATAACCACATGGTAGAAGTGATTATTGACAGCATACGTGTAAGCCTGATGGACCAGAACCGCATCGTTGTCCTTAAGGACACGGCCAATGACCGCTATCTGCCCATCTGGATTGGCCCGTGTGAGGCAGATGCCATCACCATCGAGCTGCAGGATCAGCCGATCAAACGCCCCCTGACGCACGATCTGCTCAAGACTGTGATCAACGAGATGGGCGGCAAAGTCGTCCATATTCTGATCAACGACCTGCGCAACGATGTTTATTACGCCCGCGTGCTGGTGGATATGGGCGAGCGCCAGGTGGAGATCGATTCGCGGCCCAGCGACGCAATCGCCCTGGCGGTGCGCGTGAAAGTGCCGATTTTCGTGGCCGATATCGTGATGGACCGCGCGGCTATCCGCGAGGAAGAGGATGTCGAGAGCGAACCCCCCGCGCCGTTCAGCGAGGAACCCGACGAGCCGCGCCTGAGCGCCTTTGCCGACTTCCTCGACACGCTCGACCTCGACGACCTGGAAGACAGCGACGACTGAACCCCGGCGGGCGCCCCCCCGGCGCCCGGCCACTGTTGTGTCTGGCGCACACATCGTTAGCCGGCGCGCGCCCGGTTTTGCTTTGGCGGGAGGCCCATGACCGACTCGTACTACAGCTCACCCGACCAGTCCATCCCGTTCTCGCCAGAGGCCGAGGAAGCGCTGCTGGGCGCGGTGCTCACCAACGTCAACGCCTATTACAACGTGGCCGCCTTCGTGCGCGCCGAGGACTTCTTCCTGGTGCGCCACCGCTGGATCTGGCAGGCGCTGGCGCGCATCACCGAGCGCGGCGAGGCCTACGACTTCCTGACCGTCGGCGAGGAGCTGCGCGGCCTGGGCCGCTTTGAGGAGGTCGGCGGCCAGCCCTACCTGCTGCACCTGATGACCAACACGCCGACCTCGGTCCACGCTGAGGTTTACGGGCGGCTGGTCGAGCGCGCCGCCCTGCGCCGCCGCCTGCTGGAGGCCTCCGATGTCATCCGCGCGCTGGCGCTCGACGAAGAAAAAGCCATCGAGACCGTCACCGAGGAGGCCGAGTCCTACCTGCTGAAGGTGACCGAGAGCCAGGTCAAGCGCGACATCGTCCCGATCCGCGACGCCGTGAGCGAGTATTTCGCCCACATCGAGGGCCTGATGGCCAACCGCGACCAGGCGCTGGGCCTGCCCACGGCGTTTAAGTCGCTCGACACGCTGCTGGGCGGCCTGCAAAAATCGGACCTGCTCATCTTCGCCGGGCGCCCCGGCATGGGCAAGACATCCTTCATGCTGTCGGTGGCGCTCAACGCGGCCCGTTTCGACAAGCGTATCGTCATCTTCACGATGGAGATGGGCGCCGAGCAGATCGTGCAGCGCCTGATCTCGATGGAAACCGGCATCAACATGCAGCAGCTTCGCCTGGGCAACCTGGACCGCGCCGAGTGGCAGCGGCTGGTCGAGGCTGTCGCCCGCCTGAGCAAGTTCAACATCTTCATTGACGACACGCCCGCCATGAGTCCGCTGCAGATGCGCACCAAGTGCCGCCGCATGGCGCACGAACACGGCGTGGACCTGGTGATCGTGGACTACATCCAGTTGATGAACGCCGGCGGCATCTACGAGAACAACCGCGTGCAGGAAGTGAGCTATATCAGCCGCAGCCTGAAAGAGCTGGCGCGCGAGCTGAACGTGCCGGTGTTCTC
>CAZDVL010000288.1:0-3432 GCA_964508745.1 uncultured Anaerolineaceae bacterium | reverse complement strand
CCACCCGCACCTCGACATCCAGCAGCGGCGACCGCACCTGCTCAAGCTGGAGCTTCTCGTTCAGGCGCAGGCCGATGTACAGCGGGCCTTCATAAACCGGGTCGAACAGTTCCGCATACGGCGTCTGGAGGATTTCCTCCAGCATCCGGGGCCGGTCCGCCACTTCCTGCCAGTTAATGCGGCGCCCGGCCACCAGCTCGGCCAGGGCGTAAGGGTTGATGACGGCGTTGTTCTGGGCGATGCCCTGCGCGTCGGTGACGGCTGTTTCAAGGTTGGTTAGCATGATATTCTCCTCCTGCCTCATACCTTGCTGCATAACTAAATGCATTACGGGCGGCTTTGTCGCCGCCGAACCGTCTGCCGTTGTGCAGGGTTGTATGTTATGATTGCGCGGTTGTTCACGTAACCCCGAACAAGGAGAGGCAGGCATGAGCAGCGATGGGCACAAACGGCTGGTGCTCCCCGGCCCGGTGGAGGTGCGCCGCGAGATTCTGGAGGCACAGACCGCATGGATGATCGGCCACCGCTCGGCGGCGTTTGCTGAGCTGTTCGCCCGGCTTCAGAGCAAGCTGAAGGCGGCCTTCCTGACGCAGCAGCGCGTGCTGGTCAGCGGGTCGTCCGGCACTGGCCTGTGGGAAGGGGCCGTGCGCAACTGCATCCGCGACGACCGCAAGGCGCTGCACCTGGTGGGCGGCGCTTTCAGCGAGCGCTGGGCCGAGATCAGCCAGTTCAACGGCAAGCAGATTGACGTGCTGGAGGTTGAATGGGGGCAGCCGCACACGGCCGAGATGGTCGCGGCGGCGCTGAAGGCGGGCCGCTACGACGCGGTCTGCGCCGTCCACAACGAGACCAGCACCGGCGTCACCAACCCGATCAAGGACATCGGCGCGGTCGTGCGCCAGTATGAGGACACGCTGTTTCTGATCGACACGGTCAGCGGCTTCCTGGGCGCGGAGTTTCGCACCGACGAGTGGGGCGTGGACGTGGCGCTGACATCGTCGCAGAAGGCCTTCGCGCTGCCGCCGGGCATCGCCTTCGCCGCCGTCAGCGACCGCGCGCTGGCGCGCGCCGCGCAGATCAGGCACCGGGGCTATTATTTCGACTTTATTGAGCTGGACAGAAACCTGCAAAGCAACAACACGCCCGCCACGCCGCCGGTGGCGCTCATGTTCGCCGCCGACAGGCAGCTTGACGACATCGCCGCCGAGGGGCTGGAAAACCGCTGGCAGCGCCACCTGCACCTGCGCGACCTGACGCACCAGTGGGCGCTGGCGCGCGGGCTGGGCCTGTTCGCGCGGGAAGGCTACCGCTCGCCGACCGTCAGCACGATCGCCACCACGCCCGGCTTTGACACCGACGCGATGGCGAAGTTCATGTCGGGCAAGGGCTTCAGCATGGACAAGGGCTACGGCAAGATCAAAGGGAAAACGTTCCGCATCGCGCACATGGGCGATATGCCGGTGGCGATGCTGGAAGAAGTGCTGGCCGGCCTTGACGAGTTTATGGGCGCGTAGCGCGGGAGACGGACAAAATGCCCTACCATGTGCTGATCGCTGACAGTGTGGACCCGGCCGCCGTCGAGCTGCTGCGCCAGGCGCCCGGCCTCACTGTGACCGCGCCGGGCAGCATGGCGCGCGCCGACGTGCTGGCGGCCATCGCCAGCGCCGACGCGCTCATCATCCGCAGCGCCACCACCGCCGACGCCGAGCTGCTGGCCGCCGCGCCGCGCCTCAAGGTGGTCGCCCGCGCCGGCGTCGGCGTGGACAACGTGGACCTGCCCAGCGCCACGCGCCAGGGCGTCGTCGTGATGAACACGCCCGACGGCAACACCATCGCCACCGCCGAACACGCCCTCGGCCTGCTGCTGGCGCTGGCGCGCCACATCCCCGATTCTGAGATTTCGATGCGCGGCGGCCGGTGGGATCGCAAAGCGTTTATGGGCGTGGAGCTGCGCGGCAAGACGCTGGGCATCATCGGCTTCGGGCGCATCGGGCGGGCCGTCGCCAAGCGCGCGCTGGCCTTCGAGATGACCGTGATTACCGCCGACCCGTACATCCTCGCCGACGTGGCCGCCGATTTCGGCGTCGAGCTGGTGGACCTGGACACGCTCTACGCCCGCGCGGACTTTATCACGCTGCACAGCGTGATCACCGACGAAACGCGCGGCATGATCAACGCCGCCAGCCTGGCGAAGATGAAGCGCGGCGTGCGCATCGTCAACGCGGCGCGCGGCGCGCTGATTGACGAACGCGCGCTGGCAGAGGCGATCGTCAGCGGGCAGGTGGCCGGGGCCGCGCTCGATGTCTACAGCGCCGAGCCGCCGCCGGTGGATCACCCGCTGGTGGGGCTGCCGGGCGTGGTGCACACGCCGCACCTGGCCGCCAGCACCGCCGACGCGCAGGTCAACGTCGCCATTGACGCGGCGCAGCTGGTGCTGGACGCGCTGCTCAAGGGCGAGTACCGCAACGTGTGCAACCCGGACGTGCTCAAGAGTTCATAACAGCGGGGGCGCAGAACAACGCCTCACCCCGGCGCCCCGCCGCAGCGAACAGGGGGGACGCCGGGGTGAGTTGATTTGTGCGGCTGGCCGCCGCACCTCAGCGCCGCGCGAACGTCACGACGACGGCGTTCTGGTCGCAGCGGTCGCTGGTGACGACGGTGTGGCTTTCGGACAGCGCCTGCCCGTTGAGGTCGTAGAGCGTGAGCGTGAAGGGGGCCAGCGCCGGCCCGTCGCCCAGGCGCAGCGTGAACGCGCCGTCGGCGCCGGTGATGGCCGTCACCGCCTCCGCTGCCTCGCCCTCCGCCGCGCGCGCCCGCAGTTGATACCCCGCCAGCGGCTCGCCGACGCGGTCCACCACCGTCCCGGTGATTCCCAGCCAGTCACAACCGCCGTCCCAGGCCGCGTAGGCGATGTCGCCGCGCAGCGCGAAGTCGAAGCGCGCGGGCGTGGCCGCGATCTCGACGGCCAGCGGCGTCAGCGTGGCGGTCGGCTCTGGGGTGGCGGTGGGCAGGATGGGCGTGCTGGTGGGCGGCAGCGGCGTGGCGGTCACGATGATCGGCACGGGCGTGAACGGCGGCAGCGGGTTAAGCGGCGTGTAGGGGTTCGCCGTCAGCAGGCCGACGTACAGCACGACGGCCAGCGTCGCCAGCAGGAAAAAGGCCGTGACCAGGTTCGCGGCGCGGCCGCGCCGGTCGCGCGGGGCGGGGCGCGGCGGCGGCGGCGCGGCGGCCTCCGGCGGGTTGACGGGCGGAAAGCGCTCCGGCGGCGGCGCGTCGTCCTCCGGCGGGAACAGCGGCTTGCGCGGCTCCAGGCGCGCTTTGCGATCCTTGCGGCCGACGCGCCGCACGTCGCCAGCGGTACCCTGCGGGTCGTCGCTCATGGCCTTACAGCGGGCGCGTCTGGATAAAGCGGACCAGCGCCAGGTTGCGGGC
>CAZDVL010000287.1:0-3441 GCA_964508745.1 uncultured Anaerolineaceae bacterium | reverse complement strand
CTGGTCGGCCAGAAGTACTGGGGCTGGGGCTACGACACGGTCTACATGATGTACGACCACGTGCTGTACGGCACGCCCTTCGAGGACTTCACCAACAGCGGCATGGACATCGTGACGATCAACAACGTCGAAGCGATGGCCCTGGCGTGGGAGACGCAGGACTTCACCCAGCCGCTGCCGCCCGCCTTCCCCGACAACTAAACGCCGGCGGCGCCGGCTCACTCTGACGTTAACGCTGCGCTGGTGGGGCAATCCCACCAGCGCAGATCATATCTGTTACCGAGGTGACGAGTGGGAAACGAACCAGTACTGCGTATGCTGGGCATTTCCAAAAGCTTCCCCGGCGTCCGCGCGCTCGACAATGTGGATTTCGAGGTGTATCCGGGCGAGGTCGTGGCGCTGCTGGGTGAAAACGGCGCGGGCAAGTCCACACTGATGAAAATCCTGGCCGGGGCCTACCACAAGGACAGCGGGCGCATCATCCTCAACGGCACAGAAACCGACTTCGCCGACCCGCAGGACGCCCAGAACCAGGGCATCTCCATCATCTACCAGGAATTTAACCTCAACCTCAAGCAGACGGTGGCCGCCAACATCTTCATCGGGCGCGAGCCGCTGCGCGGCGGGCCGGGCCAGGCCGTGCGCTGGGTGGACCGCGGCCGCATGGAGGCCGACGCCGCCCGCCTGCTCGACGTGGTGAAGGCCCGCGCCACGCCGCGCGCCCTGGTGCGCGACCTGGCGGTGGCAGAGCGCCAGCTTGTCGAGATCGCCAAGGCGCTGTCGGTGGACGCGCGCGTGATTATCATGGACGAGCCGACCTCGGCGCTGGGCGGCGACGAAACCGAGAACCTGTTCGAGATCATCCGCAGCCTGAAGGCGGAGGGCCGCGCCATCATCTTCATCACCCACCGCCTCAACGAGGTGCTGGCGATCGCCGACCGCATCGTTGTCCTGCGCGACGGCCGGCTGGTCGGCTCTGCCCCGGTGGCCAAAACCAGCGTCGAGGGCATCATCAGCATGATGGTGGGCCGCACGCTGGACCAGATGTACGTGAAAGAGACGGCGCAGATCGCCGACGTGGTGCTGCGCGTCGAGCGCCTCACGCGCGCGGGCGTGGTCGAGGATGTCTCGTTCGAGCTGCGGCAGGGCGAGATACTGGGCTTCTCCGGGCTGGTGGGCGCGGGCCGCACCGAAACCGCGCGCCTGCTGTTCGGCGCGGACCGCCTGGACAGCGGCCGCGTCTGGGTTGACGGCCAGCCGGTGACGGTGCGCTCACCAGAGGACGCCATCCAGGCCGGCATCAGCCTGGTCCCGGAGGACCGCGGCAATCACGGCCTGGTGCTGGTGCTGAGCGTGCTCAAGAACGCGGTGCTGCCCAACCTGCGGCGCATGTCGTCGCGCGCCGGCTGGCTCGACCAGGGCCAGATGGCGCAGGAGGCGCAGGACTACGTGACCCGCCTCAACATCCGCACGCCCGGCCTGCAGCAGAAGGTGATGTACCTCTCCGGCGGCAACCAGCAGAAGGTCGTGCTGGCCAAATGGCTGATGTCGCACCCGAAGGTGCTGATCCTCGACGAGCCAACGCGCGGCATTGATGTCGGCGCCAAAAGCGAAATTTACGCCCTGATGAGCCAGCTCGCCCGCGCCGGCATGGGCATCATCATGATTTCGTCAGAGATGCCCGAAATCCTGGCGATGAGCGACCGCATCCTGGTCATGTGTGAAGGGCGTGTGACTGGCATTCTGGACCGAGACGAGGCGACCCAGGAGCGCATCATGGCCTTGGCCACCGGGCACGCCGTAGAAGGAGCACCCTTATGAGTGGGACCACGACACCCAACGCCGTCGCCGCGGGCCAGCCGGGGCGCTTCAGCGTGCGCCACCTGCTGCGCGCGCAGGAGGTCGGCATCTTCCTGGTGCTGCTGGCGATGATGACGTTCTTCAGCCTGTCAACCGACCGCTTCCTCACGCCGATCAACCTGAGCAACATCCTGCTCAACTTCTCGTGGACGGCGATCGCCGCTTTCGGCATGACGTTCGTCATCATCTCCGGCGGCATTGACCTGTCCGTCGGCTCGGTGATGGCGCTGTCCGGCCTGGCGACCGGCATGCTGCTCTCCGCCGACAACACGCCGTTTGCCGACCCGAACAACCTGGGCCTGATCGCGCTGGCGGTCGTGGTCGGGCTGGCGGTGGGGGCGTTCTGCGGGCTGGTCAACGGCGCGCTGATCACGTTCGCGCGGCTGCCGCCGTTTATCGCCACGCTGGGCATGCTCCAGATCGCGCGCGGCATCTGCTACGGCTGGTCGCAGGGCTGGCCGGTGCAGCGCCTGCCGGTGGACTTCATGACGCTGGGGCGGCAGAACATCCCCGTCGGCAGCTTCAACCTGCCGCTGCCGACAATCATCATGGTGGCCATCGGCATCATCGCCTGGCTGTTCCTGACGCGCACCCGCTGGGGCTACCACATCTTCTCGGTGGGCGGCAACGAGCAGGCGGCGCGGCTGTCCGGCATCAGCGTCACGCGCAGCAAGCTGCTGATCTACACGATCAGCGGGCTGGCGGCGGGCGCGGGCGGCGTGCTGCTCACGGCGCGCCTGGGCGTGGCGGCGCCGACCGCCGCGCAGGGCTACGAGCTGGACGTGATCGCCGCGGTGGTGGTCGGCGGGACCAGCCTCACCGGCGGCGAGGGCAGCATCCTGGGCACGCTCATCGGCGCGGCCATCATGGGCGTGCTGCGCACCGGCCTGAACCTGATCGGCGTTGAAGCCTACTGGCTGCCGTCGGCGCAGGGCGCGATCATCATCCTGGCGATCACGCTCGACCAGTGGTTCCGCCTGCGGCGCGGCCAGTCCAGCTTCCTGACGCGCTTCATCCGGCGCGACGAGCCGGCGCTGAGCGACAAAACCGGCTAAACAGACAACCACAGGGCCGCGCCGCGCCCGCTGAGCTAAAAAATGCATCAGAAATCGCGGCATGCTCTAGACGCGGCGCGGCCTTGTGGAGTATCATAAGAACGGTCAGCACAACAAAGCCACAACAGTATCTGGCGGGAGCATGAACCAATGCCTGTATATACCTACCGGCGCGAAGATGGCAGTATGTTCGAAATGCGCCAGCGCTTCCTCGACGAACCCCTCACCGTTGACCCGGAGACCGGGCAGAAGGTGGTGCGCGTGGTGCAGGTGCCCGGCATCATCTTCAAGGGTTCTGGCTTCTACGTCAACGACAGCAGGAACGCCTCCAAGACCAGCCTGAACGGCGGCAGCCGGCCGCACAGCGACGCGCCGGACAAGGCGGAGGCGAAGGCTGAGGCCAGCGCCGACGGCAAGGACGCCGCCAAGAGCGACGCCAGGACCGAGAGCGCCAGCGCCGGCAAAACCGAGGCCGCGCCGCAGAAGAAGGTCAGCTAACGGTTAGTCGGCAGCGATCAGCTTTCAG
>CAZDVL010000286.1:0-3445 GCA_964508745.1 uncultured Anaerolineaceae bacterium | reverse complement strand
CGCAGCAGCACCCGCAGCCCGCCAACCAGGTCCAGCCCCAGCCGCTGCTCAACGTTCATCACAAAGTCATCTTCGCCGTCGTTGTTGAAGTCCAGCTTCACACCCCGGCTGTCAGGCAGGCTGATCCACAGCGCAAACACGGCGACCAACAAAACAAAAACGAACCAGGCCAGATGGCGTCTCATAAAATGCTGTTCCTCTCGATACAATGCCGCAGCGTAGAAGAGGTTACTGGCGTGCCTCTTGGTGCGTGGCTGCCATCTGTACGTTGCGCCTCAGCTCATCCGAGTCAAACGGGGCGAGCAGCGAAGCGGTGATCATGCGCACCACCAGGCCGTTGGCAATCTCGACAAAGGCGACGCCTTCTTCCGGCTGAACCTCGATCACCGTCCCGATGATGCCGCCCGCTGTGATTACCTCGCTGCCTGGCGCCAGCTCGCTCACAAAATTCTGCCGCTTCTGGAAATCGCGCTGTTTGGGAAACAGAACCAGAGAGTAATAAGCGCCAATGCCCAGCGCCAATACTACACCCACCAGAATAATTTCTGCCATAGTCACCCCGCAGCGCCGTCGGACAAAAAAGCATTATAGCGCGCTGTCATCGCCCAACAATAACCAATTCCGCCGGCGCCTGCTTGACCAATTCAGGACCTTACACCTAAAATACAGGCGCGTTACAATCTTTGGTGGTATAACAGGCACGCAGTCTACCGCCCTGCTCAGCTCAGTCAGGAAATGAATCTTATGTCCGCATTCAGAAAACGGATCGCAATCAGCCTGCTTACTCTGCTGCTGCTCAGTGTGTTGGCGCTGCCTGCCGCAGCCGGCAATATCGTGCTGAACATCAACACCGGCAGCGACAGCACAGTCTGGTTTGTCTCTGGCGAGGCCTCTCTGGTCATGAACGGCTTCGACCTTACGCCGCTGAACCTGACCCTGCCAGCGGCGATTGACCGCGTCAGCATTGCCGTCAACACCCCCGTGCCTGGCGCGTCCATTGACCTGCTCATTTACGAGGACAGCAACGGCGGCTCGCCCATTGACGCGCGCCTGGTCAGCCAGACCCAGGTCGATATTCGCCAGTCCGGCACGTTCATCTATCAATTCCCCACCCCCGTCGCGATCACGCAGCCGGTGGTGTGGATCGGCTTCTATCTGCCGGTTGATTTCCGCCTCCTGGCCGACACGTCCGGCTCCTCCGTGCTCACCTACTGGGCCTGGAACACCGGCTCGCGCTTCAACGTGAACGACCTGGCCTCGGCGCAGATCCTCGGCCCGGCTGACGGCTCCGCGCCGGTCAACATCAACATGAACGGCCGGGCGCGCATTACGGCTGAGATTATCAGCAGCGCCCAGCCAGGGACAGGAACAGGAACAGGTTCAACCGGCCAGCTTCAGGGCGGGCAGGCCAACCTCGCCGTCATGCAGGTCTACCCCGACGCCGGCTGCGACACGCTGTTCCGCGACACCGAAGACCTTCAGATCACGCTTCTCAACCGCTACGCGCTTTCCTGCCGGCTGGCGTGGTTCGGCTATTCGCCGCCCGACCCCGTTGGCTACGTGCGGCAGCAGCTGCTCTACGAAATCACGATCTTTAACGACAAGGGCCAGAGCATCTCCGACTGGCTGCCCGCCAAGGTCACACACTGCATCAGGCCCAACCCGGCCGACATTGACCGCGCGGTGATCGGACACGCTTACGGCGTGCCGCGCCTGTGGGAAATGAAAACCACGATGCGCTTTGGCGACCTGATCTGCGCTGAGATCGGCCACAGCGGCCTGCTGTCGTACTTTGTGCCGCGCACTTAACAACAAACACGCCCTGAAAGGAACGACGCAGCGCCATGCGAACTGAAATCAACGAGCGGCTGGTGAAGCGCAACCGGCGTATTGCCCAATGGCTGTTCTTCGTCAGCTTCGGCATCCTTATCGGCGCGTTTTTCGTCACGAACCAGCAGGCGATGACCCCCGCGGCCAGCACCGACACCCTCATGCTGCTGCTTTCATCGCTGGTGCTGCCGCTGGGCCTGGTCGCGACGCTGGTCTCGGTGCGCATGACAAACCTGTGGATTCGCCAGCCCCGGCCAGAGGTCGCGCTGCGCGAGGGCCTCAAGGGCCTGAGCAACCGCAGCGTGCTCTACAGCTACTACCACGCGCCGGCGCAGCACGTGCTGGTTTGCCCCCAGGGCGTGTTTGCGATCGTCACACGTTTCCAGGACGGGAGCTTCGACGTAAACGGCGAGCGCTGGACCACGCGCGGCGGGCCGCTGAGCGGCATCCTGCGTGTGTTCCGGCAGGACAGCGTCGGCCGCCCCAATTACGACGCGGAGCGCGCCGCAGCCCATGTGCAGAAGCTGCTCACGCCGGTCGCCCCCGGTGTCACCGTTAAGCCGCTGATCGTGTTTGTGGACCCGCGCGCGCGCTTCACGCTGCACGAACCGCTTGTGCCGGTTGTCTACGCCAACCCCAAAATGGAACCCAGCCTGAAAGATTATCTGCGCGACCTGCCGCGCGAAGGCATCACCACGCTCTCTCAGGATCAGATCAAGGATTTCGAAGCGGCCACGCTGCCGGGTTAACGCACACATGACCAGAAACCGCGCGCTGGCGGCCGTCATCCTGCTGACCCTGCTGGGATTCGCGCTCCGCGTTTACGCGCTTGACCGGGTCCCGTTTCGCGGCGACGAGGCGTTTACCGTTCTTAACTGGATCACGCCGCCGCTGGGCGCAACCCTCGCCAGCGACATCCCCACCCGCGACCCGCAGCCGCCGCTGGCCTACGCTGTCTTCTGGGGCTGGGGGCAGCTCACGGGGACGAGCGAACTGGCCATGCGGCTGCTGCCCGCGCTGGCCGGGACGCTCGGCATCCCGCTGCTGTACGCGCTGGGCGCCCGCCTGCACAGCCGGCAGATGGGCGCGTTGGCGGCGCTGCTGTGGGCCATCCACCCGCATCTCATCTGGCACGCGCAGGACGCGCGCAACTACGCCCTCTGGTCGGCCCTGAGCGCCGCCGCGCTGTGGCTGGCGCTCAGGGCACTGGCGCACCAGCGCCGCCGCGACTGGGCGCTCTACGTGCTGGCGGCGGCGGCGGCAGCCTACATGTACTATCTTGAGCTTTTCGTGCTTGTCGCGCTGAACCTCTTTGTGGCCGCCGCGTACTGGCGCAGGTGGGCGGCGCTCAGGCGTTGGATTGTCGCGCAGGGGCTTATCGCGCTGCTGCTGGCCCCCTGGTTTTTACAGGAACGCCTGCTGGTCAGCAGCGGCTACACCGGCACCACCTACAGCGCCGAGTTCGCCCGCCTGTTCGACTGGTTCCTGCCCGCGCTCACATTTGGCGAAACCCTGCCCACGCCGCTGG
This sequence comes from uncultured Anaerolineaceae bacterium, assembly GCA_964508745.1. GTDB lineage: Bacteria > Chloroflexota > Anaerolineae > Aggregatilineales > Phototrophicaceae > DAOTWC01. The sequence continues at coordinate 87 of CAZDVL010000286.1, read as the reverse complement.
CCGCGTTCGCGTGGCCGCTGATCGCGCTGGCACTGGCGCTCGGCCTGCTCGCGTGGTGGCGTCAGTGCCGCCGCTGCGCGCTGCTGC
>CAZDVL010000285.1:0-3449 GCA_964508745.1 uncultured Anaerolineaceae bacterium | reverse complement strand
GGGTTGCCGCGGTTTCGACGGGCCGGTTCCCTCCACCGCTCTTGATGAGTGCCGTGAGGCACTTGTTGGTTGTGACACCAGCGTATCACAGTTCAGCCGGCGAAGCAACGGCGGATTGCGCGGCTGCGCGGCCCAACCCACCGTTCAGAAAATATTCAGCAGATGCTATAATCCTGGCCAGGCGGTCGTGTGTTACAATGAAGTCATGACCTGTGAAATTTGTAACGACGGCTGCCGCGCACTATGACACTCGCCAACGGCCACCCGCCCCGCCCCCTCGTCCGCATCAGCGGGCTGACCCGCCGTTACAGCGAAGGCGGGCGCGCCCGCGCGGTGCTGGACGCGGTGGACCTGGACATTCAGGCGGGCGAGTTTTTCGTGATCCTGGGGAAAAGCGGCAGCGGCAAAAGCACGCTGCTCAACCTGATCAGCGGCATTGACCGGCCCGACGCAGGCCGCATCTGCGTGGGCGACACCGACATCACCGCGCTCACCGACCGCCAGCAGACGCTGTTCCGCCGCGACCATATCGGCATCGTGTTCCAGTTTTTTAACCTGATCCCCACGCTGACCGTGCTGGAGAATGTGACGCTGCCGGCAGAACTGCGGGGACAGCCGCGGCAAAGCGCAGAGCAGCAGGGCCGCGCCCTGCTGGAGCGGGTGGGGCTGGCAGAGCGCGCCGCCGCCTTTCCCGACCAGCTCAGCGGCGGCGAACAGCAGCGCGTGGCGATCGCCCGCGCGCTGGTGCAGCGGCCCCTGCTGGTGCTGGCCGACGAGCCGACCGGCAACCTGGACGAGGACACCGGCGAAAGTGTGCTGCGCCTGCTGCTGGAGCTGAGCCGCGACGCCGGACGCACGCTGGTGATGGCAACGCACAACCCGGAGATCGTCCCGCTGGCCGACCGGGTGTGCCGTATTCACGAGGGCCACCTGCGCATTACGTTAAATCAGCCGCAGGGGCCGGCCGGGCAGCAGAAATTAAGCGCTTCTTGACGGGTGTGGCAGTCTCTTATTTTTGGGCCACCAGCACCGGCGATGGCAAGCGACGGAAAGGGAAAGACAATCCATGACCGACAGTGATCCTGAGGCCATCAGACAGATACTTGTCGAGCTGCGCGACTTCAACAAGGACAAGCGGCGGACCGCTGTGATGAAACTCGGCATGCTCGGCGGCGACGAAGCCGTCACCACCCTGATCCTGCTGGTACAGAACACACACGAGGATTTAATCGCGCGCGGGCGCGCCGCCCTCATGCTGGGCAAGCTGGGCGACCCCCGCGCCGTGTACGCGCTGATCCAGGCGCTGGACGCGCCCGGCTACCAGACACCGCTGTACGCCGCCCAGGCGCTGGGCAAGCTGGGCGACCCGCGCGCCGTCGGCCCGCTGCTGGACGTGCTGCGCAGCGCGCCGAACGACACGCTGCGCGCGGCGGCGCTGGAGGCGCTTCGCCGGCTGGGCCACCTCCCGCCGCCGCGCCCGGCGGAGGCCGAAATCCAGGATGAGCCGTTCCAGGGCGAGCCGGAACGGTGCGACAGCTAACCAGCCGGCAGCTTTCAGCTTTCAGTCAGCAGCTTACAGCCAACAGCCAACAGATGAAAAGGCGAGCGTTCTGGCTGATGGCTGATAACTGCCGACTGACTGCTGACGACTAGCGCCCCCTTATGCGCGCCATTTTCCGCCTCTCGCGCCGCTATGTGGCGCGGCGCTTCCTGCAAAGCCTGCTGTTCGTGCTGGGCGTGGCGCTGGGCGTGGCGATGGTCATCGCCATTGACCTGGCGAACGGCTCTGCCAGCCGCGCCTTCAACCTCAGCGCCGCGAGCATCACCGGCAAAGCGACGCACCGCATCACCGGCGGGCCGGGCGGCCTGCCGACCGAGGTCTACACGCGCCTGCGCCGCGACCTGGGCCTGCGCGCGGCAGCCCCCGTGATCGCCGCGTATGTGCGCGGCGTCAACCTGGGCGACCAGCCGCTGCGCCTGTTCGGCGTGGACCCGTTCGCCGAGCCGCCGTTTCGCAGCTACCTGACGGCGGCGCAGGTGGACGGCGGCGGCCAGGCGGCCTTCGACGCGCTCAGCGCGTTCATCGCCGAGCCGAACACCCTCCTCATGAGCCAGCCGCTGGCGGAGCGCTTCGGCGTGCGCGTCGGCGACACGGTCACGCTGCGCGCCAACAACGCCCGCAGCGAGATGCGCGTTGTCGGCCTGCTCCAGCCTGAGGACCGCCTCAGCGCCCAGGCCGTTGACGACCTGCTGCTGACCGACATCGCCACCGCGCAGGAAATCGTCGGGCGGCCCGGCCTGATCACGCGCGTGGACCTGATCCTGCCCGCTGGCTATGACCTGGGCCGCATCGAGGCGCTGCTGCCGCCGGGCGCGGCGCTCGTCCCGGCGCGCGACGACGGCGACACGCTCGGCCAGATGACCGCCGCCTTCGAACTCAACCTGCAGGCGCTCAGCCTGCTGGCGCTGGTGGTGGGCGTGTTCCTCATCTACAACACGGTCACGTTCAGCGTCGTGCAGCGCCGCCCGGTGCTGGGGACGCTGCGCGCGCTGGGGGCCACGCGCCGCCAGGTGTTCGCGCTGATTTTGGGCGAGGCGCTGCTGCTGGGCGCGGTGGGGGCGGCGCTGGGCCTGGGCCTGGGCATCATCTTCGGGCGGGCGGCGGTCGGGCTGGTGGCGCAGACGATCAGCGACCTGTATTTTTCGGTCAGCGTGCAGGGCGTCGCGGTGGACGCGCTGACGCTGGCGAAGGGCGCGGCGGTCGGGCTGGTCGCCAGCCTGCTCACGGCGCTGCTGCCGTCGTATGCCGCCACCACAACGCCGCCCGCCGGCACGCTGCGCCGCTCCGACATCGAGCAGCGCTCGCGCCGGCTGCTGCCGCTGGTGACGCTGGGCGCGGCGGCGCTGGTCGCCGGCGGGCTGCTGCTGCTCGGCCTGCCCACAACCAGCGTGCTCGTCGGCTTCGGCGGCCTGTTCGCCATCGTCGTGGGCGGGGCGCTGTTCACGCCGGCGGCGCTGGTGCTGGCGATGCGGCTGGCGGCTGCGCCGGGCGGGCGGCTGTTCGGCGCGCTGGGGCGCATGGCCCCGCGCGCGGTGGCGCGCGCGCTCAGCCGCACCTCGGTCGCCGTCGCCGCGCTGACGGTCGCCGTCAGCGTGATCGTCGGCGTGGGCGTCATGATTGACAGCTTCCGCGACAGCGTGGCCGGCTGGCTGGACACGACGCTGGGCGCCGACATTTACATCTCGCCGCCGCTGCTGACGGCCAACCGCGCCAGCGTGGACGTTGACCCGGCCATCGTGGGCGACATCGCCGCGCTGCCCGGCGTGGCGCGCGTCGTCACGTCGCGCCAGGTGAGCGTGGCCGCGCCCGCTTACCCCGCCCTGCCGCCGGTGAACCTCAACAGCGCCGACGGCGACGTGACCGCCGGCCAGCGCCGCTTCGCCTGGCT
>CAZDVL010000284.1:0-3462 GCA_964508745.1 uncultured Anaerolineaceae bacterium | reverse complement strand
TCACCGGCGTGTTTTCCAGCAGCCAGGCTTCGGTGCGCGCGGCGATCTGCTCCGGCGTCTCGCTGTAGCCGTAGGTTTCCAGCAGCACGGGCGTCCATTTCTTGCCCCAGCGGATGTGGAAATTCTCGTCGCTCCAGTCGTAGCTGACGGCCGCCGCCGAGATTTCGTCGTCAATTTCCTCCCAGTGCTCGCGGTTGGCGCTCTTTTCGGGCATCCCGTTCGGCTCGATGACGGTCGTGAGCAGCGCGTACTGGTCCACGGCGGGCAGCGTCATCATCACGTTGTAAATCTGGACCACCTGCGGCACATCCTCGATTCTGAGGCCCAACTGCTGGACGCGCACCTGGCCGAGCTGGCTGTGGCGAATCTCGTCCCACAGGTGGCGCGCCACGTTGTACTGGTACTCCCAGGGCATCTCCGGCGTCAGCCAGAGGATCGAGCCGAGCGTTTCGGCGGCGGTCATCTCGTTGAGGTAGTGCTTGAAGCGCCACAGGCGGTGCGCCTCTGGCTCCGCTTTGCGGTCCGGTTCGATGTCCACCGCGGGGTCGAAGATCGGCCAGGCGGGCATGCGCTGGCACTCCTGCCAGGGCAGCAGCAGCGGGTGGTTGTCTGGCCGCTGCGGGGCAGCGCGGCGCTCGTCGGCGCCGGTCACGCCGCCGTCCGCCGCCAGCAGCCCGGCGATGTAGTCGCGCCACGCCTCCCAGCCGGGGTAGCTCTGCGCGACGGTGGCGAAGAACGTTTCGGCCCACTCGACCTGCCGTTCGATGGCCGGCAGCACCTTTTCGGTGGTTTTGACCGTCGGGTTGTCGAACGCGCTCCAGGTGACTTCGGGGTGGCTGCGGTAGGCGTCGCGCAGCGCGCGCCGGACGACCAGGTACACGGTGGCGACCAGCTCCGCCGTGTTCCCGGCGTGGTCGAGTTCGTGGGCGACCTGTTTCAGCAGCGGGCTGATGCCGCGCTCCGGCTGGTAGGTGCGCAGCTCGCGCAGGCGCTGGTAGAGCAGCTCGGCGGCGTCGCCGCACTCCCAGATGTGCAGGCCGAACTGGTTCTTGGCCTCCCACTCAGGGACGCCGGGCAGCCAGCCGGCCAGGGTGCGCATACAGGCCTTTTCGAGGAAGGCGTAGCGCTTCAGGTACTCGGTGTTCTGTTCAATTGTGATGTGGTTGTGTGCAGCCGCCATTGTTCACATTTCTCTCTCTGCTGGCCGCGCCGGGCGCGGTTTTACGATCAAGGGGCAGCCGGCGCGCCTAGCCCTTAAGCGCGCCGCGCGCCAGGCCGGAAATAATCATGCGCTGGCCGAACATAATAATAAACAACACCGGGATAATTACAAAGACGCTCATCGCGCTCATCAGGTCCCAGGGCTTGGTGTAAGTGGAGCCGGGGTCGGTCAGCTCGGTGAGGCCCACGCTGAGCGTTTTGGTGTCCACGTTGTGGGCGAACACCAGCGGGTAAAGCAGCTCGTTCCAACTGATGATGAAGTTGATCAGGAACATGGTGAACAGCGCCGGGCGCAGCAGCGGCAGCACCACGCGGACGATGATCTGGCGGGTGTTAGCCCCGTCAATGTAGGCCGCCTCCTCGATCTCCGCCGGGATCTGCTTGATGAACGAGACCAGCGTCATGATGGTGAAGGGCAGCATCAGGCTGCTCATCATGATGATCAGGCCGTGGTGGGTGTTGACCAGCCGGAAGGTGTTGAACGTCTGGAACATGGGGACCAGCACGGCGATCTGCGGCAGCGCCACCGACAGGATCAGCGCCAGGTAGATGACGCTGCTGCCGCGAAATTTGATGCGCGCCAGCGCGTAGCCGGCCATGCCCGCCGCGATCACCGAAACCGCCGCCGAGCCAACGGCGAAGATCAGCGAGTTGCGGAAGTAGGTGAAGAAGGGCACCGACGCCATCATGTTGCGGTAGCTGTCGAAGGTCGGGGCGCTGGGCCAGTAGTTGGGCGGCACGCCGAACAGCTCGTTCTTGGGCATGATGGACGACACAAAGATGAAGTAGAACGGCAGGCCGATAATCACAAAGAAGATGGCAAAGCTGGCGTAGACCAGCGCCGCCTGCACCCTGCGCTGGGCGGTGGACAGCCGCGCCGGGGAGTCGTCGCCGGCATCCTGGGCGCGGGCGGCAGCACGAGCGGACATTAATTACCCTGCCTTTCTATTCCGACACGTCGAAGCGGCGGAACAGGTACAGCCCCACCACGCCGACGATGGCTACCAGCAGCACCAGCACCATGCTGATGGCGGCGGCATAGCCGTAGTTGAGCGAGTTGCTCTCAAGGTAAATTTTCTGCGCGATGACGGTGGTCGCGTAGCCAGGGCCGCCGCCGGTCATCAGGAACGGGAGGTCAAAGACGGCGAGCTGCCACACGATCATGAACATGCCGGTGGTGATGAGGATCGGCATGACCATCGGGATCGTGATATAGCGCAGCGACTTGAGCCAGTTGGCGCCGTCTACGCGGGCGGCCTCGTAAAGATCGCGCGAGATGCCCTGCAGGCCGGCCAGCAGCACCAGGGCGATGAACGGCGTGCTTTTCCAGATCGCCACGCCGATGACCGCCGCCTTGGCGTTGTGGGCGTTGATCAGCCACTGGGTTTGCAGGCCCAGGCCGCGCCGCAGCAGGTCCGGGATCATGCCGAACTGGTCGTCGAACATCCAGCGGAAGCCCAGCGCCGCCACGACCATCGGGATCGCCCAGGGGATCAGCACGATGGTGCGCGACAGGCTGCGCAGGCGGAAGGGCGCGTTCAGCAGGTGCGCCACCGCCAGCCCCAGGGCGAGCTGGCAGAAGGTGGCGGCGACGACGAACAGCACCGTGAAGCTGATGCTGGCCTGCACAACCGGGTCGGCGGTGATGCGCGCGAAGTTGTTCAGGCCGATGAACACCGGCCCGCTGTGGTCGAAGGCCGGGTTGTAGCGGTGCAGGCTGAGGTAGGCGGTTTGCAGGAACGGGTAGAACGCGGTGAAGGTGCGCAGGGCCAGCGCCGGCAGCAGCAGAACGATCGCTATGACATAGTAGCGCTGGCGCAGCGTTAACCCGCCCAGCAGGCCGCGGCGGGGGTGTGGCTGTGTGAGAGGGGTCATCAGGCTGAACTCGATTTCGGACTGCGAGCGTGTAAAGCGGGGGCGCACGGGCTGTGCGCCCCCACGGCACTATATATGCTGCAGACGGCGCGCTGGCCGGCCCGGTTACTCGTCCAGCGCCTTGATCAGCGCCTTGCCCTGTTCGAGCACCTCAGACAGGGACGCCTGTTTGGTCAGGAACAGCGAGGCCATATCGTCAACGACGGTCTGCGCCTCGGCCACGCGCGGGTGGAACGGGCGCGGCGCGAACACATCGTTTTCGGCGTACATGCTCATGGCGGCGATGAGTTCGTCGTCGCTGTCGGCCAGCGCCTCCAGAATCGAGTAGCGCGGGGTGAGCAGGAAGCCCTGCTGTTTGGCCAGCTC
>CAZDVL010000283.1:0-3463 GCA_964508745.1 uncultured Anaerolineaceae bacterium | reverse complement strand
CGAAGTAGCGCGGGTTCTTGGCGAACGACGCGCCTGCCGAGTGCTCGATGCCCTGATCAACCGGCAGAATGGACAGGTAGCCGGTGTTCGCCAGCCGCCCGTGGCTGAACATTTCCTGCAGGCTGCGCAGCACGCGCGGCGTGCGGTCGGTCTGCGCGAACACGTCGTCCACGTAGTTCGGGCCGGGCAGATACAGGCTCTCTTTGGGGATGGTGGTGCTGGTGTGGTGCAGCAGCGCCGCTGCGTCGCCGCCCAGCAGTTCGGTGATTTTGTCGAGCGTGAGATCGGGTGAGACAGGTGCAGCAACAGCCATGGTCGTGCGGCGCTGGCCGGCGCGCGGTTTGTGGGCGGCAGGCCGGGCGCCTTTCTCCTTTCACTTAACAGCGTTCAGATGGTTAACACGGTCTGCGTCAACAGACGAAAGCTCTTTCGGGCGCTGTGCCCGACGAACAGCAGAACATATCCGTTTCATTATACCACACCGAAAAATCCATGTAAGGTTGGCTGGTTTGCTGTTACAATAGATGTCAAACGGCGTCTTTATGCAGAGTTAAGGGATCGTGAACGCTGGCACAAACACAACCCGCGCGCGGCTGGCGCAGCTCTGGCAGCGGCTGACCGAGCCGACCGCCGCCGTGACCGACCCGGTCGAACAGCGCGACGCCCGCCTGCTGGCGGCCGTTATGCTGGCGTTTCTGGCGCTGTTCTGGCCAACCACGCTGGCGTTGTTCGCGCGCCAGGCGGTAGCGCCGCCCTGCCAGGCCGTCACGCTGATCAGCGGCCTGCTGGCCATTGGCGCCTATCGTTTCAGCCGCACGCCGCATTACCGGCAGGTGGTCGTGGCGATTACCGTTGGCGTCGGCATCCTGGTGCTGGCCATGCTGGCCACCGACATCGTGGCGGCGCTGGAAGCCAACGTGCTGATGTATTTTATGCTGGCGGTGGTGCTCACCGGCCTGCTGCTGTCGGTGCGCGCTACGCTGGTCGCCGCCGCCGCCGCGCTGGCGCTGCTGGCGCTGGCGCTCGTGCCCCCGGCGCTGACGCCGCTGGCGACCAGCGCGGTCCAGGCCGACGTTGTGGTTGCCGGGCTGGGCGTGGCGCTGGCGGTGGCGCAGCGCTCCAACCGGCGCACGATCGCGCAGCAGGCCTATACGCTGGCCGAAAACGAGATCAGCCACCGGGCGCTGTTCGAGGCGCTGACCGACCCGGTGCTGGTGCACCAGCGCGGCATCATTGTTCAGGCGAACCCGGCGTTCGGCGAGCTGGTTGGCTGTGACGTGGCCGAGCTGCTGGGCCAGCCCGCGCTGTCGTTCATCGCGCCCGCCAGCCGCGCGCAGCTCGCGCTCAAGATTCAGTCGCGGCATGTCGAGTGCTATGAGGCGCTGGGGATGAACTACGCCGGCGGCATCGTCCCGGTTGAGATCAGCAGCCGCCCGTACATCTACCGGGGGCAGCACCTGCGCGTGAGCGTGATCCGCGACATTCGGGTGCGCAAGGCGATGGAGCAGGCGCTGGCCGAGGAACGCGGCCTGCTGCAAACGGTGATCAACACCATCCCCGACCAGCTCTACGTCAAGAACACCGACGGCCGCATTATCCTGGTCAACCAGGCGGCGCTGCGCCGCCACAACTTTACGCGCCCCGACGACATGCTGGGCAAGACCGATTTTGACCTGTTCGCGCCGGACGTGGCGCAGCGTTTCCACGACGACGAACAGGCGCTGATGGCCAGCGGGACGCTCACCAGCGCCACGATTGACGCGCACGACGCCGCGCCGGGCCACGCGCCGCTGTGGCTGCAGGTGACGAAGGTCCCGCTGCACGACAGCGCCGGGCACATCATCGGCATCCTGAGCCTCAACCGCGACATTACCGACAGCCGCCGCGCCGAACAGCAGCGGCTCGACCTGGCGCTCCAGCGCCAGCAGGTCGAGATTCTGCGCCGGTTTATCGCCGGGCTGTCGCACGACCTGAACACGCCGATCACGGTGCTTAAAACCGGCACGTACCTGCTGCGGCGCTCGCTGGACGACCCGGCCCAGCGCGAGAGCCGCCTGGACATGTTTGAAACCTACGTGGACCGGCTGGCGGCGCTGGTGGCGGAGCTGCTGGACGTGGAGAGCGCGGAGCGCGGCACGCTGCTGTTCGACTTCGCGCCCGCCGTGCCCGACGCGCTGCTGGCCCCGGTGATCGCGGCGGGCGAGGCGCTGGCCGCCCAGCGCGAGCAGACCTTCGCGGCGGTGGTCGAGCCGGGGCTGCCGCCCGTCAGGGTTGACGCCAACCTGCTGCGGCGGGCGCTGGACAACCTGGTGGCCAACGCTGTGCAGTATACCCCGGCGCACGGCACGATCACGCTGGACGCGCGCCGCGCCAGGGACCGCCTCAGCATCGCCGTCCACGACACCGGCATCGGCATCGAGCCGGCGGACCTGGCGCACATCTTCGAAGGGTTTTACCGCGCCGACAAAGCGCGCAGCAGCGAGACCGGCCGGGCCGGGCTGGGCCTGACGATCGCCCGGCGCATCGCGCTGGCGCACGGCGGCGACATCCAGGTGGCGAGCACGCCCGGCGCGGGCAGCACGTTTACGCTCTGGCTGCCGTGCGCGCCGGACGGCGGCTGACGCGCCTTTAGACCAGCGCCACCGCTTCGATCTCCACCAGCGCCTCTGCCAGCGGCAGGCGGGCCACCTCCACCGTTGAGCGCGCCGGCGGGTCGCTGACGAAGAAGCTGGCGTAGACGGCGTTCATGGCGGCGAAGTCGTCCATGTTGCTCAGGAAAACCGTCGTCTTGACCACCCGGCCCAGGTCCGAGCCGGCGGCCTCGACAATCGCGCGGATGTTTTCGAGCGTCTGGCGCGTCTGGGCCTCGATGCCCTCTGGCAGCGTTTTGCTGCCGGGGATAAAACCCAACTGCCCGGCGGTGAACACCAGCCCGCCGGCGACCACCGCCTGCGAGTAGGGGCCGAGCGCCGCCGGGGCGCTGGCCGTGCGGATGATGCTGCGGTCTGCCATCACGAAACCTTTCTGCAAAAGTCGCCAGTGGGTTAGCGGTCGTCAGCCTCTGATTCTACCCCGCCAGCGGCGCGCTGCACCAGCACCTTGTCTACGCGCCGCCCGTCCATGTCCACCACCTCGAAGCGCCAGCCGCCCCACTCGAACGAGTCGCCGGCCGCCGGGATGTGCCCCAGGACGGCCATCACCAGCCCGCCGAGCGTCTGGTAGGCGCCCGGTTCTTCGGGGAAGGCTTTGATCTCTAACAGTTCCTGCACCTCAGCCAGCGGCAGCAGGCCGTCCAGCAGCCACGAGCTGTCGTCGCGGCGCACCGCCGCCGCCGGGCCGATGTCGCCGACGATCTCCGCCGTCAGGTCCATCAGCGTGACCAGCCCGGCGATGCCGCCGTGTTCGTCTATCACCAGCGCCAACTGCTGGCCGGTCGCCTTGAACTGCTCCAGCGCGCGCGCCG
>CAZDVL010000282.1:0-3472 GCA_964508745.1 uncultured Anaerolineaceae bacterium | reverse complement strand
TGGCCCCGGACGCGCGCGAGCGCCTGCGCGCCGGGCTGCTCTACACGCTCAACCAGCTCGCCAGCGAGGGCCACACCTGCGCCCCGCGCGGCCAGTTGGTCGAGACGGCCGGCGAGCTGCTCAAAATTGACAACCCGACGCGCCTCAGCGCGGTGCTCGACGCGCAGATCAGCGCCAGCCACCTGGTCAGCGACAGCCTGCCCGCCGGCGAGTACATCTACCTGCCAATGTACTACCACGCTGAGCGCGGCGCGGCGCAGCGGCTGCGCGCCCTGGCCGCCGCGCCGTCGCAGTTGATGGCAGATGTCGCCAAAGCGGGCGGCCCGGCCCTGGTGGAGCGCGCCGCCCGCGCCGGCGAGGTGGCGCTCAGCGAGCAGCAGCGCGCGGCGGTGCTGGCGGCGCTGACCAACAAGGTGTCGGTGCTGACCGGCGGGCCGGGAACCGGCAAGACCACCACGCTGCGCACGGCCATCGGCGCGCTGAACGCGCTCAAGGCGACGTTTATGCTGGCCTCCCCCACCGGGCGCGCCGCCAAACGCCTGAGCGAATCCACCGGCTGCCCGGCCAGCACCATCCACCGGCTGCTGGGGTATAAACCGGGCGAGGGCTTCCTGCGCGACGAGAACACGCCGCTGGAAACCGACGTGGTGGTCGTGGACGAAGCCTCAATGCTCGACCTGCTGCTGTTCTACAGCCTGCTCAAGGCGCTGCGCCCGCAAACGCACCTGCTCCTGGTGGGCGACGTGGACCAGCTCCCCAGCGTGGGCGCGGGCAGCGTGCTGCAGGATGTGATCGCCGGCGGCACAGCGCACGTCACGCGGCTGCAAACGATCTTCCGCCAGGGCGAGGACAGCCATATCGTGCTTAACGCGCACCGCATCAACCGGGGCGACGCGCCCTTCATGGACAACCAGAGCGCGGACTTCTTCTTCTTTGGCGAGGACGACCCGGCGAAGGCGGCCGAACTGGTCGTGGATATTGTCGCCAACCGGCTGCCGCAGCGCTTCGGCTACGACCCGTTCGACGACGTGCAGGTGATCGCGCCGATGTACCGCGGGCCGGCGGGCGTGACCGCGCTCAACCAGGCGCTGCAAGCGGCGCTCAACGGCAGCCAGCGCGTGGCCGAAAAGCGCCTGGGCGGACAGTTGTTCCGCGTGGGCGACAAGGTGATGCAGACTCGTAATGACTATGAGAAGGACGTGTTCAACGGCGACATCGGGCGCGTGCGCGCCTTCAACTTCGACGACAGCGAGCTGCAGGTGGTCATTGACGGGCGCTTCATCACCTACGACTTCGCCGAAGCCGAGGCGCTGATGCTGGCCTACTGCATCAGCACGCACCGCAGCCAGGGGTCAGAATACCCGGCGGTGGTGATCCCGCTGCTCACGCAGCACTACATGATGCTCCAGCGCAACCTGCTTTACACCGCCATCACGCGGGCGAAAAAGACGGTCGTGCTGGTGGGCAGCCGGCGCGCGGTGCACCTGGCCGTCAACAACAACCAGGTGGCCGAACGGCACGGCGGGCTGCTGCCGCGCCTGCGCGGCGACGGGAAGCAGCCATGAGCGCGGCCGCCTACGCCCGCTTCCTGGGCCGCAGCCCCGATTTCACGCGCCTGTGGCTGGCGCAGGTCATCAGCCTGCTGGGCGACTGGTTCAGCACGATCGCGCTGTCCACGCTGGTGGTGCGCTACAGCCCCGGCAGCGAAGGGCTGGCGGTCAGCGGGCTGCTGCTGGCGCGCTTCGTCCCGCTGATGCTCATCAGCCCGGTGGCCGGCGCGCTGGTTGACCGCTTCGACCGCAAGCGCCTGCTTATCTGGAGCAACCTGCTGCGCGTGCTGGTTGTGCTGGGCTTCATGGCCGCAACCGGCAGCCCGAACCTGCTCTGGCTCATCTACCTGCTGTCCGTGCTCCAGTTTAGCCTGTCGGCGGTGTTCGAGCCGGGCCAGATGGCCCTCATCCCGAACGTGGTGCGGCGCGACGACCTCGTGATCGCCAACACGCTGGTCAACATCACGTGGTCGGCGATGCTGGCGCTGGGCGCGGTGGTGGGCGGCGTGGTGGCGACGCTGTTCGGCACCAACACGGCCCTGCTGGTTGACGCGCTCTCGTTCCTGGCGGCGGCGGCGCTCATCGCGGCCATCCGCAGCTACAAAGGCAACGCCCCGGCGCACAGCGCGGCGCACGCCGACACCAGCATCCGCGAGGGGCTGCGCTTTGTGCGCCGCCGCCCGGACGTTGGCGCGGCGCTGCTGGTCAAGTTTGGCAGCAGCCTCGGCAACGTTGACACGCTGATGGCGATCTTCGCCACGCAGATTTTCGTCCTGGGCACAGACGGGCAGCTTTCGCTGGGCATCATGTACAGCGTCTACGGCCTCGGCGCGATCCTCGGCCCGCTGCTGCTCAACCGCTTCAACGACGGCACGGTGCCCGGCATGCGGCGGCTGATCGCCGTCGGCTTTCTGTGGGCCACGCTGGGCTGGCTGGTGCTGGGCTGGGCGGGTTCGCTGCTGGTGGTGTGCCTGGCGCTGCTGGCGCGCGCGATGGGCGGCAGCGCCAACTGGACCTACAGCTCGATCATCATCCAGAAAAGCGTGCCCGACACGCACCTGGGGCGGGTGTTCGCCTTCGACATGGCGCTGTTCTACGCGGCGACCGTCGCCAGCACGCTGGTGCACGGCAGCGCCGTGGACCTGCTGGGCAGCGAGCATGTGCAGTGGGTCGCCCTGGCCACGTTCGCGGTCAGCCTGCTGCCGCTGGGCGTGTGGCTGTGGCTGGTGCGCTGGCTGGCGCGGCGCGCCCCGGCGGACGCGGCGCTGGTGACCAGCGGGGACTGACCGCGCCGCCTACAGGCCGGACGTGCGCGCCTTCTCAGCGGTCCACTCGTCGTCCTGCACAGCGGGCAGGCGCGCGCGCGCGCCGCGCTCAAACACCGCGTAGACCAGCAGCAGCGCCAGGCTGAGCAGCACAAAGCTGAAGCCGACCGCCGCCGCGCGCAGCACCCCCTGCCCCAGAATGACGGTCGCCAGCACGCCGGGCAGCGCGCCCACGAACAGCGCCGCGCCCAGGTAATGGAACACGTGCGCCAGCGGGCCGCCGTGCACCCTGTCGCGCCGGGCAGAGCTGCGCGCCGCCAGCGCGCCCAGCACGACGCCGCACGCCAGGCCGATGAGAATCGCGATCTGAAGCCTGTCCATCGGCGCTCCGATCAGAACAGCGAGTAGATAAACGGCGCGGTGACCGGGTTGCTTGAGAGAATGATGAGCAGCACGAACAGCGTCAGCACAATCACCATCGGCAGCAGCCAGAACAGCCGCCGCTTCCACAGGAAGCCGAGCAGCTCACCCCAGATGCCAATGCGGTCGAGAAAGTTGCGCATGTGTGTGTCCTCTTTTGCCGCCTGCCGCCCTGAGCCGCTGGCTGAAGGCTGGCAGCCAACGGCTTAAACCGGCTTGCGGACCAGAAACGGCCCC
>CAZDVL010000281.1:0-3489 GCA_964508745.1 uncultured Anaerolineaceae bacterium | reverse complement strand
CAGCGGCCAGCGTTTGTTGATCGGCAGCAGCGCCGCGCGCCGCGCGTCCGTCGCCGCGTGCAGGCTGACCGCCAGCCGCACCTGTAACCCCTCGTCAGCAAAGCGGCGAATCTGCGGCACCAGCCCCACCGTGCTGATCGTGATATGGCGCGCGCCAATGCCCAGGCGCTCCATCAACAGGCGCACCGCCGCCAGCGACTCGTCATAGTTGTGGAACGGCTCGCCCATGCCCATCAGCACCACGTTGCTCAGGCGTTCGCGCTGGTCTTCCAGCTCGGCGGCAAAGCGCAGCGCCTGCTCAAAGATCTCGCCGGCGGTCAGGTGGCGGGCAAAGCCCATCTGCCCGGTAGCGCAGAACACGCAGCCCATCGCGCAGCCCGCCTGTGTCGAGATGCAGGCCGTGCGCCGGTCATCGTCGTAGGGCATCAGCACCGACTCGATCAACTGGCCGTCGGCCAGCCGGTACAGGCGCTTGAGCGTGCCGTCGTGGCTGGCCTGCTCCGTTGCCAGCGCCAGCGTGCCAAGCGCGGCCCCGGCCTGCAGGCGCGCCCGCAGCGCCTGCGGCAGGCTGGTCATGGCGTCAAAAGACACGGCGCGGCGCTCATACAGCCACTCCCACAACTGGCGCGCGCGGAACGCCGGCTCGCCCCATTCCGCCAGCAGCCGCGTCAGCTCATCAGAGGTTAAATCATAGAGATTGATCACCGGGTTCACCTCCGCCGGCTGCTGTAGACATAAAGCGCCACCAGCGCAAGCAGCGCCAGGACCAGCGCCGCAATAATTCCGCCGCGCGCAGGCGCACCTGTCAGCTCCGCCACCAGCGGCAGCGGCGTCGGTGTGGCCGTGTTCAGGCTGCCCGGCGGGCGCGGCGTGGCCGTCGGCGGGCGGGGAGTCGGCGTGCGCGTCGGCGTGCGCGTGAGCGTCGGGGTGGCCGTCAGCACGCCGGTCACGCTGGGCGTCAGCGTCAGCGTGGCTGTCGGGGTGTGGGTGGGCGCGGGCGTCAGCGTCGGCGTGGGGCTGGCCGCCGGCGTGGCTGTCGCGCCCAGGTAAGGCACATAGGCGAACGCCCGCTCGCCCTGGGGGGTGAGCAGCCAGCGGCGCAGCG
This sequence comes from uncultured Anaerolineaceae bacterium, assembly GCA_964508745.1. Classification (GTDB taxonomy): domain Bacteria; phylum Chloroflexota; class Anaerolineae; order Aggregatilineales; family Phototrophicaceae; genus DAOTWC01. The sequence goes on along the minus strand of CAZDVL010000281.1, from coordinate 2,384 downwards.
CCGGCCACAGCGCGCCGGACGGCTGGCCCAAAGCGGCGGACAGGGCCACATCGAACGACTCCGCCGCGCCAGCGGCGCGCGCCAGTTCAAACAGCCCCTGCAAGCCGCCACGGTCAGCGATGTACAGCACCGCCGCGTAACTGTGCGCCCGCCACAGCCCCGCATCGGCGGCCGGCTCGGCCGCCTGCCCCACGCGGGCCGAGCGCTGCAGCGGCCCCAGATAGCCGCCCTTTACGCCCGGCGTATAAAACTCCGCCAGCCCGGCGCGGAACCAGGCCGGCACATCTGCTCCATCCCACAGCGGGCCGTAGAAGCGATCCAGAAACAGCGCGACAAGCGGCGCCACAGCGCCGCCCGCGCCCGCCTGCGCCTGCACGGCGTCCTGGCCGCTGGCGCTGAACACCGCCGCCGCGCGCGCCGGGTCACAGGGCAGCGCGGCCCCGCTGACAGGCGCGACCGCCTGCGGGCCGTCCGCGCCCGGCACACAGCCGCTGGCGGGGATGTCGGGCGGGTAGACGATCACGTCGAACGCCGGGCTGCTGCTGGTCTGCTCGGCCATCAGCGCGTACACCGGGCGCAGCGTGGCGCGCAGCGCGTCCGGCGCGGTGTCCGCGGGCACTGTCAGATGGAGCTGCCCGCGCGGGTCTTCGCTGCGCAGCCAGGCGACGCGCGTATCGGCAAACGCGGCCCGGCCACGGGCGCGCGCCTGCTCGCCGTCGGCGGCCACCACGCGCCACTCATACGTGACCCTGCTGCCCAGCGGCAGCGCTGTGTCGGGCGGAAACGGCCAGGTGTACGCCAGGTCGGTGAACGTGTCCGCGGCCAGGGCCGGCTCGTCCACCGCCACCGTCACCATCACCGGCGCGGCGTCGCCCACTTCAAGCAGCAGAACCGCGCTCTGAAGCTGGTCAACAGGCCGCAGCACCGTGATGAAGAACTGCATCCCCTGCGGGAAGACCGTCTCTGCCGACGACTTGAACGCGAACCCCTCCGAAACAGCTTCCTCAGTGGCTTCCTGGGCGCGCGCCAGCCCGGCCAGAGCCAGGCAGGCGCACAGCGCAAACACGGCGACCCAGGGTTTCATAGCCCTAAAAAGCGTTCAGCGACGCTGACAGCAGCGCCAGCGGAACGAAATTGTAAACAAAATGCGCGATGATGGCGGCGGTGGTGCTGTGCCGCTGTCGCAGCCAGCCCAGGCCCAGCGAAATCCCTAAGATGAGCAGCGTGGCCGGTGTCAGCGCGACCTGCGTGTGCAGCACCGCGAAAAAGATGCTGGTCAACCCGATACCAAACACCGGCTGGAGCGCGCCGCGAATCCAGATTTCCTCGCCCAGCGCCGCTGAGATCGCGACAACAAACGCCAGCGGCAGCGTCGCAAACGCCGCGTTGAGCTGGCTGACGGCCTGCGTCTGCTCGCTGAACGCCTCCGGCGTGGTCAGCGCCGCCCACAGCGCGCTGAACACAAACATCACGACGATGAACAGGAGGCCCATGCCCACGCCCCAGACGAGATCGGCGCCCGTTGGCAGGCGCAGCGCCAGTCGGTCCAGCGCGCCCGGCAGGGTGCGCCGCAGCGCCAGCCCCACCCCTAACAGCGCGATCACGACCTGGAGCACCGCCTGAAACACCAGATCAAGCGGGCGCACGGCGTTGTCCTGCAGGCTTTCGGCGTAACCGCTGAGGCCGCCCTGAAGCACAAACGCCGCAATCACCCACACGGCCACCGCCAGCATCAGCAGCAGCGCTGTGGTGTGGACGTGCGATTCCGGGTCGTAAGCCGCAGCCTGCGGCAGATGGGCGCGCAACCACTGGCGTACCGCCAGCGAGGCTACAATCCAATAGCTGAAGATGCTGGCCCCGGCCGCCAGCGCGAACGTCACGCCGGCCGCCAGCAGGTCAACCTCGCCGAGCGGCAGCTCGCTGCCCGCTATCTCGGTCAGGCTACCGACAAGGGACGCCTGGAGCACCAGCACGCCCAGCAGAAAGACCATGCCGATGAGGCCGTACTGCATCCAGCGCAGCACAGCGGCCTGCGGCGCGGCCCGCAGCGCCGGCGGCAGGCCGGCGTCCGTGCCCTGGGGCGCGGCGCGCGCCATCTCCACCTGATTGGCAAGGTAGACCATGACGCCGATAAAGATCAGCGCGAACAGCATGGCCAGCAAACCGGCAAAATCCATAGTGCTCCAGGCGGCGGCAGCGGTCGTGTCGGCCTATTATACACCGCCGCCTGTTGATTGCAGCATTGACCCTGCGGCGGCGGCGTGTTAAAATGCCGGTACGGTCGGCAGCCTGGAGCGATGGCCGAGTGGTTTAAGGCGGTGGTCTTGAAAACCACTGTGGCGGCGACGCCACCGGGGGTTCGAATCCCTCTCGCTCCGCTTTAC
>CAZDVL010000280.1:0-3490 GCA_964508745.1 uncultured Anaerolineaceae bacterium | reverse complement strand
CAGGCGCAAGGATAACAGCAAACGGCGCGCGCCGCAAAGCGCAGCTCTGGCCCTGGCGCGCGGCGGCCGCCGGGTCACACGGTGGGGCGGTGACGGTGCGAAAACAGCGTCGGCGCGGCGATGCCCACCGCCAGCGCGGCCAGAATCAGGCCCGTGCGGGCGGCGTTGGCGGCGGTCTCGTAGAGCGCCACCAGCCCGGCCTGGGCGTCGGGCGCGCTGATGAGGGCGATCACGCCCAGCATGGCGCGGAAGGCGAACACGCCGGGGATCATCGGGATCACGCCGCTGACGGTGAAGATCATCGCCGGCGTTTCCCAGCGGCGGGCGAAGGCCGAGCCGACGAAGCCAACCACCGTCGCCCCGACCAGCGACGCCAGCTCCAGGCTGACGCCGGCGGTGGCCAGCAGCGTGCGCAGCATGTGGCCCAGCGCGCCGCACACCATGCAGCCGGGCAGCGTGCGCACGGGGACGTTGAACAGCACCGCAAAGCCCAGCGCGGCCAGCGCGGACCACAGCGCGTCCGTCAGCGCGAGCGAGAGCAGGTCGGGGGCGGTCACAGGCCCTGCACCCCCGCCAGCGCCATCGCCAGCAGCAGGCCGAGCGCGATCGCCAGCGAAACCAGCACGCCGCTGGCCCCGCGCACCAGGCCGGTCACCATGTGGCCTTTGATCAGGTCCTCGGCGGCGTTGATCAGCGACACGCCGGGGACCAGCAGCAGCACCGCCGCGCTGAGCGCGGTCTGCGGCGCGGCGCTCCACCTGAAGACGGCGGCGCTGCTGGCGACCAGCCCGGCGACAAAAGCGGTGATAATCACCGTCAGCAGCGCGTTGGTGTGGCGGCGGGCCAGCGCCTGGCGGACGAACATGGCCGCCGCCGCCGCCGCGAAAGTCACCACGAACACGGCCCAGTCGCCGCCAAACAGGCGGCTGAACGCGGCGCAGGCCAGCCCCACCAGCGCCACCGTCAGCCAGCGGTTGTAGTGCGGCGGCGCGCCGCTGATGCGCGCCAGCTCTGAACGCGCCTGAATGCGCGTCAGCTCGCCGCTTTCCACGCGCCGGCTGAGGCGGTTGACCGCCGAAACCACCGTCAGATCCACGCGCATGCCCACCACGCGCCGCACTTTGGTGCGAAATTCCGGCCCGCTGCTGGTGGTGGCGATGATGGCGTTGGGGGAGACCAGCACGTCCAGCCAGTCGCAGCCCAGCGCTGTGCCCAGGCGGTGCACCGTTTCCTCAACGCGCTCCGCCTCCGCGCCGTTTTGCAGCAGAAGCTGGCCGGCCCACAGCGACAGATCAATCACATCGCGCAGTTCCTCGCGTTCGAGCGTTTCTTTGTGTGTCACAGGCTGCCTTTCGCGTCCTGGCGCTATTTTCCCACAGCGGCGCGCCAGAACACAAGCGGCCGCCGGCACAAAAAAGCCCCGCCGGCGCGGGCGGGGCCAATGCTGCGCGGGGGCGGCGGGCCGTTATCGCTTGAGCGTGTCGCGCCCATAGAACGGCGCGCCGATGATCGGCGCGATCAGGCACACGTTGAACACGCCCACCAGGATAAACACCACGCCGAGCGCGATGAGCACGATACTCAACGTCTGGTCCGCCACCATCAGCAGCGCGATGAGGATCAGCGCGACGCCGGCCACAATGCGCAGAATGCGCCCGGCCGGCCCTGCCATGAATTTCGCAAATGCCATCGTCCACGCTCCTTAATAAGTCAGCAGCGCCGGTTTAGCTTCAGCGCTGTAACTTATAGAGCGCCCGGCCGCCAGGAAAATTACCTCAGCCGCCGGAAAGATGCAGCGCGGGCGCGTCGTCGCGGGCCTCGTCCACGGCGTCGAGCATGTCGTCCACCCGGCTGAATTTCAGGCGCGGGCGCTTGATCGCCTGGCCGCGCTGCTGCTCAAGCGCGTCCAGCGCCAGCCAGTCCTCGAACGTGTCATAGCGCACGCCGCGCGCGCGCAGCAGGCCCTCGACCGCCGCCGGGTCGGCCGCGCCCGGCGACCAGCAGCGGCCCGCCCGCACGTCCTCCAGCAGCATCTCGGTCGTCTCGACCGAATCCGGCTTGTTCGTGCCGATAATGCCGCTGGGGCCGCGCTTGATCCAGCCGGTGGCGTACAGGCCGGGGACCGCGTCGCCGCCTTTGGCGGCCAGCACGCGGCCCTTGTCATTGGGGATGATGCCGGCGCGCTCGTCGAACGGGACGCCGGGCAGCGGCACGCCGCGATACCCCACCGACCGGAACACCAGCCCGACCGGGATCGTCTCGTGCGCGTCGGTCGCGCGCGGGCGCAGCTCGCCGCTGTCGGCCTGGTACAGCTCGTTGCGCACGATTTTGATCGCCTCGACGCGCTCGCTGCCGACGATCTCCACCGGCGACACCAGGAAACGCAGCACGATCTGGCGCGGCTTGTCGCGCGGCGGCTGCTGCGCGTAGCCGCTGAGAATCTCGACATTTTTGATGGCCGTTTTGTCGCGCCCGGAGTCAACGTAGGCGCGGCTGAGCGGGTCCAGCGCGACCTCGTCCGGCCTGACGATCACGCCCGCCTCGGCCAGCTCGCCCAGCTCGCGGATCTCCGGGTTGGTGAAGGCGGCCTGGGCCGGGCCGCGCCGCCCCAGCACATAGACTGTGCGCACGCGGCTGGCGCGCAGCGCCTCCAGCGCGTAGTCGGCGATGTCGGTCTGGTACAGCTCGTCGTAGGTGCGCGAGAGGATGCGCGTCACGTCCATCGCCACGTTGCCGACGCCGATGACGACGGCGGCCTCCTGCGTCAGGTCAAACTCCAGCTCGCGGTAGTCCGGGTGGCCGTTGTACCAGGCGACGAACTCGGTGGCGGCGTGGCTGCCGGGCAGGTCCTCGCCGGGAATGCCCAGGGTGCGGTCGGTCTGGGCGCCAACGGCCAGCACCACCGCGTGATAGAGCGACTGCGCGTCCGCCAGCGTGAGGTCGCGCCCGAAGGTCACGTTGCCGAAGAAGCGGAAGTTGGGGCGGCGGGCGATGCGCTCATAGACCGCCGTGACCGACTTGATCTTGGGGTGGTCCGGCGCGACGCCGCCGCGCACCAGCCCGTAAGGGGTGGGCAGGCGGTCGAACATGTCAATCTGCACGGTCAGACCGCCCTGCTGTTCCTGGCGCTGAAGGTGGTCGGCGGCGTAGAAGCCTGACGGCCCGGAGCCGATGATCGCCACCCGCAGCGGGTTGTCTGGTGTTCCCGGTTGTGCCATCATACGTGTCTGTCTGCCTCGCTTGACTGTGTTTTTGTACCTGGTATCACAAGTATAACACGCAAGGCGGGCGGGCACGTCAGAGCTTAATGCGAAATTCAGAAAACGGCGGGCGGCGGGCGCTGCGCGCAGGCCCTACTGAAGCGCCTCAGCCGCGCAGGGGCAGCACCAGGTCCTTGTGAAAGTCAGTGAGCGTGACCAGCGCGCCGCCGTCCGTGACGTACAGCGTGTCCTCGATACGCACGCCGTAGCCCTCATCGGGGTAGTACAGC
>CAZDVL010000279.1:0-3490 GCA_964508745.1 uncultured Anaerolineaceae bacterium | reverse complement strand
GTCGCGGAACCACTGGAGGCTGCCCGCCGCGCTGAGCATCACGCCCATGAAATGCCACATGCCGGGGACGGCGTGGCAGAAAGCGTGCAGCCGCCCGTCCGGCTCGTAGGCGTAGCGGTCCAGCGGGGCGAAGACCACGCCCGACGTGCCCACGACCAGCCCGATCACGCCTGGGCGCACCGCGCCCACGCCGACCGCGCCCGCCGCCTGGTCGCCGCCGCCGCCGACAACCGGCGTCCCGGCCCTGAGGCCGGTTTCCGCCGCCGCCTGGGCGTGCACCACGCCCGAAATCTCCGGCCCCTCGACGACGCGCGGCAGCCACGCCTCCGGGATCTCCAGCTCGCTGACGACCTCGCGCGACCACTGGCGCGCGGCCACGTTGAGCAGCGACGTGCCGGCCGCGTCGGAGACGTCCAGCGCGTAGTCGCCGGTCAGCCGGAAGCGCAGATAATCCTTAGGCAGCAGGAAATGCGCGGCCCGCGCGTACACGTCCGGCTCGTGCTGCCGCACCCACAGGATTTTGGGCGCGGTGAAGCCGGTCAGCGCGCGGTTGCCGGTCAGTTGGATGAGGCGCGCAAAGCCGATCTTTTCCGTCATGTAATCGCACTGTTCCTGGGTGCGCTGGTCGTTCCAGAGGATGGCGGGCCGCAGCACCGCGCCGGCGGCGTCCAGCAGCACCAGGCCGTGCATCTGCCCCGTGAGGCCCACCGCCGCGATCTGCTCGCCGCTGAGTCCGCTGGCGGCCAGCGCGGCGCGAATCGCGCGGGCGATGCCGTCCCACCAGTCGGCGGGGTTCTGCTCGCTCCACAGCGGGCGCGGCGTGCTGATGGGCTGCGGCGTGGTGTGCGAGGCGACCACCGCGCCGCGGTCGTCAATAATCAGGGCTTTGGCCCCGGTGGTGCTGATGTCCAGCCCAAGCAGGTACGTCGTCATGGAACAGCTCACTTTCTGTGCGCCGCCGGCCCACAAAGCGGCAGGCCAGTGGGCAAAATTGTAACATGGGCGCGGGCAGAATGCTCTTGCCGCCGCCCGCGCCGGGCCGCAGCGGGGAAATGTTAACAGAACCTGATGATAAGCGCCGCCGGCGCGGTTATAATACGCAGTGTTTCAGGATCGCCGTGGAGATGCGCCATGAACTTCGTGTCGGGCTTGTTCGGCAAAAGGAATCCGCAACCGCAAACTGACGCGCCGCTGCCGCCTGAGCAGCCCGCCGCTGTGGTCTACGAGACGCCGCAGTGGAGCCGAACCGCGAGCTACATCGGGGCGGTGTTCCTCATCTTCGGGGCGATCTTCGGCGTCATTCTGCTGGGGCCGATCATCCAGATTCTGTTCATCGCCTTTATCTTTTCCTTCCTGCTGTACCTGCTCAGCCAGACAATCGCCAACCTGACCCCCGTGCCCTACACGGCCGCCGTCGTGCTGCTGTACGCGCTGCTGCTGATAGTCATACTCATCCTGATCTTCACGGTCATCCCCAACCTGATCGACAGCGTCAACGGCCTGTGGGCCGCCCTGCAGCAGAGCTACGAGAACTTCATCAGCCGGCTCAGCGCCTACCAGCCGGGCGACGCAGTGGTGACGCTGTTCAGCTTTGAGATTGACCTTGACCCGTATATTCGCCCCTTGCAGCGGCTGTTCGTGCCGCAGGCGCCAATGGCCGCCATCACGCCGCAGGATATTGAAGACCTGCGCACGGGCGCGCAGACGCCGGGCGAGCTGCTGCAGAGCATCAACATCGCGGCGATTATTTCGACCCTTATTAACGTCGCCGGCGGCCTGACCAACGTCGTGACATCGGTGCTGGGCAGCGCGGCGGGCTTTGTCGTGACGATCGGCCTGGCGCTGTTTATCTCGTTCCTCACACTGCTCGATATGCGCAGCGCGCGCGGCATGCTGGCGGCCTGGGTCCCGCCGCGCTTCGAGCGCGAGGCGCGGCTGCTCTTTCTGAACATTGACCAGGTCTGGATCGGCTTCTTCAAAGGCCAGGTGGTGGTTGGCGGGCTGCTGGCGCTGCTGGCCTACATCCAGTTCATTCTGATGGGCGTGCCAGCGCCGGCGCCGCTGGCGATCATGAACGGGTTTATCTCGCTGATTCCCAACATCGGCGGGCTGCTGTCGAGCATTCCGCTGCTGATCGTCACCATGCTGCGCGGTTCAACCAACCCCGCGTTCGCCGATATGTCGAACCTGACGTTCAGCGTGCTGGTGTTCATCGTCATGGCGATCTATTCGCAGATCGTCTACAACGTGGTCTCGCCGGTCGTGGTGGGCAAATCGGTCAACCTGCCGGTCGTGTTCATCATCGTGGGCGTGACGATCGGCTTTGCGCTGGGCGGCATTCTGGGCGCGTTCCTGGTGGTGCCGGTCCTGAGCACGCTGCGCGTCGTGATAGGGTACGTACTGGCAAAAATCATGCAGCGCGAGCCGTTCCCCGGCGAGCCTGTGCCTGACATTCCCAAACTGGGCTTCTTCAGCCAGCTCTACGCGGCCGCCCCGAAAAACGCACCCGCCGCGCCCGACATACCTGCTGACCAATAAGACGTTACTGTTGTACTGTGAGAGGAATTATCGTGATCCGTAACCACCTGTCCCCGCTGCGTCGCAGGGCGCCCCTCGTGGCGCTCGCGCTGCTGCTGGCCCTTTCCGCCAGCGTCGTGACGGCCAGCGGCGGCTGGCGCGCCTGGCGAGACGGCGCGCCGGTTGAGCCGTCGCCCACCGCCAAGCCCGCCAAGCCCGCCATCGTCCCGCTCCCGGCGCCGCTGCCCACCAAGCCGGCCGAGCCGGTCGAACCCCAGCCAGAGCCGCCGCCCACCGAAGAGGAAGGCGCGCCCGAAAAGCCGCTGCCCACCGCGGAGGGGGGCGCGCCTGAGAAGCCGCTGTCCCCTGAGGAGAGCACGCAGGAAAGCGCGCCAGAGCCGGTTGAACCGCTCCCGGAACTGCCGCCAGCAGAGAGCACAGAAGAAGCGCCTGCCCCGCCGGCTGAGATTCTGCCGCCGCTGGTGGCGACCGGCCGCTGCGGCGGCGACAACGAATATGTGTTTGACATTCGCAACGAAGGCGACCTGCCCGTTTCGACCTCGTGGCAGCTTGTGCAGAACGACCAGGTGATTGACAGCGGGCCGGTGAAGCTGAAGGCCGGCGGCATGATGCAGGTGCGGCGCTTCCTCAGCGGCACCGTCACACTGCGCCTGAGCGCCTACGGCCGGCCGTATGCCAGCAGCCCGACGGTCACCTGCAGCACGCCTGAGTGCCCGATCTTCGGCCCCTTCCCCGCGACGCGCGCCTGGGACGGCGGCGCCGACACGATCCTGCTGGTGGCGAACGGCCCGGTCAGCTACCGCGCTGAGGGCAAGTTCCCGCCGGACAACAACCGCGAATTTCTGCGCCGGTCGGGCACGCTCAACGACGGCGAGGCGCTGGTGATCTCGTACCCGCCGCCCGCTGAGTGGGGCATGGCCAGCCCGCATGGGATGCACGAATCGCACGTCAG
>CAZDVL010000278.1:0-3522 GCA_964508745.1 uncultured Anaerolineaceae bacterium | reverse complement strand
CCCAGGTTGATCACGCCGGGCTGGACGAGCTGCACGCGCAGCCCCTGGGCCGCGCCGCCGTCGCCGACCAGCGCGACGCCGTAATAGACCGCGCCGTCCAGCACCAGCGGCGGGTTGTAGCTGGTCAGCGCCAGCGTCGCCTCCAGGCTGCTGATGCGCCCGGCCGCCCCGCCGCCATAGTAGGTTTCCAGCGTTTCCGGCGGGACTGTGACGACGATCTGGCCGGTGTCTGTCCCCGCGCCCACGCCCAGCCGCCAGTACGTGCCGTCCACCCCGCGCGAGAACTGCTCGCTGCTCCAGGGGTAGGCCGGCAGCCGGTCGAACAGCGCCAGCAGGTCCTGCCGCCCGGTGAGGCCGCCCGCTGGCAGCGTGGCCGTCGGCGTCGGCGTGATGGTCGGCGTGCTGCTGGGGGTCGGGCTGGGCGTCGCCGTGAGCGTGAGCGTGGCGGTGGGCGTGTCGGCCGGGGTGGCCGTCTCTGACGGCGTGCTGCTGGGGCCGGGCGGCGCGGCGGCCGGCTCGGTGGCGGTCGCTGGCGGCGGCGTGTCGGACGGCGGCGCGTCGGTGGTGGTGGGCGGCGCGGCGGCGGTGGCGTCCTGCGCGATGACCTGGCCGGCGGGCGTGTCGGTGATCGTGACAGAGATCGCGGGCGGGCCGCCGCCGCGCCCGGCCAGCAGCGCCAGCGCGATGATCGCGGCCAGCACGACAGGCACCAGCAGCAGCAGGCCGCGCGGCAGGCGCGGGCGCGCGGCGGCGGCGGGCGGCTCTGGCGCGGGGTCGGCATAGCGCGAGCCGCGATAATCGCTTTCGGCGACGGCGGCGGCTTCGTCCAGGCGCGGGACCGGCTCGCTGGTGGGCGGCGCGGGAAATTCCGGCGCCTGCTCGGTGAGGTCGTACCAGTGGCGGTAGAGCGCGTAGGCCGGGTGGCGGTCAATGAACATCACGCGGAACAGCTCGTTGAAGCGGCTGAGGCGGGCGCTGCGGCGCATGGTCGCGTCGGTGTAGACGCTGACGAAGGCCTCGTAGGTGTCGCGCCACTGGCGCAGCGTGCCGGTGTAGGCTTCGCCCAGCAGCCGGTGCGTCACGTTCAGCAGGTGGCGGTGGCCCTCAAGCAGCGCCGGCGGCGGCTCTGCCGGGCGTTCCTCGACAGCCTGCGCCATGTGGCGGGCGCGGGTGTGCAGCTCGGCGGCCCCCGCCTGCAGCGACATCAGCTCGGCGCGGTAAGCCGTGAGCGTGACGCCGGCGGCCTGCTCTACCTCGCTGACGGCGTTGATGGCGTTCTCCAGCTTGATGCCCGCCGGGCGGAACTCGCCGTCGGACCAGTCGCGCAGCGACGCTTGCAGCTCGCGCAGGCTGAACGCGCCCGCCGCCAGCGTGCGCGCCTGCGGGTTTTCGTCCAGCGCGCGCGCCAGCGTTTCCAGGCGCGGCAGGGCCTCTGCGCCCGTCACGCTGTTGAGCTGGGCGGCGGCGCTGTTGATGTCGCGGCGGCGGCGGATCAGGTCGTCGAGCGCGCGGGCGGTCGGGTGGTTGGCGCCGAACGGCTCCAGCGCGCGGCCCGCCGCCGCCAGCCAGAACTCGGCGTCGTCGGTCTCGGCGGCGTGGGCGTCCAGCGCGCCCAGCAGAATGTAGTTGAAAAAGAGGATGCGGACGGCGGCGGTTCCGCCGCGCGCGTACAGCTCCACCAGCCCTTTGCCCATCGCCCGCAGGTAGGTGTCCTTGCTGGGCATCTGGCGCGTGAAGTTCTCGCGGGTGGTGTTTTCGTCCACCGTGTACATGCGCTCGACCGACACCAGCGCCGCCTTGCACGTCTCGGCGTCGTTGACCGCGCCCCGGTCCAGCCAGACGCGCGTCATCTCCGCCAGCCGGTGCAGCCGCCCGGCGGCGAAGCGCTGCGTGTCGCTGCGCGCGATCTCGTAGGCGCGCTGGCCCAACTGTTCGGCGTCGGCCAGGCGGCCCCGGTCGTAGGCTTCCCAGCCGTCGGCCAGCGCCCGCCCCAGCCCGCCGTAAAGCGCGTGCCGCTCGACATACTGGGCGCTGGTGATGACGGCGCGCAGGTGGTTGAACCAGCCGGCCAGCGTCGGGCTGACGGTGCCGACCGCGTCGGTGGCCTGCGTCAGCGCGTTAAGCGCGCCCAGCCGGCTGCCCTGGACGGTGACGTTGGCGTAGCTGCCCCAGGCGTGGGCGGCGATCTCCAGCCCCTCGGCCATGCCGACCAGCATCTCGTCGAACAGCCGCTCGGTGAACGGCAGCAGCGTCGCGCGGGCGCTGTGCAGCCACGCCTCCAGGTCCGAGCCGTCGGCGGCCGGCACATATGTCTGATACGCGCCCAGGGTCTCGTACAGCCGGTCCAGCAGCCCGGCCACCGCGTCCCACGACAGGCTGGTCGGGTCAATGGCGCGGCTGGCGTCGAGCGCGGCCAGGGCGTCGCGCGGGCTGGCGGCGGCCTGCCGGCCGATGACGTGCATGTTGTCGGCCAGCGCCATCGCCGCGTTGAGCGCCCGTTCCAGCGCCGACAGCGGCAGGCGGTGTTCCGCCAGGTTGTGCCCGCCGCTGACCGCGTCCAGCAGCGTGCTGAGGGCGGTCAGGCCGTCCACGACGGCGCGGTAGCCGTCGCGCAGCGCGACCATGCTGACCGTGTCGTCGGCGGGCATGTCGTCCAGGCGGGCGTTGATCTCCGCCAGGACGGCGCGCGGCTCGGTGACCGGCAGGCCCTCGGCGGCCAGGCGCGCCAGCGCCTTGTCCAGGCGCAGCAGGTTCGGGCGCAGCAGGTGGATTTCGGGCACGTGGGCGGAGATGCGCTCCGCCAGGCCCCACTGCAGATCGCGCTCGTCGTCGTCGGCGGTTTCGGTCACCAGGATGTGCGCGGCGCGCTCCGGGTGGCCGTCGAACAGCAGGCCGATGCTGTCCAGCACGGGCAGCGGCGTTGGCTGGACGTTGGCCTCCAGCAGGGCGCGCGCCAGGTCGTGCAGCAGGTTGACCAGGCGGGCGCTGTCGCCGCGCACGCGGCCCAACAGTTCGTCCAGCAGGCTGACCGAGCGCTGCCAGTTGGCGCTCTCCAGGTAGATGCGCACCGCGTCCAGGTCGGCGGCCACCTCGATATCCTGCAGCCGGTTGTGAATCTCGGTTTCCAGGGCGCGCGCCGCCGGGTAGCCGGGGTCCTGCGCCAGCGCCGGGCGCAGCGTGTCGAGCAGGCCGTACAGCTCGTCGCGGCTGCGGTTGCGGCGCAGGCGTTCGGTCACGCGGTTGAGGACGGTGTCGCGCTCGCGCACCAGCGGCGCGCGGTATTCGGCCAGCTCGCGGCGCAGCTCGGCGATGCTGCGGTAGCGGGCGCGTGGGTTAGGGTGCGCCGCCTTGCTGACGATCGCCTGCAGGCGCGTGTGGACACGGGCGGCGTCGTCGCCGAAGCTGAGGCGGAAGTCGTCGGCGGCGTCGCGCGGGATCTCGGCGCGCGCGCCGCCGGTGAGAATCATGTACAGCAGCCCGCCCACCTGGGCGATGTCGCTCTGGCGGCTGACGCCCTGCGGC
>CAZDVL010000277.1:0-3542 GCA_964508745.1 uncultured Anaerolineaceae bacterium | reverse complement strand
CTTGGGAAGCAGGTGCTCTACCGCTGAGCTATACCCGCGCAATAACCGGTATTATAGAAGCGCCGTTTGCGGCTGTCAATAGCGCCGCGCGCGCCCGCCTATGTTTCACGGACGCCTGTGTTATAATGCCGCCTCGGTACTCACTAAGGGTCGAGAGGGTGATGCTCACACGAGGCTGGCAGGTCGGGCTGCTGGGCGTGGTCGTCAGCGCCGCGGCGGTCTATGCCATTGTGTCCCAGGTTGATCTGGCGCTGCTGGGCGACGCGCTGGCGGGCGCGCGCTACAGCTACCTGCTGCCTACGCTGCTGCTGCTGCTGGCCGGCCAGGTGACGCGCGCGGTGCGCTGGCGGGCGCTGCTCAACGGCGGCCTGCCGCTGGGCCGGTCGTTCCGCATCCTGAACATCTCCTACCTGGTGAACGGCGTGCTGCCGCTGCGGCTGGGCGAGCTGGCGCGCATCTTCCTGGCGACCCGCTCGGAACCGCCGGTGCGCGCCTTGACCAGCGCCAGCAGCATCATTGTCGAGCGCCTGCTGGATTTGCTGGCGGTGCTGGGCCTGTTGGGCGCAGCGCTGGCCCTCAGCCCGGCGCTGCCCGCCGCGTACCGCACGTCGGCGGCGGTCGGCGTGCTGACGCTGGCGGTCGGCTTCGGCGTGCTGGTGGCGCTGGCGAACCGGCGCGCGCAGGCCCACGCGCTGCTGGGGCTGGCTGGGCGCGCCGTGCCGGCGCACCTGCATCAGCGGCTGGCCGGCTGGCTCGACAGCTTCCTGGACGGCCTGCTGCCGCTGGCGCGGCCCGCCATGCTGGCGCGCGCGCTGTTCTGGACGGCGGTGAGCTGGGGATTTTCGGCCGCCGCCGGGTATATACTGATGTTCGCCTTTTTTGACACGGCGGGCTGGGCTGCGACCTTCCTGTACATCGCGGCGGCCGCGTTCGCCATCGCCGTCCCGGCGGTGCCCGGCAACATCGGCACGTATGAATGGGCCGTCATGCTGGCCCTCAGCGCGCTCGGCTATGGCGAGCCGACCAGCCCGGCGCTGGTGTCGTTCGCGGTGGTGGTGCACGGCGTCAACCTGGCGCTGTACGCGGTCTTTGGCGCGGTGGGCATCGTGCGGGAGGGCATCACGCTCGGCCAGTTAGCGCGCGAGGTCGAACGCATGAAGCGCGGCGAGGCTGCCCGCCAGGATCATCTGGAATATGTCGAATAACGAACAGCGCCCAGAGCGCCTGAAGATTCTGATCTGCCTGCTGTACTACTTCCCACACCGCACCGGGCTGACGATCCACGTGCAGCGCGTGGCTGAGGAGCTGGTGCGGCGCGGCCACGAGGTGACGGTGCTGACGGCGCGCTATCACATTTCGCTGCCGCGCGACGAAACCATCCACAACGGCGTGCGCATCGTGCGGCTGTGGACGCCGCCCATCCCCATCAGCCGGGGCATGATGATGCCGGCTTACCCCTGGGCGGCGCTGGGCCTGATCCTCCAGAACGATGTCGTGAGCATCCACACGCCCATGCTGGAGACGGCGCTGGTCAGCGCGCTGGCCGGGCTGGCCGGGCGCAAGGTTGTTCCGACGCATCACGGCGACCTGATCCTGCCGGCGGGGCTGTCGAACCGCGTGATTGCCTGGGCGATGTTCCAGTTGTACCGGTTTATGGCGTGGCGCGCGCCGCGCATCATCGCCTACAGCGACGACTACGCCGACCACTCGTACTATCTGCTGCCGTTCCGCGACAAGGTGGAGGCCGTCTACCCGCCGATCCACATGCCGCCGCCGGACATGGCGCGCGCGGCGGCGCTGCGCGCGGCGTGGTCGCACAACGGCGGGCCGGTGATCGGTTTTTCCGGGCGCTTCGTCCAGGAGAAGCGGCCCGACCTGCTCATCCGCGCGCTGGAGGTGATCAACCAGCGCTACCCCGACGCGCGGGTCGTCTTTGCCGGCGAGTACGACATCCGCTATGAGGATTTCTGGGAGCGCAGCCAGGAGCTGGTGAACCAGCACCGCGACCAGCTTATCTTCCTCGGTCTGCTGGACGACACGCAGGCGATGGCCGATTTCTACGCGGCCTGCGATGTGCTGGCGCTGCCCAGCGACACCGAGTGTTTCGCGCTGGTGCAGGTCGAGGCGATGCTCAGCGGCACGCCCGTCGTCATGACCGACACGCCCGGCGGGCGCGTCCCGGTCCAGGCGACCGGCATGGGGCGGCTGGCGCAGCGCGGCGACTGGCAGTCCATCGGCGCGGCGGTGGTCGAGGTGCTGGACAACCGCGCCGCGTATATCAGGCCGCGCGACCACATCGAGCGCGTCTTTTCGTTTCAGGAAACCGTGGACCGGTATGAGGCGATCTTTCGGCGCTACGCCCGGCGGCGCGATGGTTGACGAACGTGTGCTGGAGCATATGACGCGCAATGAAGCCGACATGGCGTTCAAAAAGCGCGTTCGCACGATCTTCGAGTGGGTCGAGCCGCGCGACGACCAGTTGATTCTGGATTTGCCCTGCGGGCGCGGGTTCTACCTCAACATGCTGCGCTATGTCTGCGCCTGTAGGCTGGTCGGCGCTGACCTGGACGGCGCGGTGATCCAGAAGGCGCGGCGCAACGTCGGCCACCTGCCGGACATTCTGCTCAACCAGGCGGATATTTACGCTCTGCCGTACCCGGACAACTGCTTCGACGCCGTGATCCTCTCGGAGGTGCTGGAGCACATTGACCGCGACGTGGACGGCCTGCGCGAGGTGTACCGCGTGCTCAGGCCGGGCGGCGTGGTGGCGATCACCGTTCCGCACGCCAACTATCCGTTCTGCTGGGACCCGATCAACAAGACGCTGGAGGCGCTGTTCGGCAGGCACATCAGCCGGGGGCCGCTGGCGGGCATCTGGGCCAACCATGTGCGCCTGTACACGCCGGAACAGCTGCGCGGCGCGGCGCTGGCGGCGGGCTTCGTCGTGGAGGCGGAGCGGTCGTTCACGCATTACAGTTTTCCCTTTATCCACAATCTGGTGTACGGTATAGGCAAGCCGCTGCTTGAATCCGGTGCGCTGCCGCAGTCGCTGGCCGACGCCGCCGACCGCACCCGCTTCGACCACAACAGCGGCAGCCTGCTGAACCCAATCAACCTGGGGCTGCGCGTGCTGAACTTTTTCGACCGCCGCAACGTCATGAACGAACCGGCAGGCCGCTCGACCGTCAACCTGGCGCTCAAAGGGCGCAAACCGTGACCATTACGCCTTATCAGGACGATCTGCCGGAACCTGAACCTGTGCCGGAGCCGGCGGCCGCGCCGCCGGCGTTCGCTGACCTGACGCTGGCGCAGGCGCTGGGCCAGTTCGTGCGCGCGCCCCGGCGGACGCTGGCGGCGCTGCATACCGCGACACAGCGCGCCGCCCCTGAAGCGGCTCAGCCGCCGCCGCTGCCTGTTCCGGCTGCGCCCGCGCCGCCCGCCGTCCGCCCCGCGCGCAGGGCGGGCAGCCAGCGCGCGCTGGTGCAGTTGGGGCTGCGCATCTGCGCCTTTCTGCTGGCGTGGTGGGGCGGCGGCATCATCGT
>CAZDVL010000276.1:0-3567 GCA_964508745.1 uncultured Anaerolineaceae bacterium | reverse complement strand
CCCTGGAGGCTGGGCGCGGTCCCGTGCGGGGCCTCGGTCAGCGCGACCTTGACCTCGAAATCCTCGTCAAAGCTGAAGATGGTCGATTCCGCGCCGGCGATCGTGCCGAACATCTTCAGCACCAGGTCGCTGAGCGTGTCGCCGTCGCGGTTGAGCGCCGGGATAATCAGCGCCTCGCCGGACGTTTCCAGCAGCAGGGCGTAGGTGGCGTCAATGAGCTGTGGGTCGTAGGCGACATCCGGGTGGCGCTGGCTGGCGGCGTCCAGTTCCTCTTTGAACATGCCTTCGTACACCGGGCTGACGGTGTATTTCGGCCCGCCGAACACCTTCGCGCCGGCGCGCCGCGCGTGGCGAAACGTGAACTCGGCCACCGCGCGGCAGGTGCGCCGCGACAGCCGCTGTGTGCTGTAGGCGACCTCGTCCAGGCCGCTGCCCTCGCGCCATTCCTTGGCGTTGTAGGCCCCGTCCACCGCCATGCGCACCACCGCGATCGGCGCGTGGACGCCGGCCAGCGGCCGCACCGACGGGATGCGCCGCCCGGTGCGCAGAATCACCTGGCCGTCAATCAGCTCGCGCAGCAGCGCGTTGGGGCTGCCCACGTCGTCCGGGTCGCCGGGCGTGATGGTGGCGGCTTTGATGCCCAGCCCGGTCGCTTTGATGCGCTCGGCGGCTTCGTGCACCACCCTGTTCTGCGTCTGGCGGCGGTTTTCCAGCGAGAGGTCGAACGTCTCGAAGCGCAGCGGGCAGCGCGTAAGCTGGGGGTCGAGGACGCGCAGGGCTTCGTCGAGCAGCTCCTGGCCGGTCTGGTCGCCCTGAAGGACGACAATCGTGCGGGTTTCCACGGCGGTTTTCCCCTGTATAGCACAGCTAAGGTTACAGGTGGCCTATTGTAAGACAGGATTGGCAGCTTTCAAATTGTCGTTTATAGTACCATCAGTTCAGCCGGTGAGGGGGCAAGCCGTGTTAACGAGGAGTCAGATGCGATGCGAAAGTTGATTGTGATTGTGACTGCCGCGCTGCTGCTGGCGATCATCGCCCCGGCGGCGGCGCAAACTGGCACGACGACGACGACCGCTTCGTCCACCGTGACCGTCTTTTTTGTCGCCTGCGAGACCAGCGCGGTGCTCAATTTCAGCGGCACGATGCTGGCCGGCGAAGATATTTTCTTCCAGGTGTTCGCCGGCGCGGGCGGGACAGGCACGCCGCTGACGGCGCTGCGCCGCGTCTCGGTTGACGGCCAGTTCGCCGTCAGCGACCAGGTGACCTACAACGACGGCGCGACCGTGCCCGCCGGCAGCACCGCCAGCGCGCGCGTCGTCATCGCCAGCGAGAGCAACCCGAACGTCACCAGCTTCGAAACGGTCGTGGACGACGTGCAGGACGGCTGCGCCAACCCGCAGCACGCGCTGGTGTCCAGCAGCGACGCCGGCAGCGGCAGCGCCGCGTCCGGCGACTCGTCGCTGGGCATCCTCATCCGGTCGCCGTTTGGCGGCTTCATCAACAACAACATCGGCGAGTTCGTCTCGCCGCAGCCAGAGCCGGCCGTCGTGATCGGCGCGCGCCGCCCGCTGCTGTTCCGCTCCGACACGCCGGGCGTGATTTTCGCCGAGTGTGACCAGTACCGGCCGCGGTCAGAGCCGGGCAAGCTCTACGACAACGACAACATCGTGATCTTCTGGTCCTGGTACGCGCGCACGCCGGCGCAGGTGCAGGATCACTTCGACAAGGCGATCTACAACGTGACCTTCCAGAACGCGCCGCTGCCCCAACTGGTGACGACGAGCATCGAGCAGCGCGGCTCGTTCTACTGGGTGTTCTACTACCAGGTGATCGGCAACCTCGCGCCGGGGACTTACGGCGCCAGCTTCAACCTGTCGTGGTCCGAGCCGACGTTCGACGGCTTCACGCGCTACGGGCCGGGCACCGACACCGAGAGCGTCCACAGCTCGTGCACGTTCACTATCGAGCGCAACCCGACCGGCGCGCCCGTGGACTATAACCTGATGTACAGCCTGCGCTGACAGGGCCGGGAAGCGACGTGGCGGCCAGCCTCGGTGAACACGCGGCGGCGCTGTTTGGCATCGCGCTTGCGCCGGAGCAGCTCGCGCTGTTCGACGTTTACACGCGCGAGCTGGCCGCCTGGAACGCCCACACCAACCTGACCGCGATCACCGACCCCGACGAGGTGATGGTGCGCCATTACCTCGATTCGCTGTCGGTGGCGCGGGCGGCCCAGCCGCGCGCCGGCGCCCGCCTGATTGACGTGGGCAGCGGCGCGGGCTTTCCGGGCCTGCCGCTGCTGATCGCCTTCCCCGGCCTGGAGGTCACGCTGCTGGAGGCGACGGGCAAGAAGATCGCGTTTCTGGAGCACGTGATCGCCGCGCTGGGGCTGGCGGGCGCGGCCACGCTGCGCGCCCGCGCCGAAGAAGCCGGGCAGATGCCCGGCCAGCGCGCCGCCTACGACCTGGTGCTGGCGCGGGCGGTGGCGCGCCTGCCGGCGCTGCTGGAATATCTGCTGCCGCTGGCGAAGGTCGGCGGGCGCTGCGTCGCCATGAAGGGCGTGACCGCCGCGGCGGAAGCGCGCGACTCTGCCCGCGCGCTCAAAACGCTGGGCGGGGCGCTGCGCGGCATTGAGGCGGTGGCGCTGCCCGGCGTGGCCGACCCGCATTACCTGGTGATTGTGGACAAGGTCGCGCCGACGCCGCCGGCCTACCCGCGGCGGCCAGGGCTGCCCACGCGCAGCCCGCTGGTGTAGGCCGCCCGCGCCGTCAGAACGGCAGCGTGTTGGCGAAGATGTTCACCACCGTGCCCATGATGGTGCCCATCAGCAGCATCGTCGGCACGGTGAAGATGGCGCTGACGACGAAGCTGCCGACTACCCACGACAGGCAGCCGCGCGCCAGCCCGAAGTCATACGCCTGGCCGATGCGGCCCAGCACGGCGAAGGTCATATACAGGCTGAACAGCGTCATCGCCAGCATCAGCACGATGTAAGCCACCCCGCCGCCGTTGAGCAGCACCACCACCGCCAGCAGCAGCAGAAACATCAGAATGGGCAGGCGCGAGTTGTAGAACGAGACCACGCGGTAGACCAGGTAGGGCAGCGCGCCCTGGCCCTGGAACAGGAAGCGCGCCACGACGTGCGTGGCGATCAACTGCGCCAGAATGCCGATCACGCCGGTGACGCCCATAATCAGCCCGAAAACGATGGCGTGCGGCAGGCCGATGTTCAGCGCCGTGATTTCGTCGGCCATCGCCAGCGTGTCAGTGGGCCGCTCCAGCTTTTTGGGCGTTTCCCCGCGCGCCAGCGCTTCGTCGTAGGCGCGCTGCGCGTCGTTCCAGGCGGGGCGGACGCTGGCCGCCGTCTGCGAGAAGGCGATCACCAGCAGCAGGCCGCTGAAGATGAGAATCATGGTGTAGATCATCAGGTCCATGCCGGCGGAGGCCCAGGTCGTTTTCTGCACGTCGCCCATGTGCCCCTTGGCCTTGCGCTCCTGCTTGAGCTGGGCCTCGGTCACGGCGATCCGGCGCTGTTCGCCGGCGTCGGCCAGCAGCGCCAGCGACTCG
>CAZDVL010000275.1:0-3618 GCA_964508745.1 uncultured Anaerolineaceae bacterium | reverse complement strand
GCGCGGCAGCGCGCTCAGGCGCAGCAGCGCCGCCAGGCGCACTATCAGGCGGTGGTCGATCAGCGCATGGCGGAACTCCAGGGTATGGGCCGTCCACCGCGTGACCCACGCCTGAACTGAGGTGCGTATTGTTTTGACGCCCGTGCTGTGTGGCGAATCGGGCTATACTGGGAGGTATTGTCAGCGACGCCACAGGCCGCCGAGACCATGTTAGATAAAGTCCTTTTTGACCAGATTGTTGCCTTTCTTCTCCCCGACATGAGCGACCCTGACGACCGCAAGGCGCTCATCGAGAGCGCCCTCTATGGTTCACCAGCGCTGGCGAAAATCAACTGGCGCGGCGCAGCCCACCCCTTTACCGTGCAGCTTGTCCGCACGCTGGACACCTTCGGTGAGGTGGAGCCGGGCCAACCGGCAGTAAGCGCCCTGCTCGAAGGGCTGCGTCCGCTGATCGGGGCCGACCGCCAGCGCACCCTGGATGACCTGCTGGCGCAGATCGCCGCCACGCCTGCCCTCGCCCCCATCATGCCGCCGGCGACAATCATCGAGGGCGACCTCTACGTCTTCATCTCCTACGCCCGCCCCGACCAGGCGCTGGCCGAACAGGTGGAAGCCTATCTCCAGGCGGCCGGCGTGCGCGTCTTCCGCGACACCAGCGACATCCGCAGCGGCGCGAACTGGGACATGACCATCGAGACGGCCCTGCGCGAGTGCCAGCGCATGGTACTGCTGCTCTCGCCTGACTCCATGCCCTATCGCAAGGAAGTCCACCGCGAGTGGTTCTTCTTCGATCAGAAACGCAAACCGCTCTATCCCCTCTACATTCAAACCTGCGACCTGCACAGCCGCCTCTACGCCTACAACTACATCGATGCCATGCGCCTGGGGCTTCAAGGCGCGCTCGACCGCTTGCTGGCCGAGCTGGGCAGCGATTTCACCCTGCCCGAAGCCAGCACGGGCGCGGACAGAATTGGCGTCTTTGCGGGTGTAGAGACCGAAGCGCGCACGCTGCCCGAAGCCCTGAAGGCCCTCCTGGACGCTGTCCTCGACCCCGAAGGCAGCGTTGTGCTCTCTATTGATCAGGCTGAAGCCATCAAGGATCACAAACCCCAGGACCTGACCGAGTACCGCCTGGGCCGCATCGTTGAATGGTCGCTGCCGCGCTACCAGCTCGACAACCGCTTCGTCAACCTGACGCTGCTGCTGGACAAAGGTGAACACGAGCCGCAGCGCTGGCATAAGCCGGATGATGCCCGCTTCAATGATCTGCGCGAGGTGCTGGCGCGCGTCCCCGACCCGGCCCTGGTGCTGCTGGGCGCGCCTGGATCGGGCAAGTCAACGCTGCTGCGCCGCCTCCAGCTCGATCACAGCATCGACCGGCTGCGCGATGAGGCTGGCCAGGTCACCTTCTTTGTCCAGTTGAACGGCTACCGCCCTCGCGCTGACGGCCTGCTGCCAGAGCCGCGCGACTGGCTCGAAAGCCGCTGGCACGAACGCTACCCGCACCTGCCAGCGTTGGACACCTTTGTGCGCGAAGGCCATGCGCTGCTGCTGCTGGATGCGCTCAACGAGATGCCCCACAAGAGCACGGCGGAGTACCATGACCGTGTCGGTCTGTGGCGCGCCTTCACCCAGGAAGTGGTGAAGCTGGGCAACCGGGTTGTCTTCTCCTGTCGCAGTCTGGACTACAGCGCCAGCCTGAGCAGCCCGGAACTGCGCGTGCCGCAGGTGGAAGTCCAGCCAATGAACGCCGACCAGGTGCGCACGTTTCTGCGCGCCTACACACCGGCCCACGAGCAGATGATCTGGGCTGAGCTGGACGGCAGCCCGCAGTTCACGCTGTTCCAGACTCCCTACTTCCTCAAGCTGCTGTGCGAACAGGTGGAAGCCAACAGCGCCGTCCCGCGAGGTCGTGCCAGCCTGTTCACCGGCTTCGTGCGCCAGGTGCTGCAGCGCGAGATCAACGGTGACCTGTTCCAGCCGGACACGCTGCTGAGCGACAAAGATCACCAGAAGCTGGCGCTGAGCCGCTGGCGCAGCCCGTTCGACCTGCCGGAGCGCGGCGCGCTCATCCCCTGCCTCAGCAGCCTGGCCTTCACCATGCAGGAGAAGGGTCTGGAAACCGAAGGCGCACAGGTGCGCATTGACTACGACGACGCCTGCGACCTGCTGGCCCACGACCGCAGCGAAGACATTCTCAGGGCTGGTGTGGCCCTCAGCGTGCTCGACGAGGACATCAGCCGCTACGAAATCGCCTTCTTCCACCAGCTTTTGCAGGAGTTCTTCGCGGCCCGCCGGCTGGCCCAGGAGCCGAACCCGGCGCTGGTGCATGTCGCGTGGTCGGTGGACGTGGTGAATCCAAACCTCGCAGAAACCATCGCGGCGCTGGCCGACGGCGACCCGCTGCCGCCCCTGCCCCAGACCGGCTGGGAGGAGACCACCCTGACGGCCGCCCCGATGGCCGCCGACGCTACAGGCTTCATCCGCGCCCTCATCCCGCACAACCTGCCGCTGGCCGCTCGCTGCGCCGCGTCACCCGAAGTGAACATTGACCCGGCCCTGAAGCGCGAGGTACAGGATGCGCTGATTGCCCGTTCGCAGGACTGCGCCAGCGCGGACCTGCGCGCCCGCATCGCTGCCGGGCTGGCCCTGGGCGAGCTGGGCGACCCGCGCTTCGAGCGTCGCGCCGGCCCGCACGGCGACTACCTGCTGCCGCCGCTGGTGACCATCCCCGCCGGGACGTACCCGATTGGTGACGATGACAGTCCATATGACAACGAAAAGCCCGCCCACACCGTCACGCTGGACGCCTTCCAGATCGGGCAGTTCCCCGTCACCAACGCCGAGTACGCGCTGTTTATGGTGGCGGGCGGCTACGAGGATGAACAGTGGTGGGACACCGACGCGGCGAAGGCCTGGCTGCGCGGCGAGGGCAGCGCCGAGGGGCAAAAGCAGGATGAGCGTGATCTGTGGAAGAACCTGCGCGATAACTGGACGCCGGAGGAAATCCAGGCGCTTGCGCCGGAGCGCTTCACATCTGAACAAGCGGAGTGGTACATCTGGTTTCGAGGATTGGATGAAACAGCGCTCGAAGAACGCCTGGGGGCCTGGTATCGCGAAGGTGAGGTCTACCGCCAGCCGGAATTCTGGGACGACACGCGCTTCAACAGCCCGGCGCAGCCGGTGGTGGGCGTGACCTGGTTTGAGGCGCGGGCATACTGCGCCTGGCTGAGCGCCAATGTCTTCCCCTCACCCCAAACCCCTCGCCCACAAGCGGCGAGGGGCTTTTCACTGCCCACCGAAGCGCAGTTTGAAGCCGCCGCGCGCGGCCTGGAAGGCCGCGCCTACGCTTACGGCCCGGCTTTCGATGCTGCCCGCTGCAACACGTTCGAGAGCCACATCCGCCGCACCGCGCCGGTGGGCATTTTCGATAACGCCACGCCGGAAGGTGTGTTTGACCTGAGCGGCAACGTGTGGAGCTGGACCTCTACTATCTACGACCAGGACCGCTTTTCATATCCGTACACGGCAGACGGGCGCGAGGACGCGCAGGCCGACGCCCGGCGCGTGCTGCGGGGCGGGTCGTGGAGCGGCATTCACCATCTCGCTCGCGCGGCG
>CAZDVL010000274.1:0-3627 GCA_964508745.1 uncultured Anaerolineaceae bacterium | reverse complement strand
TTCTCGACAAACGGCTCGATCATGCCGTGTTCCAGCGCCATTCTGCGAATCCAGTGGTCGGGCTTCAGCCCCATGTGGCTCTCCTCTGCTGGCGGATGATGGTCGTTTACATCACATCGGGCGCGGTCATGCCGAGCAGCGTCAGCACCCGCTGAAAGGTGACCTGGGCGGCGCGGTAGAAGCGCAGGCGCGCCCGCGCCACGTCCGGCGGCACGTCGCTGTGCAGCACGCGCACGCTGTCGTAGATCGGGTGGAACGCCGCCGCCAGCCCGTGCGCGTAAAAGGCGATGCGGTGCGGCTCCAGGTTGCGCGCCGAATACTCGATCTGCTCGCCCAGCTCCAGCGCCTTGCGGATAAATGTCAGCTCGTCGGCGCCCAGCAGGCTGAGGTCGGCGTCGGTGTCGGTCAGGCCGGCCTCGGCCGCCTGGCGGAAGATGCCGGCGCAGCGCACGTGGGCGTTCTGGATGTAGTAGACCGGGTTCTCGTTGCTTTTGGCGACGGCGACATCCAGGTCGAAGTCAATGCCGGCGTCAGGGCTGCGCGCCAGCAGCAGGTAGCGCACAGCGTCGGCGCTCGTCTGGTCAATCAGGTCGTCCAGCGTTTCGATCTCTCCGGCGCGCGTGCTCATCTTAACTTCCTGGCCCTGGCGCAGCAGGCGCACAAACTGGATGATGATGACGTGAATCTTCGTCTCATCCAGCCCCAGCGCCCGGATGCCGCGCCCGACGACCTGGTGCTGCACATAGTGGTCGGCGCCGAGGATGTTCACCAGCAGGTCGAAGCCGCGCTCCAGCTTGTTGATGTGGTAGGCGATGTCGGGCAGCGTGTAGGTCGGCTCGCCGTCGCTCTTGACCAGCACGCGATCCTTGGTGTCGCCGAACGCCGTGCTGCGGAACCAGGTCGCCGGCGCTTTGCCGGCCGCCTGCTGCTGCTCGGCGGCGTCGGCCCCTTCCCACTCAGCCGCCTCATAGACGCAGCCGGCCGCGCGCAGCGCCGCCAGCGTCCGCTCCACCGCGCCGGAGTCGTAGAGGCTGTTCTCGTTGAAGAACACGTCGTGGTGGATGTCCACGCGGCGCAGCGTGGCGCGGATCATCTCGAACATGTGCTTTTCGGCGTACTCTTTGAACGGCCGCCAGTCGGCTTCCGCCAGCGCCGCGCCGCGTTCGGCGGCCAGTTGGCGCGCCATCTCCACCAGGTATTCGCCCTGATAGAACGCGCCGTCGGCGGGCAGCTCGGCCGGCAGGCCGAGCGCCTGGCGGTAGCGGACGCGCAGGCTGTTGCCCAGGTTGCGCATCTGCGCGCCGGCGTTGTTAAAGTAGTATTCGCGCTCAACGCTGTAGCCGGCGGCCTCCAGGATGCGGGCGATGCTGTCGCCCACGATCGCCCCCCGGCTGCGGCCCACGTGCAGCGGGCCGGTGGGGTTGGCGCTCACAAATTCCACCTGTGCGCGCTGGCCCGCCCCCAGGTCAAGCTGGTAGAGGCGCTCGCCGGCGGCGATGATGGCGTCCACCTGCTGCCTGAGCCAGCTCTCGCTGAGCCGGAAATTGATAAAGCCGGGGTGGACGACCTCGACCGCGCCGATGAAATCCGCCGGGGCCAGGTGGTGGCTGATTTTGGTGGCGATGCCGAAGGGGTTCATGGCGGCGGGCCGCGCGAGCTGCATGGCGATCGCCGCCGCGTAGTCGCCCTGTTCGGCCTTCTTCGGCGGCTTGATCTCCACCGGCGGGATGTCGAAGGCGGGCAGGTCGCCCGCTGCCTGGGCGGCGCGAATGGCGTTGTCAACCAGCCGGGCGAGTTCACTGGGTATGAGAATCACGGTTGTATCCCCTGGGTGCGCAGCGTGGGCGCATTGTAACAAATTCAGGTGGCCTGACAATAGGCAGGGGCAGGTTGTCATGCTTGTGTTTTTAGCTCGACTCGTTAGCTTTACCGCTTTCGCGTCAAAAAGTATGAATGATATTAATTTCCTTTTTCGCTCTATTGACTTATAGTTATGCAGAAGGCGTAAGTTTAGGAAAGGTGTATCGCGCATGTCGCCGAACCCGTTCACCTTCACCAGGCTTTCCAGCAAGCTGGTGCTGATCACATGGCTGAAAACGCCCGATAATCAGGCAGAAGAAGCCTATCTGCATCAACTGGGAGAGATGCTGGATCAGGCGGAACATCCGCTCTATTTCATTTCAGATATTCGCAAAGGCCGAATTATTGGCATACGCGCAATTCAGAAATTAAGCGCCTTCACCTCACATAAAAACTGGGCGGGCAGCACCGCCTTCAGCAAGGACCCTGTTTCAAGAATCATGCTCAATAGTTTTAAAACGCTTTCGGCCAAGTCTAATTCGCGCAACGAGATGCACACTACGCCAGAAGAGGCGATCAATTTTATTGAGACACTGGAAACAGGCGTGACTCAAGACATTGACTGGGATGCCGTGTTTGTGAAATAAAGCCGGCTGCCTGGCGCAGCGCAGGGCAGCGATCAGCGCTTGCAGGCGGGCTTCCGGTCGCTCCCACGTCCGATTTTCCGCGGCCTCGTTGTGGCCTGGCATTCTGGGCATGCTGTCAGGCTTGTGTTTTAGCTCGACTGATTAGCTTTACCGCTTCAGGGGCAGGCGCGGCGCAGGCGCTCCAGCTCGATCACGCCGTCGGCGCCGATCAGCGCCTGGCCGCCGCAGTCCGGGCAGGCCCAGCGGGCGGGCGCTTCGACCAGCAGCGCGCCGCAGCAGGGGCAGCGCAGCACCTCGCCCAGGGGCAGAGGGCCGGTGGGCAGGGCGCTGCCGTCCTTGATGGCCCAGACACGGTGATAGTCGGCCTGCCAGGGTTCGACTTCGGCGTCGGCCATGTCCGCGCTGAGCAGCTCGATAAGCTGGTCGCGCGTCCAGGTTTTGCCGGGCATCCAGCCTGCGTTGATGCGGCTGCTGAACAGCAGCAGGCCGCCGGGCCGCAGCACGCGGATCAGCTCGCGCAGCGCCGCCGCCGGGTCGGCCATAAATTCGAGCGCCTCCAGGCACGTCACCACGTCGAACACGCCGCCGGCGAACGGCAGGCGCTCGGCCGGGCACCACAGCAGCGACACGCGGCTGGCGTCCTCTGCCAGCTTGTCGGCGGCGCGGGCCAGCATCGCCCGGCTGAGATCAACGGCGACGACGCGCCCCTGAAAGTGCGGGTGGCACAGCAGCGCCAGCGGCAGGCGCCCGGTCCCGGTCGCCACGTCGAGCACCAGCGGCGCGCGCAGCGGCGCGATCTGTTCGAGGATCGGCTGCGCCAGCAGCGCGTGTTCGTAGGCGCTGTCGTAATCCTTGATGGCGTCGTAGCGCCCGGCGTAGCGATCGTACAGCCAGATAACCACGCCCCGCCCCAGGTAGACGCCCTCAGTGGCCACCAGCAGCCACCACCCCAGCGCCGCCAGCCCGATGACGGCCAGCGCCAGCGCGAACAGGCCGAGCGCGTCCATGTCAGCGCAGCAGGCCGATTTCGCGCAGGTACGGCGCGCAGCGGGCGATGCCTGCGGCCAGCTCCACCTGCGGCTGCCAGCCGAGCAGGTCGCGGGCCTTGTCCATTCTGAAGCTGTGGCGGCTGGTCGCGTAGCCGACCAGCAGCGGCAGGTCCTGCGGCGTGCCGCGCGCG
>CAZDVL010000273.1:0-3633 GCA_964508745.1 uncultured Anaerolineaceae bacterium | reverse complement strand
GACAGGCCCATGTTGCCCTGTTCCAGCAGGTATTTATAGCGCGCGTTGGTTTCCTCAGCCGTGCCAAAGCCGGCGAACATGCGCATCGTCCAGGGCCTGCCCCGGTGGCCGGTGGCGTGAATGCCGCGCGTGAACGGGTATTCGCCGGGCAGGCCCAGGTCCTGGAGGTAGTCCTGCGCGGCGATGTCGAGCGGCGTGTACAGGCGCTCCACCGGCACGCTGGAGGTGGTGACGAAGGCGGCGCGGCTTTCGCGGCGGCGGCGCAGCGTCGGTTCCAGCGTCTCGCGGGACCAGCGCGCGGCGGCGGCGGCTAACTGCTCTAATGCTTTGCGATCAAACACAAGCTCTCTCCCGTGAACCGTTTTAACAGCATTATAACCCCGCAAACGCGCCCGCGCAGCACAGAGCGAGCGGCAAAAGGGCGCGGCGGCGGGCGTTGATTTAAGAAAGGCCAATATCTGCTAGAATAAATGCCTTCCAACAGGGCGCGTGGGGGAGGGCCGCAGGCATGGGTTCACGGGCAGCGAAGTCGGTTGTTAAACACCAGGAGCTGGCGGCGGCGCTGGCTGAGCACGCCGCGCCCGCGCAGCACGATGACCCGATGGCCGAGGCTGGCCGCAAGCTGATGCTGGCCGAGTTCCTCAGAATGCTGGCCGAGGAGGACGGCGCGCGCGTGGGCGAGGACATCGAGCATGTGCACAACATGCGCGTGGCGATCCGGCGGATGCGCAGCGTGTTCTGGCTGCTGGGGAATTACTACCAGCCCAAGACCATCAGGCCGTACCGGCGCGGCCTGCGCGCGGTGATGCAGGCGCTGGGCGAGGTGCGCGACCTGGACGTGATGATCCACGACCTGCAGGCGTTTCTGCCGCAGATGCCGCCGGAGCAGGTGGGGGCGATGCAGAGCGTGGTTGACAGCCTGGACCAGCGGCGCGCGGTGGCGCGGGCCGAACTGAGCGAGGTGCTGGACAGCAAACGCTACCGCCGCCTGTGCCGGGATTTCGGCGCGTTCCTGACGACGCCGGAGGCGGGCGCGAGCGCGCCGCCCGGCGCGCAGGTCGTGCCGAATCAGGTGCGGCACGCCGCCCCGCCGCTGATCTGCCAGCGGCTGGCCGAGGTGCGCGCCTATGACGTGGTGCTGCCCACCGACAGCGCGCCCACGCTGCACCAACTGCGGATCACGTTCAAGGCGCTGCGCTACACGGTGTCGCTGTTCGATGGCCTGCTGGGGGCGGAGGCCGCCGGGTTCATCAGCGAGCTGAAGGCGATTCAGGACCACCTGGGGCGGCTGAACGACATCGCGGTGGCGCACGAACGGCTTGGCCTGCTGATGGCCGACCTGGAGGGCGACCAGTGCGCCGCGCTGTGGGTTTACCTGGAGCACCTCGACGTGGAGCGTCCGGCGCTGATCGAGCAGTTCCCGGCGGTGTGGAAGCGCTTCAACTCGAAGCCGGTGCAGCGCAAGCTGGCGCTGGCGATGCTGCATCTGTAGGCCGGCGGGCGAACGGCGGGGGCGTGTGATGAGCGAGCGTGTGGGGTTCATCGGGCTGGGGATTATGGGGCGCGGCATGGCGCACAACCTGCTGAAGGCGGGCTTTGACGTGTGCGTGTGGAACCGGACGGCGGCGCGTATGGACGCTGTGGTGGCGGCGGGCGCGGCGGCGGCCAGCAGCCCGGCGGACGTGGCCGCGCACAGCGACATCATCTTCATCTGCGTGAGCGACACGCCGGATGTCGAGGCGGTGGTGCTGGGCGCGGACGGCGTGCGCGCCGGCGCGCGGCCGGGCAGCCTGGTGATCGACACCAGCACCATCAGCCCGCAGGCGGAGCGGGAGATCGCCGCGCGGCTGGCCGAGCGGGGTGTACACCTGCTGGACGCGCCCGTCAGCGGCGGCAGCGAGGGCGCGGCCAGGGGCACGCTCAGCGTGATGGTGGGCGGCAGCGCCGAGCAGGTGGCGCGCGCCATGCCCTATCTGCAGGCGGTGGGCAAAACGATCACGCATGTGGGCGAGCAGGGCGCCGGGCAGATGGTCAAGCTGGTGAACCAGATTCTGGTCGTGGTGACGATGCTGGGCGTCAGCGAGGCGCTCGTGTTCGCCAGCGCCGGCGGGCTGGACCTGGAGCGCACGCTGGCGGCGGTCAGCGGCGGGGCCGCCGGAAGCTGGATGCTGGCCAACCGCGGGCCGCAGGTGCTCAACGGCGACTGGCGGCCCGGCTTCACGATTGACCTGCAGCAGAAGGACCTGCGGCTGGTGCACGAAACCGCCGCCGCGCTGGGCGTGCCGCTGCTGGCGACCGACATGGTGGCCGGGCTGTACCGCACGCTCCAGGCGCAGGGGCTGGGCCAGGAGGGCAACCACGCGCTGATTAAGGCGCTGGAGCGCCTGACGGGGGTCAGCGCGCGCGGCGGCGCGGGCAGGTGAATACTTGGCCTGCGCACCCTGCTGCGGCTATAATCGCCGCATGACGACACGCCCAGCGCAACGTTCAGCCGGCACCTGGTGGTTGTGCGCCGTCACCGCCGCGCTGGCGCTGTTCCAGGCGGCGGCGGCGCTGCGCGCGCTGCGCCTGCCGGCCGGGCTGGCCGCCGTGGTCAGCCTGCCGGGGGGGCTGGCGCTGCTCGGCGCGGGCGCGTGGGCATTGCTTTTCGCGCTGCTGACCGTTAACCTGTGGCGGCTGCGCCCGCGCGCGGTCCGCCAGACCGCCTGGGCGGTGATCGCCTTTGCGATCTACAGCGCCGCCCGGCTGGTGGTGTATGCGCGGGCCGACTATGACCGGCAGCGGCTGCCGGTTGTGCTGCTGGCGTTGGGGCTGGTCTGTGTTGTGCCGGCGCTGTATCTGCTGCGCCGCCCGTCAAAACAAGCTGCGAACGGAGATACCTGAAAAATATGACGTTAGATCAGAAAACCAACGGGCAGGTTGAGGAGCTGCGCGCGCTGCGCCAGGAACACATGAACGGCGGCGGGGCAGAGCGCATCAAGCGCCAGCACGATTCGGGCAGGAACACGGCGCGCGAACGCCTGGACATCCTGCTGGACCCCGGCAGCTTCCGCGAACTGGACGCTTTCGTGCGCCACCGCTCGCACGACTTTGGCATGGAGCACAACCGCCCGCTGGGCGACAGCGTGATCACCGGCTGGGGGACGATTGACGGGCGGCTGGTGTACGTTTACTCGCAGGACTTCACCATCGTCGGCGGCTCGCTCAGCGAGGTGCACGCGCAGAAAATCTGCAAGGTGATGGACATGGCGATCCGCGTCGGCGCGCCGATGATCGGCCTCAACGACAGCGGCGGCGCGCGCATTCAGGAAGGCGTGGACAGCCTGGGCGGTTACGCCGAGATTTTCCTGCGCAACACGCTCGCCAGCGGCGTCGTGCCGCAGATCAGCGTGATTATGGGGCCGTGCGCCGGCGGCGCGGTCTACAGCCCGGCGCTGACCGACTACATCCTGATGGTGAAGAACACCAGCTACATGTTCATCACCGGGCCGGAGGTGGTCAAGCAGGTGACACACGAGGAAGTGACGTTCGAGGAGCTGGGCGGGGCGTCGGTGCACGGCTCGCGCAGCGGCGTCTGCCACCTGGTGGGCGAGAACGAAAGCGAAACGCTGCTGCTGGTGCGCGAGCTGCTGA
>CAZDVL010000272.1:0-3634 GCA_964508745.1 uncultured Anaerolineaceae bacterium | reverse complement strand
TGGCGGTGGAGTCCAAAGTGCTGCTGATGGACGAGCCGCTGAGCAACCTGGACGCCCTGCTGCGCCTGGAAATGCGCGCCGAACTCAAGACGCTTCTGAAGCGCGTCGGCGCGACGACCGTCTATGTGACGCACGATCAGATCGAGGCGTTGAGCATGGGCGACCGCATCGCCGTGATGCGCGGCGGCAGGATTCTCCAGTTCGACCACCCAAACCGCGTCTACGACACGCCGACCTACCAGTTCGTCGGCGGATTCATCGGCAACCCGCCGATGAACTTCATTTCCGCGCAGATGCAGCGCCAGAATGGCGGCCTGATCGCGCGCGTGGGCGACTTCAGCGTCCGGCCTGACCCTGTGATGCTGGAGGCCCTGCGCCCCTACGACGGCAAGGCCGTCTGGCTGGGCATCCGCGCGGAGAACATGGAGGCGCTGTCGCAGCCCGCCGACGACGCGCTGCAGGTCGCGGTGGATGTGGTCGAGCCGCTTGGCTCGCAAAACCTGCTGACGATCACCGTGAACAACGAGAAGCTCAAGGTCTCGACCCACCCCGACTTCACCGCGCGGCCAGGGGATCACGTCTGGCTGCGCTTCCCGGCCAGCAAAATCCGCTGGATTGACAAGGACACCGAGGTCACGCTGATGCCCGCTTTGCAGCAGGTGGCGACGTGACCCTTGACCCGCGAGCAGGCCGTAAACCGCTGGACTTCGGCGCCGACGGGCTGAGCGGCAGCGTCAACCAGGATGGCCGCATCGTCGCCCTGAACGGCTATCATCCGGCGCATGGCTATGTCACCATGACGAGCGTGCCGCCGTTTCAGGAGACGGAGCGCTACAACCCGCAGGCGGTGCGCGCCTATCGCCGTTCGCTGGTGGACCAGGAAGGCTTCGGCCTCGCGTTTGCGGAGCCGGTCGTCGCGCGCGACGCCTGGCTGCAGGACGGCCTTTACCCCTGCGTGCGGCTGACGTTCGAGGGCGGCGGCCAGGCAGAGTGCCTGACGTACCCATTCGAAGGGCAGGCTGTCGTCCAGCGCTGGACGTTCAGCGCCCCGCAGACACAGTTCAGCCTCACGGGGCGCGTGTGGCTCCAGCGCAGCGCCTACACACAGCTCACCGAGGGCGGCCCGCTGCCCTTTCCCGCGCCGGCAGCGCAAATCGTCCAGGGGCATCCGGCCAGCCTGGCGCTGCACAACCCCGCCCTGCCCTGGGCGGCCTGCCTGAACTATGGCTCAGCCGCGCCGGGGGACGCCGGCAGCGTTCGCTTCCAGGGCGGCGGGCAGGCGGCGGGCAGCGCGCTGACCCTGGTGATCGGCGTCGGGCAGGGCGTGGCCCAGGCGCAGGCGGCCCTCGACGCGGCGCTCGCCGCCGCCGCGCCAGCCGCAGCCCCCGCGCCGTGGCCGGCGGCGGCCGATGACCCGCTTCTGCGGCGCGGCCTGGCCTACGCGCTGATGTGCTGCACCCCCACCGGCGGCGAGGCGCGCTGCATCCTCACCGACCACATGATTCTGCCGCTGTCCTGGAACCGCGATTCGTACTTCGCGGCGCGCGCCTTCCTCAGTTGGCAGCCCGCGCTGTGGCCTGTCGTGCGCGGGCATCTGCTGTGGATCTTCGAGACGGCGGAGCGCGTCAACGGCCTGTGGGGGCGTTCCTACCTGGCGAACGGCCGCGTGAAAGACCGCGGCTTCCAGCTCGACCAGCAGCTTTTCCCGATCGTGGAGCTGTTCGAGTATGTGCGCGTCACCGCCGACCAGGACCTGCTTGCGCGCCTCGGCGGGCAGGTCGCGCCCATCATGGCGGCGCTTGAGCAGCATCGCCACCCCACCGAACCCCTCTACCGCACCGACGAAACCCCGGCCGACGACCCGATGGCCCTGCCCTACCCGCTTTCCAGCCACATCCTGCTGTGGCACGCGCTGCGCCTGATGGCCGCGGCGGGCTTCCCCGGCGGCGGCTGGGCGGCCCAGGCAGAAAGCGTCCGCGAGGCGGTCTATCGGCATTTCCAGGCGGAACACGGCGGCTCGGCCCTGCTCGCTTACGCCACTGACTGCGCCGGGCGCCACCACCTCTACCACGACGCCAACGATTTCCCGCTGGCGCTGGCGCCGACCTGGGGGTTCTGCCCCGCGGACGACCCGCTGTGGCGGGCAACCGTGCGCTTCGCCTTTTCCGAGGACAACCGGGAGGGTTTCTACAGCGGACACCTCGGCTCTGTGCACACGCGCGCGCCCTGGGCGCTGGGGGATATTCAGGAGATGCTCGTCGCGAAGCTGCTGGGCGACAGCGCGCGTTACGACCGCGCGCGCGCCGCGGTGCGCGCCGCCGCACAGTGGGACGGCGCGCTCTCTGAGGCGTATGATGCCGCGTCGGGCGCGGTTGTATCTCGTCACTGGTTTGTCTGGCCGAGCGCAGCGTATGCCTGCCTGCTGTTAGGAGCATTTGATTAATGAACTTTGACGCCTGGGTCGAGCGCTGCGCGGCGGTCCTGCGCGGCAACCAGATCGAAAGCCGGGGCCACCGCTACACGCGCCCCGCCCCGCACGTTTATGAGTACCAGTGGCTGTGGGACTCGTGCTTCCACGCGATCACCTACCGCTGGTTCGACACTGAAATGGCGAAGGCTGAGCTGCTCAGCCTGGCCGCCGGGCAGGTCACGGAAGGCCCGGACGCCGGCATGATCCCCCACATGCTCTACTGGCAGGGCGACGGCGCGGCGCTGTGGGGGCGGCCCTACAGCAGCATCATCACCCAGCCGCCGCTGATCGGCGTGGCCGCCCGGTTGATCTATGAGCGCGACGCGGATCGGGCCTTCCTGGAGGCGCTCTACCCGGCGCTGGCTGCGTATCACGAGTGGTTCGACCGCCGCCGCGACCCCGACGGTGACGATCTCGTGTGCCTGATTCACCCCTGGGAGTCCGGCTGGGACGCCTCGCCGCGCTGGGACGCGCCCATGAAGCTGAACGGCCCGACCGATGAGCAGTCGAAGGCGGCGCGCCACGCCCTGGTTAAAGACCTGATCGCCCACGACTGCGACCCGGTGGCGCTGGCGGCGGCCGGCTTCTTCCACGTGGAGTCGGTCGAGTTCAACGCTGTCCGCGCCGCCGACCTGGAGGCGCTGGCCTTCATCGCCGCTGAGATCGGCGCAAGCGGGGCGCGCTGGGAAGCGCGCGCGCGGCAGGTTCAGGCGGCGTGTCAGAAGTTCATCACCCCGACCGGCATTTACGACCTCAGCGGGCCGGACGAAACCCCGCTCAAGGCCCCCAGCGCCGCGCCGTTTATCCTGCTGTTCGGCGGCTGTGTTGACGCGGCGCAGGCCGCCGAGCTGGTGAGCCAGCTCACCGGGCCGAGCTTCTGGACCCCCTACCCCGTCCCCACCACCCCCCGCGACGACCCGGCCTTCGGCCCCGGCCATTACTGGCGCGGCAACGTGTGGCCGAGCGTGAACTGGCCGATCTACCGGGGTCTGCGGCGCTACGGTTACGCCGCTGAGGCCGCGCACCTGGCGCAGCGCAGCGGCGAGCTGGTCGCCGCCAGCGGCTTTTATGAGTATTTCAACCCGCTCACCGGGGAGGGCTGTGGCGCAGATCAGCAAAGCTGGGCGACAATTGTGCTGGATATGGTGGCGACGGAGAACGCAT
>CAZDVL010000271.1:0-3639 GCA_964508745.1 uncultured Anaerolineaceae bacterium | reverse complement strand
TCTCCGGCAGGTAGCCGACGCGCTTGCGCACCTCGAAGCTGTGGTCGAACACGTCAAAGCCGGCCACGACCGCCCGGCCCGCCGTCGGCGGCATGAAGCCGGTCAGCATGCGCATCGTCGTGGTTTTGCCGGCGCCGTTCGGCCCCAGAAAGCCAGTCACCTGCCCATGCTTGGCGCTGAACGTGACCGCATCCACCGCGGTCACGCCGCTAAAACGTTTGGTGAGGTTGTTGACTTCAATCATCAGGACTGCCTTTTCTCGCCCGAACAGGTTGAGAACCCACAAAGGGGGTGAGATTAACGCCGCCCCATTTGAAATGCGTTCGCAATGGCTGAGGCGGGGCTTAATTCCAGCGGAGCATTATAGCGCGCTTTTTGAAGGCGTTAAGGCGCAAGATCGTAAATTGTGAACGCCGGGCGTGCGACCGCGTGTTCCAGCCGCAGAAGCTGCTGCCCCGGCGCAGACGCCGGCACATAGGGAATGTCCTCCAGCACGGCGTAGACGCCGGGCGCGCGGCTGGCCTGCAGCAGGTCGTTTAATGCCGGGATATCCGCGCCGCTGGGGTTCAGCGGGGGGCACGTCACCGGCACTGTGCCCAGCGACAGGTAGCGCAGCGCCTGACAGTTGGCAATGAGGGCGATCACCTGGCGCGGCGCGCGCGCCGCCAGCGCGCCGCGCAGTTCCTCCAGGCCCAGCCCGCTGCCGTCCGAGGTAATATACTGCGCATAATCGGCGGGGGGCAGCGGCAGGCGCTGCGGGTCGCGCGCGCTGGCGGCGGCGAACGGCAGCCACACCAGCAGCCCCACCGCCGCAATCAGCGCCAGCGCCGCCCCGCTGAGCGCGCGCGAACGCCGCCGCAGCAGGTCGGCCAGCGCCACGCCGCCGCTCAGCAGCAGCAGGCTGGCCGTCGTGATCACGTGGCGCGTCTCAACGCGGCCAACCATGAGATAGAGCAGCGTCGAAACAAGCAGCACGGTCAGCAGGAAGAGCCGCTGGCGCGCCAGCAGCATCAGCCCCACCAGCAGCGCCAGCCCCGCGCCGCCCAGATACCCGGCCAGCTCCTCAGCGACGCGCAGCGCGCTGTCAGGGACGCGCCTGAGCATCAGCGCCAGCGCCTCCAGCGCGCCGCCGGCGCGCGCCTCGCCACCGTCAAAGACGTAAGTGAAAGGGTTGTGCCCCAGGGCGGCAAGCGCGCCCACATACAGCGCCGTCAGGCCCAGGCCCACCGCCAGGGCGGCCGCCATCCAGCGCAGGCGCTGCGCCCACGACTGGCCGCGCCGAGGCAGCAGCAGCGCGGCGGCGGGCACGATCACGAACAGCGGCAGCGCTATCACCTTTGCGCCGCCAGCCAGGAACAGCGCGAAACCACACAGGGCGGCGTCCTTCAGGCTGGCGCGCCGCACGAGGCGCGCCGCAAAGTACAGGCCCAGCATCGCCAGCGCCGCCGACAGCGGGTCCGCCAGCGCCAGCCGTTCAAAAAACAGATGATAAGGGCTGACGAGCAGCAGCAGGCCGGTAAACA
Organism: uncultured Anaerolineaceae bacterium; assembly: GCA_964508745.1. Classification (GTDB taxonomy): domain Bacteria; phylum Chloroflexota; class Anaerolineae; order Aggregatilineales; family Phototrophicaceae; genus DAOTWC01. The sequence continues at coordinate 2,116 of CAZDVL010000271.1, read as the reverse complement.
GCGCGCCCAACTGCCCGGCCAACAGCCCGGCAGTGCCGGTCAGCGCGGCGAAACCGAGCATCGTCGCCAGCACCGTGACGGCGCGCGCCGTGAAAATTGGCGCGCCGGCGGAGGACTGGAACAAGGCGTACAGCCAGATGGTGAACTGGCGGCCGTCCTCGCTCCAGGCCAGCGGGCTGCCGCTGGCGGCGACTTCGCTGTAATAGATATGAATGGCTTCGTCAATAAAAGGCGGAAACTGCCCGACCGCGGTCAGCCGTGTCAGCCAGAACGCCAGCAGCAGCAGCGTGCCGACGACCAGCCGGGCGCGCATCAACGCGACCGCGCCGCGACAGCAAAGACCTCGCGTTCGAAAAACCAGCGGAACGGCGGCACGTCAAAAGCCAGCACGCGCAGCCCCGCCAGCAGCGGGTTTTCGGCCCGGTTCTGCGGCGGGCTGTCCAGCCACACCTGCGCGTCGAAGCCGGCCTGCCGCAGCGCGCGCTTCATGCTCCACAGCGACTGTTCGTTGACATGCACATGCTCGTTCACCGCGACGCCGAACTGGCGCGGGTCGCGCGGGTAGTTGCTGCCCTCGCCCAGCAGGCGGCGGAAAGCGCGCACCAGCGGGTAGGCGTAGCGGTCGTACCAGACGTTGGGCGCGGTGTGGATAATAAAGCGCCCGTCCGGCTTGAGCACGCGCCGCACCTCCAGCATGGCCTGGTGCAGCTCCCAGGGGTGCAGGTGCTCGACCACGTCGAACATCAGCACACGGTCGAACGCGCCGTCGGGGAACGGCAGGTGCTTGGCGTCGGCCTGGGCGACCGCCGTGCGCCCCGGCGTCACGCCGCCGACGCCCTGGATCACGCGCTGCGACATGTTGACCGCCACCGCCGCGTAATCAATACCGAAGGCGTCCGCGCCCAGTTGGGCACAGTGGCGCAGGATTTCGCCGCGCCCGCAGCCCACATCGAGGATCGCCATGCCCGGCTCGACCGCCGCCAGCGCGAACGCCGCCGCCAGCCGCCGCGACAGGTGCTGGCCCTCGGTGGTGGTAAATTCGTCGTAGCCCTCGCACGCCGTCAGAAAATATTCCTCGGTGTACAGCGTGGACGGGAGCGGTGGTTTCTGCTGGTCGTTACTCACGGTGACTGCCTGAGCGTTAACAAACGGGTTCAAGATGATGGGATTATACTTAGGAAGGGAACCGGCGCAACCAGCAGTTCGCACAGGCGCCCCCGACAGGCCAGGAGCCAGGCGTTTTGACCGGCAAAAACACCCATAACGATTTCGCGCCCCGCGCGGTATATGTGACAGCGGGCCAGCGCCCAGCCCAGGGGAAGGCCGCCAGTGGGGCGCGCTGACGAACAACGCCTCATCAGGCGGGCGCAGCGCGGCGACCCCGACGCCTTCGCCCAGCTCTACCGCGCGCACGTGCAGGCGATCTTTCGTTATATCGCCGTCCGTGTGAGCGACCAGCAGCTCGCCGAGGACCTCACCGCTGATGTCTTCATCAAAGCGCTGGAAGGGCTGGCGGCGTACCGCGACCAGGGCAAACCGTTCCTGGCCTGGCTTTACCGCATCGCGCGGGCGCGCGTGATTGACCACTACCGGCGCGTCGGGCGGCGGCCAGGCGAAACCGACCTGGACGACCAGCCGCTGCCGGTGGACAGCCGGCTCGACGCCGGGCTGGCGCGGCGGCAGGCGGCGGCGGCGCTGCGGTCGGCCATCGCCGGCCTGACAGACGACCAGCAGCAGGTGGTGATCCTGCGCTTCTTCGAGGGCTACCGCGTGGACGAGGTGGCCGCCGTGCTGGGCAAGCAGCCCAACGCGATCAAAGCGCTCCAGTTTCGCGCCCTGCGCGCGCTGGCAGGCAAACTGGAGCGGGCCGGTATTGATATCAGCGCGCTCGTGGCGGAACTTCAGTGAACGACGACTCAGGGCACACAGCAGAACTGTACGACATCCTGGACCATTACCTGGATGCGCTTCAGCGCGGCGCGACCGTCGCCGCCTGCCTGGCCGACTGCCGCGCGCGCCACGGCGCGGCCGCCGCCGCTGAGCTGCGCCCTGCCCTGGAGGCCGCCGCCCTCACAGCGCGCCTGCGCCAGCCGGCGCTGCCCGCCGCCAGCGTGGA
>CAZDVL010000270.1:0-3660 GCA_964508745.1 uncultured Anaerolineaceae bacterium | reverse complement strand
GCTGCAGGGCTATAACGGCAATCAGAATCAGCAAGCGCCAATCCCCTGCTGGGACGCAGCATGCCGGACTGGCGTGACCGACGCCGGCGGCTGAACGAGCCGGGGTAGGGGGCTGCGAGCGTTCGCCAGGTTTTAGTTCCCAATATCACCATCGAGTTCAACGCCAGTCAGGTCATCCACCTGTTTGGCGTGCTGCTCAACACTCACGGTTCCGGAGTGAATGCCTTTCGCCTTGAGGCCAGTCACCTTGCCCGCTTTTTCCAGGTCCTGGATAACGGTAATTGTCGGTCCCATGTCTGACAGCAGGCCGCGAAGCTGGGCCTCGAAGCCGTGATCCTGGGCCAGCTTCTCGCGCAGAATGTCTTCGAGCGCAGCGCGGTAGCGATCCGGCTTGTCCTCGAACTGTTTCAGGGTTTCTTCTGCCTCTTTATCGCCGCCGAACCGCTGCCGCAGCGCGTCAACCAGTTTCTGTACCCCCTCGAAAGCGGCTTTGCCAGCGGCCTTGGCGAATTCCTCAGCGCCTTTCTGGGCGTAGGGATGAAGCAGAGAGATCACGGTTCCGGCCAGCATGGCGGTGTTCGGGTCAATTGACATACGGCCCCCTGATTCCGTCTGTAATACAATTACAGTATACTCGGTTTTACAGTGTGAAGTGTCTCACCGAAGGGCTGTTATCATGCCCAAGACCTTTGTCAGCTATTCTCACGATGACCGTTACCTGGCCGAGACTATGGCCGATGATCTGCGTGCCAGCGGCGTGCAGGCGTGGATTGATGTGGATGGGCTGACAGGCGGCGATGTCTGGGAGCGCACGATTGAAGAGGTCATCGCCGAAGTGGACGCTTTGGTGGTGATCGTCACCCCGAACGCGCTGAAATCCGAATGGGTTCCCAAAGAAATCGCGATGGCGCGGACACATGATACGCGCATTGTCCCGCTGATAATGGCCCGCTTCGACGATGTGCCGGCGACGCTGGCAGCACTGATGATAGCCGATCTGCAGGCGGTGGATTTTACCGTGCTGGGTCGGGAAGAAGGCTTGAAACGGCTGCTGCGCGCTGTCCCCGGCGCAGAAGGGCTGCCACCAATTCTTGAAACGAAAACGCCACATATCATCATCACACAGCATGTGGAGCACGGCAGCGCAAAGGGTGTCGTCATCAATTATGGTGTGCCAGAAGACCCGGAAGACGCTGCCAGCCGCCAACGGGCGTATCTGTGGCGCTGGTTCAATGCTCACTGGGCCTACGTGCCGCTGGCAGACATCGCCGACCGTGACGAACGGGTGAGTCTGCTGGATGTGTATGTGCCGCTGCCGGTGGACTTCGGGCTGACGGTCAAAACGAAGGACAAGCAGATAACCGACTGGTGGGTAGGACGCGAGAAACCGCCGGAACCTGAAGCGATGGGGGAGGGCGCTGGCCGCGAGCGCCAGCCGCAGCCGCGCCAGTGGGCCGATCTCGGTGTGGGCGAGGCTGAACTCCAGCAGATTGTGGACGCGCTGGGAAACAAGATCATCCAGCGCGACTATGATGACGGCGATCATTACTGGTATATGGAAGCGCATGACGCGGCCAGCGTGCGGTCGCGTTTCGTGCTGGTGGGCGACCCTGGCAGTGGCAAGAGCAGTTTTGTGCGTCATCTGACGTTGTGCCTGGCGGGTGAACTGTTGCGGGAAGCAGGTGCGGAAAACGTGCCGGAGAGCGCCAGCCTGGCAGCGCTGCGTGACTGGCTGCTGGGCGCATATACACCGATCTACATCGAGCTGCGCGACCTGGTGGCGCGCGCTTTCCCGTCGCTGCCAGAACGCGACGAGCCGCTGAAACTGCCTGCGTTCGATCATTTCTGGGCTTATGTGCAGCAGCATATTCTGGGTGACACGCTGGCAGCCTACGCGCCGGATTTGCTCAGACAGCTTGAAAGCGGACAGGCGATTATCCTGCTGGATGGGCTGGACGAAGTGCCAGACGCTGGCAACGACCAGCGCCGTGCTCAGGTCAAGGCGCTGGTAGCTGCACTGGAGCGTTTCAGAAAGGCGCGCATTATCATCACCAGCCGGCATCACGCCTATGAGAAGGGCGGTTGGGCGCTGCCAGGCTATGGACGCTGTGAACTGCGCCCATTGGACACGCGGCGTCTGCGTGAACTGGCACAGGCCTTATTCCGGCAGATTATGCCGGCGCAGGCGGAGGCCGAGGCGCAGGCATTCTTTGAGGCGCTGGACAAGGTTCCTGACGACCTGCGCCGCAGCCCGCTGTTCTTCACGCTGCTGGCGGCCATCTGGCTGGACTCGCCGGGTGAAAACCGGCTGCCAACAGCGCGCGGCGCGCTCTACCGGCAGGCTCTCGATCTGATGCTGGCGAAGTGGTCGGTGCGTAAGGGTGTATCGCTGTCAGTTACAGACCTGCTGGGACTGAAGCCGGAGCAACTGCGGCTGGTGCTGGAGAACATCGCCTGCACAGTGCACGAGGCGGGCACGGGCGACACCACCGAGTTCCACCGGGATTTGCTGGTGAATGCGGTCCTCGATATTGACAATGACCTGAGGCCCGGGCGCGTGTGGCAGCACCTGGAGCAGCGGGCGGGCATTCTGATTTCGGGACGCGACAAGCATTTCCGTTTCTCGCATCGCAGTTTTCAGGAGCATCTGGCGGCCTGCTGGCTGACAACGGCTGACAGGATACGGCTGCAAAGGCGGAGCAAGGAAGACTGCTTTCCGCACGGGGTAACGAGGCGGCTGCTGGCGAAACCGGACCTGTGGCGCAACGTGGCACTGCTGGCCGCTGATGAACTGGTGCACGAGGGGCGCAGCGCCGATCTGTGGCGACTGCTGCCGGAGATGTTTCGACCTTATCTGCGCGATGGTTCCTCGCCGGAACGGATACAGGCCGCGCTGGCAGCGCTGGAGATAGGCGGGGAGCATAGGCTGTACGAAGGTGAGCACGACAGCTATTCGCCTGAAGGGGCGGTGCTGACCGGTCTGCGGGACACTGGGACTGCCCTGCTAACGGACCTGGCGCTGCCGCCGGCCCAGCGGGCAGAAACTGGACGTAAACTGGCGGTGATCGGCGACCTGCGCCCCGGCGTGGGGGTGATTGTGCGTGACGGCATCAAGCTGCCGGACATCGCCTGGGGTGAGCTGGTGCTGCCCGGCGTGTATCCCATCGGGCTTGCGAGTGAAGAAGACAATCCAGCGCGCCAGTTTGAACTGACGTACAGCTACCGGATAGCGAAGTATCCGATTACCTATGTGCAGTTCCAGACCTTCCTTGACGACCCCGAAGGTTATCGCGATAAAGACCGCTGGTTTGCCGGGCTGGCAGCGGATGATGATGGCCGAAAAATGCGGGACCAGAGCTTCAAGTACGCCAACCACCCGCGCGAGACTGTCAACTGGTATCAGGCGCTGGCCTTCTGCCGTTGGCTGTCGTGGCGGCTGGGGGGCGGCTGCGACCTGGACGACATCGGGGCGTGGGCGGTGCGGCTGCCGACGGAGCAGGAATGGGAGATCGCGGCACGGGGGACAGACGGGCGCGAATACCCCTATGAGGGGGGATTTGATGCGGCAAAGGGCAATACGGGGGAAACCGGCATCGGGCAGACGAGCGCGGTGGGGATTTTCCCGAATGGCGCGTCGCCGTATGGCATACACGACCTGAG
>CAZDVL010000269.1:0-3664 GCA_964508745.1 uncultured Anaerolineaceae bacterium | reverse complement strand
TTGATGCGCGCCGGGCCGGCGGCGATGTCGCACCACTCCAGCAGCGGCACGGTGACGCCGTTGGCCGGCGGGCGCGCGGCGGCGGGCTTGGGCGCGGCGGCCGGCGAGGCGCCGGCCGGCAGCTTGCCGCTGCCGTTGGCCGGCACGCGGCCCTCGCACAGCAGCGCCAGACAGTCCGGGTCATAGTCCGCGTAGCGCTGGCGAAAGGCCTGAAACGCCTCGCAGCCCAGCTTGAACGTCTGCTTGACGCGGATCAGGTCGGCGATCTGGCGGTAATCGCGCTCGGCGTCGCGCAGGTACGCCTGGCGCTCCAGGCTGGCCTCGGCCTCGGCCAGCAGCGCGTCCAGGTTGACAAAGCGCGGCTGGAAGCCGCTGGCTTTGGCGCGCCTGAGCAGGTACACCGCCTGGTCATACTGGCCGCGCTCCATCGCCGCGGCGACCGTGCTGATCACGTTGGCGGGGTTGGGGGCGGGCGGGTTGATCGTGTCCGGCGTGACGCCGGGCAGGAACGACCTGGCGCGCTCGTGGCGCCCGGTTTCCGCCATGTAGATCGAGTCGAGCAGAATCTTGACCGCCTCAGGGGTCAGGCCCTTGCTCATGTCGGCGTACTGCACCTCGCGCAGCTCCGCGGGAATCTGCGTGTCCTGGTGGATCAGCACCGGGAAGATATGCCGGCCCATCCCCTGCGCGACCCGGTACTCGCGCTGGCAGTAGTCAGAGGCGACCGATTCGGGCGACAGCAGGTAGACGAAGCCCTCGCACCACTCCAGGCGGCGCAGGATTTCCTTCCACCAGTGCATCCCGGCGTACAGCCGCTGGTCGAACCAGATTTCGTGCACATCCAGCGTTTCCGCGATCTGGATGCAGAACGATTTATCAACGCGGGCGTAGCTGACAAAGAGTTTCATAAGCGGCCGATCTGGAACGATTACATTTCCGTAAACCTGTTCAGCGTCTGGCGGCGGCGAAGGACGCAGTCAATAAAGAATATTACCGATGATGACACGTTTTTCACAAATCGCACAGTGTCGAACATCACCTTTCAGCGCACGCAGCCGGGCGCAGCTTAACTGGCGGGCGCGGCGCGCCAGCGGCTGACCGCCGACAGCGCCTCATCAGAGCCGATGTGTTCCAGCGCCACCACCGCCAGGTCGCAGACGCGCTGCTGTTCCCAGTAGGGGCGTTTGGTGTCGCTCAGGCAGGCGATCAGCTCTGCGACCACGCTGTCGTCGGCGGTTTCGCGCAGCACGCGGGCGGCCGTCCAGCAGACGTTGCTGTCCGGGTCAGACAGCGCCGCCGCCAGCGACTGCGCCAGGCCGGGGCCGCCAATGCGCCCCAGCGACTCGACGGCGGCCAGCCGCACGAACGGTTCGGGGTCGCTTTTGACGGCGTGCTGCAAAGCCGGCAGCGCGCGCGCGTCCGCGATCAGGCCCAGGGCCTCAACCGCCGCTTCGCGCACCAGGTTCTGCCTGTCCTCCGTCAGCGGGATCACGTCCGGCGTCGCGCCGCCGTCGCGCAGCTCGCCCAGGGCGCGGATCACCGCCACGCGCACGGTCCAGTTGGCGTCGTTGAGCGCCTCGACCAGGGCGGGCACGGCGCTGCGGTCGCGCACCCAGGCCAGCGCGTCGGCGGCGGACCAGCGCACCACCCAGTCGCCGTCGGCCAGCGCCGCCGTCAGCCGCTGCACCAGCTCCAGGTCCTCGGTCCCGCGCAGCAGGCGCGCGTACTCGCGCAGCCCTTTGGCCGCCTGCTGGCGCGTCTGCCAGTCCTGGTGGTGCATGTCGTCGAGCAGGCGGAACACCAGGCGGCGGTGCGTGGGGCGCTCGGCCGGCCCATGTTCGCTGAGGTCCGGCTCGAACGGGCCTTCAGGCGCGGCGCCGGGGGCGGCGGGGTTGGTGCGCCGCCAGGCGCGGACGGCGTCGCGGGCCTCGACGGTGTTGATCGCCAGCAGCGCCCGCGCCGCGTTCTCGCTGATCGGCTCCTCGGCCATCCAGGGGTAGTCGCTGTCGAACAGCCGGGCGATCAGCGCGGGGACGGCGCGCGGGGCAGCGACTGCGCCCAGGATTTCGACGGCGGCGCCGCGCACGTTGGGGTTATCGCTGTCCAGCAGCGCGACCAGGCCGTCAACCGCCGGCTCGCCCACGCCTTTCAGCGCCTCTGAAACGGCGTCGCAGACCAGGTAATCGCGGTCGTTGAGGGCGTTCACCAGCGCTGCGACAGCCTCCGGCGCGTCGGCAAATGCCGCCAGCGTCTCCGCCGCGGCGATGCGCACCTGGCTCTCGCTGTCGGCCAGCGCGGCGGTGAGGGCGGGCACGGCGGTGCGCGTGTCGGCGCCGCGCAGGGCGCGCAGGGCGTCGCGGCGGGCGGCCCAGTCCGGGCTGTCAAGCTGCGGCGGCCCCGCCAGCGTGACGGGCTTCCGGCCGGTGATGTCCTCCAGGCGCTTCAGGGCGCTGACGACCGACTTTGAGTTGGCGCGCGTCGGCTGGGCCTTCGGCGCGGGCGGCGGGGGCGGGGCGGTCTGGGGCCGGCGCGGGCGGCTCTCGTGCCGCCAGCGTTCGAAGGCGACCAGCGCCTCGCCCGTCCCCAGCGCCTGCAGCAGACGGGCGGCGGCGTCGCAGATGCGCGAGCTGCTCAGCCGCGAATGTGCGGTGTCGGATAAACTCTCAATCAGCCGTTTCACGGTTTTCGCATCTCCTGTATGTTCCAGGGCTTCAACAGCGGCGCAGCGCACTTCAGCGCTGGGGTCGTGCGTGGCTTCCAGCACAGCTTCGTAAGCTGCCGGGGCGTTGATGAACGCCAGCGCGACAAGCATCAGCCGGCGGGTTTCGTCGCTTTCGGCGGGGGAGCGCAGCAGCGTCAGGATGTCGTCCAGCGCCGGCGTGCCGGTCCAGCCGAGGGCGCGGGCGGCGGCGTGGCGCACGCGGGCGTCGCCGTGCCAGATCATCGCCTTCAGCCAGGGCACGGCGGCGGCGCTGCGAAGCTGGCCCAGGGCGAGCGCCGCCTCGGCGCTCACCAGCGGGTCGTCGTCGTACAGCGCGTCAACCAGCGCGGCCAGCGCGGCGGGGTCGCGGATCTCGCGCAGCGCCCAGGCCGCGCCGCGCCGCACGTGCCAGTCGGCGGCGTGCAGCAGCGTCAGCAGCGTGGGCAGGGCGCTGTCGCCAAGCTGGTGCAGGGCGGCGGCGGCGGGGTTGCGCAGGCTGTCCTCCAGCTCGTGCAGGGTTGCGGCCAGGCCGGGCAGCAGCGGCGCGTCCAGCTCCCACAGCGCCTGCATGGCGGCCCAGCGCACCGGCCAGGCCCCGTCGCGCAGGGCCTCCAGCAGAATCGGCAGGGCGGCGGCGGGGTCAAGGCGCGTCAGGATGCGCGCCGTCGCCACGCGGCTGTCGGGGACGCCAACGCGCACGCCGCTGGTCAGCAGGCGGAAAATTTGCAGCAGCGTTTTTTCCTGGACGGTGATGCCGCCGGCGATGCACTCCAGCGCCAGGAAGGGGTCCACCTGGGCGACGGACCACACATTGGCGTCCGGGTTGGGCAGCACGCCGCACAGCATCACGATCGCGCGGTCCCAGCGGGTGGGCTGCCGCTGGCCGCCGCTGTCGAGCGCCGGCGGCGACAGGCGCGTCGTCAGGCCGGTGCGCGCCAGGCCCAGCGCGGCGAAATATTCCTG
>CAZDVL010000268.1:0-3678 GCA_964508745.1 uncultured Anaerolineaceae bacterium | reverse complement strand
TACCAGGTGGCGACCGGCGCGCTCTCGCCGGCCAACATCGCCGCGCCGCTGCGCGGCATCCTCAAAAACAGCCGCAGCACGTTCGTCATGATGGCCGAAGTCGCCGGCCTCGACGTGCCGGGCCGCGGCGTGCTGCTGCGCGGCGGCGGCCGCGTCCCCTACGACACGCTGATCGCGGCGGCGGGGGCCGGCCACTCGTATTTCGGCCACGACACCTGGGAACAGGCCGCGCCGGCGCTGAAAACCATCAACGACGCCGTGGAGATCCGCGCCCGCGTGCTGAGCGCCTTCGAGCGCGCCGAGCTGGAGACCGACCCGGCCCGCGCCGCCGCGCTGCTCACGTTTATCGTCGTCGGCGCCGGCCCGACCGGCGTCGAGCTGGCCGGCGCGCTGGCGGAGATCGCCCACCACACGCTGCGCAGCAACTTCCGCCGCATCAACCCGGCCAGCGCGCGCATCCTGCTGCTGGAGGGCGGCGACCGCGTGCTGAGCGCCTACCCGCCCGCGCTGTCGCGGCGGGCGCAGGCCGACCTGGAGCGCATGGGCGTGACGGTGCGCCTCAACTGCCTGGTGACCGATGTTCGCAGCGGCAGCGTGACGCTGCGCAGCGGCGGCGCTGAGGAAACGGCCCCGGCACACACGGTGCTGTGGGCGGCGGGCGTGCAGGCCGCGCCGCTGGCGCAGATGCTCGCCCAGGCCGCCGGCGCGCAGACCGACCGCGCCGGGCGCGTTATCGTCCAGCCGGACCTGACGCTGCCGGGCCACCCGGAAATCTTCGCCATCGGCGACATGGCCCACTACGCCCACCAGACCGGCGCGCCGCTGCCCGGCGTCGCGCCGGTGGCTATCCAGCAGGCGCAGTACGCCGCCGCGCTCATCGAGCGGCGGCTGCGCGGCGACAGCGCCCCGCCCGCGCCGTTTCGCTACTTCGACAAGGGCAGCATGGCGACCATCGGGCGCGCCGCCGCCGTCGTTGACCTGCGCGGCGTGCACCTCACCGGCTTCCTGGGCTGGCTGGCCTGGCTGTTCATTCACCTGATTCTGCTGGTGGAGTTCCAGAACCGGGCGCTGGTGCTGTTCCAGTGGGCGTGGAACTACGTCACACGCAGCCGGTCGGCGCGGCTCATCACGCGGACGCCGCCGCTGCGGCGCGACGCCCCGGCCTGAGGGCCGGGCGCGGCCCTCGCTGGCCTGCCCTAACGGAGCTTGTCCGCCAGGCCGGCTTTGGACGCCTCGCCCAGGCCGCGCTCGAAGTGCAGCGTCACCTCGTGCAGGCTGTCCTTGATCGCGGCGGCCTGCTCCGGCGTCGGGATGACAAAGCCGACGCTCTCGCCCGCCGCGCCGAAGCCGACCTTCAGCTTCACCGCGCCGTCGCGCACCGCCAGCCCGCCGCCGCTCAGGTTGATGCGCGTCACCAGCCCGTCCAGCATCCCGGCCACCTGGTCGGCGGTGAGGAACGGCGTCTGGCCGGCGTCAGCGATCTGCCGGTTGAGCAGCGTCACCTGGTCCTGAAGCTGCGCCCGTTCGGTCTGCGCCGCCGCCAGCGACTGCTCTGCCGCCGCGCGCGCCGCCGCCGCTGCGCCGGCCTCAGCCAGCGCCGCGCGGGTCGCCGCGCTGGCCTCGTCGGCGGCGGTGCGCAGCCGGCCCAGGTCGCCCGTAAAGGACTCAAGCTGCTCGGCCAGCCGCTGGTTCTCCGCCAGCAGCGCGTTGATCGTCGCCTCGCCGCCCTCCAGCGCCTGGATCGTTTTCTGCGCCTCGGCCAGCGCGGCCTCGGCCTGCTGGGCGCGCTGTTCGGCGGCGTGCAGCTGCTCCTTGATCTGCTGCTCCAGCCCGGCAAGCTGCGCGCGAAGCTGCTCCAGCGCCGCCTCGGCCTGGGCGGCGCGTTTGTCCGCCGCCTCGGCCTGCGCCGCCCGCTCCTCGGCCGCCGCCAGGCGTTCGCGCAGCGCGGCCAGCGCCTTTTGCAGCTCCTGGATCAGCGCCAGGGCGCCGCCGCGCGGCGGCGGCTTCACGCCCAGCCCGGCCAGGATTTCGGCCAGCGCGGCGCGCAGTTGCTCACCTTCGTCGCGGCCGGCGTCCGCCGCAGCCTGGGCCTTCGTCAGCGCCTTCTCGGCGTCCGTCAGGCGTTTTTTCAGCTCGTTGCGCTCGGTGGTCAGCGCCTTGCCGGTTTCGCGGGCGTCCTCCAGCCGTTTTTGCAGCGTTAGCAGCCGCTGTACATCTCTGGCATCGGGTTCCTCAGCCACCGGCGCCTCCCTCCTGTGTGTCGGGCAGCACGACTTCGCGCACGACCCGCCCCTTGGGGTCCTGGGCCGTGACCAGCCAGCGCTGCGAGCGCGGAATGTAAATCGCGTCCACCGTCAGGCCGCCCAGGATGCGGTCAAGCTGCGCCACATCCGGGCGCTTGCGCACCTCGTCGGCCACCTCCTCCGGCTGGCGCGCCGGCGCGCTCTGCGCCGTCAGGTCCGGCGCGGTGGCGACGAAGCTCACGCGCACGGTGGACAGCGCCGCCGCGTCAATGTTGGCGCGGGCCAGGTCCTCCGCCGAAATCGGCTGGACGGTCAGCCCGCCGCCGCTGTCGGCCTTCAGGGCCGTTTTGACCTCCAGCTCCGCGTTGGCGATCACCAGCGCGGCGGGCCGCTGTTCCAGCCCGCCGCCCAGCGCGCCCTGCGCCTCGGTCAGCGAGCGGCCCGCCGCTTCCAGAAACCCGCGCAGGTCAGCTTCGTTCGTCGGCTTATTGGCGGCCATAGACTGCTCCCTCCGCCACGTTCGTCACGGTCCAGGTGGGGCGTCAGGCGTCACGGTGGCGCGCGCCGGCTCCAGCGCGATCGGCATGGGGACGGGCACCAGCGTCGCCGTCAGCTTAGAGGCCACCGTCACATCGCGGTTGAGCTTGCGCTCGAAGCGCACGCCGGCGGTCTCGGCGAACAGGCTGAAGCGTTTGGGCGTCGTGCCGGACTCGGTCACGTTCTCGACGATCTTGATGTCCATCGTCACTTCGACCTTCGCCTCGGAAAACTGGTAGAAGGTGGGCCGCACGCCCAGGTCCAGCAGCGACACCTCGCGCAGCGGCCCGTTGGTGTAGGTGACGCTGCCGTCGGCGGCGATCGTCTCGGTGATGCTGGAGACGACCTGCACGCGCGCATTGGCCAGCGCCACGACCTGCTCTGCCGACGACCGGTCCAGGCTGGCCTGGGCATCGGCGATGCCCTCGGCCAGCATGCGCACCAGGTCGCCAAAGGAAGCGGACGGCGTCTCGCGCACCGGCACTTCCGGCTCGACAATCGGCGGGCGGAAGGCGGCCAGCCTTTCCCCCCTGATACCGCCGGTGAATACCATCGGTCATCCCCTCGCTTACGCGGGCGGCGCGGGCGGCGTCGTCGGGCGGTTGTCCACCACGATCAACTGCGGCGCGATGCGCGGCGGCGGCGGCACCGGGACCAGGCGGGTGAACAGGCGGCTGGTCCCGCGCACTTCCTTGCCGTACTTGCGGTTGTGCGAGACATCCACGCTGACCGACGCGCTCCAGCAGGCGAAGCCCACCTTGGCCTTGGCGCTCACCTTGACGTTGGTTTCTGATGAGGAAGTGGTCTTGATGTCCATCGTCACTTCGATTGTGGATTCGCTGAACTGGTAGAAGGTGGGCAGCAGGCCGATCTGCAGCAGCGACACGTCCACCGGGTC
>CAZDVL010000267.1:0-3679 GCA_964508745.1 uncultured Anaerolineaceae bacterium | reverse complement strand
CGTTAGTCTTTAGCCATCAGTCTGTGGCTAAAGACTAACGGCCAGAGACTTGTGGGTTAAGCCAGAGCAGCGAGGCAGGCAATGAACGACGACATCCCAACCGGGACGCTGGCCGAGACCGCCAATTACATGGTGTGGCTCTCGGATGAGCCGGACGGCGAAACCGTGTTTCACCTGGAGCTGGGCGCGGTGACGCTGCATTTCTTCGAGGAAGAGTGGGAAGAAGTGCTGGAGCTGATCGAGAAGGCGCGCCGGGCCGCCAGCGGCAATTCCGGCTGAACCGCGCGCGGCACGCCCGCAGACCCCCTCAGCGCTGAACCCCCCTGACAAATGACGCTCACCCCGGACACGCTCGCTTTCCTGGCCGGCGACGACGGCGCGCGCCTGCTGGCGCGGCTGGCCGCCGAGGACCTGTCGGACGCGCAGACGCTGGCGCTGCTGACGCGCCTGCGCCGCGAGCACCCGCCGGAGGTCGCCAGCGCGGCGCTGGAGCAGGCGCGGCTGCGCCTGAAGGCGGCGGAGAAATTCGGCGCGGACGCGGCACGCATGTTCTTCACGCGGGCGGCGCTGGAGCAGGCCAGCGACCCGCTGGCGCGGCGCTACCGGGCGCGGGCCGCCGCCGGGCTGGAGGTGGTGGACGCGGGCTGCGGCCTCGGCGCGGACGCGCTGGCGCTGGCGCGGGCCGGCGCGCGCGTGCTGGGGCTGGACATTGACCCGCTGCGCGTGCTGCTGGCGCGGCACAACGCGGCGGCGCTGGGCGTGGACGCGCGCTTCGCGGTGGCGGACGTGCGCGCGGGCCTGCCGCCGGCTGAGCTGGCCTTTTTCGACCCAGCGCGGCGCGACGCCGGCGGGAAGCGTATTCACGATGTCGAGCGCTACGACCCGCCGCTGGCGACGGTGCGCGGCTGGCGAGTGCCGCGCGCGGCGGTCAAGCTCTCGCCGGGCGTGGACCGGGCGCAGCTTGCCGCTTACGGCGGGCAGGTGGAGTTTATTTCGGCGGCGGGGGCGCTCAAGGAGGCGGCGCTGTGGCTGGGCTTTGAGGAGCGCCGGCCGGCGGCGGCGCTGCTGCTGGGCGAGGCGGCGCACCAGTGGTACGCGCCCGCGCAGCCGGCGGAAACGCGCCTGTCCGGGCCGCGCGGCTGGCTGCTGGAGCCGGACCCGGCGCTGCTGCGCGCCGGGCTGGTGGCGGAGGCCGCTGCCGCCTGGGACGCCTGGCAGCTTGACGCCGAGATCGCCTACCTGACGGCGGACGCGCCGCCGGACACGCCCTGGATGCGCGCCTGGCGCGTGCTGGACTGGCTGCCGTTCAACCTGAAGCGGCTGCGCGCGTACCTGCGGGAACGGGCTGTGGGCACGGTCACGGTGAAGAAGCGGGGCGCGGCGCTGGCCCCGGAGGAGCTGATCGCCCGGCTGCGGCTGGCCGGGACGGAGTCGCGGACGCTGGCGCTAACGCGCTGCGCAGGCCGCCAGGTGGTGCTCGTATGCGCTGACGCCGCCGACGGCTGAGACGCCGGCGCTGCCGTGGCCGCAGGGGCAGCCCTCGACACAGGGGCGCATCCGCGCGTCGTATTTGGTTTTGCGCGCGTCGCGGTGGAACGCTTTGGCCTCGCGGTAGACGGTCACCACGCAGCAGCCGCAGCGGCACAGCACGACGGTCGTGCCGACGAGCTGGCGGAAGCGGTGGTTGCCGGGGACTGAGTCCGGGATGCTGCGGCTGCGAAGCTGGCAGAAGATGACGCCGGTGCGGTGCACCCGGTGGCCGTTGGCGACGATGAAGTCAATGTCACTGGCGGAGATGTTGCGCCGCGCAGAGCGTTCCTGCGCGTGATTGCTGAGTACGATACCCTCCATGATAGCACCCCAGTTAAGGTTGAATGAACGATAGTTGAGGTGTTGTTTCTGTCTATTATAAAGGAGCTGGCGGCTGGCGTGCGTGAAGAATTAACGAAAACGCTTGTGGGCCGGGGCGTGGTACAATAGATTAAATATTTGCGCAGCACAGGAGTGCCCAAATAATGCTTACACCGTTTCGCAACGAACCGCTGACCGACTTCACGGCGCCGCACAACCGCCAGGCGTTTCAGGCGGCGCTGGACCAGGTTAAAGGGGAGGTCGGGCGCAGCTACCCGCTGCTGATCGGCGGCCAGGAAATTTACCTCGACGCGGCTTTTCCCTCGGTGAACCCGGCGCGGCCCGCCGAAGTGCTGGGGCATTTTGCCAAAGCGGGCGTCGAGCAGGCCGAGCAGGCGATGCAGGCCGCGCTGAAGGCGTTTGCGGACTGGCGCTACGTGCCGTTGAGCACGCGCGCGCGCTATCTGCTGTGGGCGGCGGCGGAGATGCGCCGGCGCAAGCACGAGTTCAGCGCGGTGATGGTGCTGGAAGTGGGCAAAAGCTGGGCGGAGGCCGACGCCGACACCGCCGAGGCGATTGATTTCTTTGAGTATTACGCGCGCCAGGCGATCCGCATGGAGCGCGCCAGCGACCTGCTGACGCCGTACCCGCCGGAGCAGCTTGACCTTCAGTATATTCCGCTGGGCGTGGGCGTCGTCATCCCGCCCTGGAACTTCCCCAACGCGATCCTCAGCGGCATGACCTCCGCCTCGATTGTGGCCGGCAACACGACGATCCTCAAGCCGGCCTCGACCAGCCCCTGGATCGCGTGGAAGGTGGCCGACCTGTTCCGCAGCGTGGGGCTGCCGGGCGGCGTGCTCAACTTCCTCACCGGGCCGGGCAGCCTGGCGGGCGCGTACCTGGTGGAGCACCCGCAGACGCGCTTCATCGCCTTCACCGGCTCGATGGAAGTGGGGCTGGGGATTTTCGAAAAGGCGGCCAAAGTGCCGCCGGGGCAGGTGTGGCTGAAGCGCACGATTCTGGAGATGGGCGGCAAGGACGCGGTGGTGGTGGACGAAACCGCCGACCTGGAGGCCGCCGCCGCCGGGATTGTCGCCGGCGCGTTTGGCTTTCAGGGGCAGAAATGCTCGGCGGGGTCGCGCGCGATCATCGCCGGGCAGGCGTATGATGTCGTGGCCGACCGCGTGGTGGCGCTGACGCAGCAGCTTGTGCTGGACGCGACCGACAAGGGGCCGGACATTGACATGGGGCCGGTGGTGGACAGGAAGGCGTTCGACAGCATCCTGGAGTATATCGAGGTGGGGACGCAGGAAGGCACGCTGCTCAGCGGCGGCCACGCGGTCGAGAAGCTGAAGGGCGGCTATTTCATCGAGCCGACGGTGTTCGGCGACGTGGACCCGCAGGCGCGTATCGCCCAGGAAGAGATCTTCGGGCCGGTGCTGGCGCTGATCCGCGCGCGCGACTATGACGACGCGCTGGAGATCGCCAACGGCACGCGCTACGGCCTCACCGGCGCGCTCTACAGCCGCGACCGGGCGCGGCTGGAGCGGGCGCGGCACGAGTTCCACGTGGGCAACCTGTACCTCAACCGCAAGTGCACCGGGGCGCTGGTGGGCGTGCACCCCTTCGGCGGCTTCAACATGAGCGGGACCGACAGCAAGGCCGGCGGGCCGGACTACCTGCTGCTGTTCACGCAGGCCAAGAGCATCGCCGAACAGTTGTAGTCGCTGCTGACACACACGCTGTCCGGGGGGAAAGCCCCCGGACAGCCTTACTTTTACTGGATAACGAGCTATCGGCGCGGTAGAGACAGGTAATGACGTGAGGC
>CAZDVL010000266.1:0-3699 GCA_964508745.1 uncultured Anaerolineaceae bacterium | reverse complement strand
ATGCAGTCCGCCGGCGAGCCGGCGACGGCCAGCGCGGGCGTGCCGTCGGCCAGCGCCGTCTCGCTGACGGGGATGTTCTGGAACAGGGTTTTCTTGTGGCCGGTGGCGCTCTGGTTGCTGGCGGGCGCGGCCACGCGCACCGCGCCCAGGGCGCGCGCGGCGGCCGCCAGCGCCAGCAGGCCCGGCGCCTGCACGCCGTCGTCGTTGGTGACCAGGATGTTTGGCATAGCGTGTTGTTCCTTTCGGGCGGCGCGGCTGTGCGCCGGGTTCGCCCGGCGGCAAAGCGCCGCTGACACTCAGGCTGGACTCGCCTGACTTTTCCGCACTAGAATAGATTCGGTGCGTATTGTAGCGGACTGCGGCGCGTTTTTGAACGGACGGCCGGGGAGCGCCGCGCACAGGTGTCAGTCAGCCCAGTGAGGGCCGTATGTCAGATGACGATTTCGACTTTAGAGCCGGTTATATCGAGGGCATCAACGCCTTCCAGAGCGCGCGGGCGCGCGCCTTCTGGCAGGACGTGATCGGCCTGCTGCGCGGCAAACCGGCCGAGCTGCTCAGCTTCGACGACATTAAAGCGCGGCTGCGGCTGCGCGAGGAAAGCTATAAGGGGCTGCAAAACGTGCCGCTGGACCGCATCGTCGGCAGCGTGGGCCGCTACCGCGACTTTACCGGCACGTTCCTGCCCAAGAGTTCGCGCCTGCGCGACCGCTGGAGCCGGGTCTACGCCCAGACGAACAGCATGGTCGGCACGCCGCCGGTCGAACTGTACAAGGTGGACGACGTGTACTTCGTGCGCGACGGCAACCACCGCATCTCGGTGGCGCGGCAGATCGGCCAGAAGACCATCGAGGCGCACGTCACCGAGCTGCCGACGCACGTGGACCTGGAGCCAGGCATGACGCCGGCGGAGCTGGACGCGGCGGCGGGCTACGCCATGTTCCTGGAGGCCACGCGCCTGCGCTATTCGCGCCCGCACCACCAGCCCATCACGCTGAGCGAGCCGTCGCGCTACGCGGACCTGCTCGGCCACGTGTACCTGCACCAGCGCGCGCTGGCGCAGACGCGGGCGTGCGACTGCACGGTTGAGCAGGCCGCCGCCGACTGGTACGACAACGTGTACCGCCCGGCGGTGACGCTCATCCGCAAGTACGACGTGCTGCGCTACTTCCCCAACCGCACCGAAGGCGACCTGTACCTGTGGCTGGTGGACCACCTGAGCGAGGTCAAGGCGGAGTTTGGCGACCAGGCGCCGACGCGCAGCTTCAGCCAGGCGCTCACCAGCCTGCTGACCGAGAAGCGCAAGCCGGTCCCCGACGACCTGCGGCGCGAGGACGACGATTCTGTGACGCTCGCCCGCGCCGACGTGCAGCGCGCGCTGGAGGAATACCAGCGCGAACAGCGCGAGGGCAAGGCGCTGCACGAAAGCGCCAACGGCCACAAACCCTGACTCGCCTCTGGTCACAGGCTGGCGGCAGTGCTACCATAAACCGCGCCGGCGGCATCTACTGCACAAAAGGTAAACGCTCACTATGACACGCTCACCGCTCACCGTGATTCCGGTCGAAGCCCCGGTCCAGCAGGCCGCTTTCGACCTGCCCGGCGTTGTGCTGACGGCGGTCGCCGCCGCCGGCGCGGCGCTCCAGGACGGCGATGTGCTGGCCGTTTCCAGCAAGTATGCTGCCATCAGCGAGGGCCGCGTCGTCAACATGGCACAGGTGGAGGTGACAGCGCCGGCGCGACACCTGGCGGAGCGCTACCACATGAACCCGGTGATGGCGCAGCTCGTGCTGCAGGAAGCGGACCACGTGTTCGGCGGCATCGAGGGCTTCCTGCTGACGTACAAGGACGGCATCCTCTCGCCCAACGCCGGCCTGGACCGCTCCAACATCCCCAGCGGCTGGGTGGTGCTGTTCCCGGCCCGCCCTTACGCCACCGCGCGCGGCCTGCGCGCGGCGGCGCGCGCGCGCCTGGGTGTGGACGTGGGCGTGATCCTCACCGACAGCTGGCTGATGCCGGGTCGCCTGGGCACGGCGGGCGTCGCGCTGGCGACCGCCGGCTTCCGGCCGATTCAGGACGAGCGCGGCAAGGCCGACCTGTTCGGCAACCCGATGCAGGTGACGCAGCGCGGCATCGCCGATTCGATCTCGGTGTGCGCGCAGATGGTGATGGGCGAGCGCGACGAGGCCACGCCGGTCGCCATTGTCCGCGGGACGGGCGTTGAGCTGACCGACGCCGAGATCGCCGTCGAGGACGTGGCGATCCCCTGGGACATGTGCATCTACGTGGAGTCGCTCACGCGCGGCCTGCTGCCGGAGGGCCTGGACGCGGCCCGCGCCAACGGCCACGCCCGCCGCTGAGCCGGCTGGAAACGGCGCGCCCTGGGTAGATCGCGGCGCTTTTCGGCGCGGCGCAGCTTTTGTTGTTTACATTTCCGCGGCCTTGTGCTCAAATTGAACGTTAAACACACGGACGCACAAGCAGATTATGCGCGATAAACGACCCGTTGATGAACTGAGCATCGAAGAACTGGAGCGCATCCTGGCGATTCGCCGGCGCGAGGAACGCCAGGGCCGCCTCAGCCGGATGCGCAGCACCGGGCGCGTCGTCAGCCAGACGCCGCCGGGCGCTGTCCAGCACCCGCCCGCCGCCGCCATCCTGCCCAGCGCCGCCGCCCCCGCGCCGGCGCTGGCCCCGGCCCCGCCGGCGGTCAACGGCGCGGGCGACCCGCACCCGCGCTTCGACGACGAGGCCGAGGCGCTGCGCGCCGACCCGGAGCGCGACCGCTTCTGGAAGGCGTTCGTCAACCAGGCGCTGCTGCTGGTGGAGATCGCCGCCGTCGTCGGGCTGGTCTACCTGGGGTACACGCTGGTGCGCTCGCTGGGCACGCTGGAGCGCGAAACCGCCGAGGCACAGCGCGCCGCCGAGGCGCAGCGCGTGGCGGCGCTGCCCACCATCGCGCCCACGCCGCAGCTCCGGCTGGAGCAGGTGGTCCTGCCCGGCGGCCACACGCCGCCGACCGCCCCCGGCGGCGCGCAGTTCAACCTCAACGAGATTCCCACCAACCTGCTGCCCGTCGTCCAGAGCCAGATTTTCCAGCCGGTGCTCAGCCGCCCGCCGCAGACGCCGCAGACCGCGCTGCGCCTGATTATCCCCAGCCTTAACCTGGAGCAGACGATCGTGCCCGGCACCGACTGGGAGGCGCTCAAGCAGGGGGTGGGCCAGCTTGTCAACGGCGTGAACCCCGGCGACAGCAGCGGCAATGTCGTGTTTGCCGCCCACAACGACATCTACGGCGAGCTGTTCCGCCACCTGGACCAGCTTAAGCCGGGCGACCGTTTCCAGATCCAGACGGAAACGCGCTTCTACACGTATGAGATCACCGGTTGGGAGCTGTACGCGCCCACCGATGTGCATGTGCTGGAGAGCCGGGGCGGGGCGACGGCCACGCTGATCTCGTGCTACCCGTACCAGGTCAACAACCAGCGGATTGTCGTCTTTGCTAACCGGATTGACGCCTGAGCGCGCAGAAAAGATGAGAGCCGATGTCCAAGCGCCGCAAGTCCAACCAGCCTAACATCCCGGAGGAGACGCTGCGCCGCGCGCGCCAGGAGGCCGGCCTGGAGCCGTCCGACCCGGCCGAGGCCGTCGCGGCGGAGGCCGCGCCCGTGCCTGCGCCCGCGCCCGCGCCCGCGCCGCGCC
>CAZDVL010000265.1:0-3700 GCA_964508745.1 uncultured Anaerolineaceae bacterium | reverse complement strand
GCGTCCAGGTTGCTCAGCGGCTCGTCCATCAGCAGCACTTTGGACTCCACCGCCAGGGCGCGGGCCACCGCGACGCGCTGCCGCTGGCCGCCGCTCATCTGCGAAGGGTAGCGCGTGAGCATCCCCTCGATGTGCAGCAGTTCCGCTGTGTACTGCACCTGCTTCTCGATGTGGCGCTTGTCGGCCTTGCGCATCTTCAGGCCGAAGGCGATGTTGTCGGCGACAGTCATGTGTGGGAAGATCGCGTAGCTCTGAAAGACCATCGAGATGTTGCGGTCGCGCGGGGGGAGGTAGGTGATGTCCACGTCATCAATGGCGATGCGGCCAGAGTCGACCATGCCCAGCCCGGCCACCGCGCGCAGCAGCGTGGTCTTGCCGCAGCCGCTCGGCCCCAGCAGAACCACAAACTCCTGGTCCTCAATTGTCAGGCTGACGTGGTCCACGGCGACGAAATCGCCGAATTTTTTCACCGCGTTCTCAATAACGATTCGCGCCATAAGTCTTTTGCCTTATTTGGTGATCTGTCCCCACATGTTGAACAGATAACGCCGGACGAAGAACATGAAGATCAGGGAAGGGACCAGCATGAAGAAGGCGCCCGCGAACTTAAAGGGGTCGCTGGCTTTGTTCAGAGAGAACAAAATCTGCGCCGGGAGCGTGCGGTTGTTCAGCGTGAGCAGCACGGCGGCGAACACTTCGTTCCAGGAAGTCATAAAGGCGAAAATGCCTGCCGCGACAACGCCGGGCAGCGTCAGCGGCACGACCACGCGCAGGAACGCCTCCACCGGTGTGCAGCCAAAGACCTGCGCCGCCTCCTCAAATTCGTAGGGCACGCTGCTGAAGACGCTGGCGATCACCAGCACGGAGGTCGGCAGGACGAGGGCCGTGTGCAGCAGCGCCAGGCTGAACACGCTGTCGTAAATCCCCAGGTTGAGGAAGGTCACGGCCAGCGGCACCGCCAGGATGACGATCGGGAAGGCGCGCACGGAGAGAATCCCCAGGCGGATGGTGTCGCGGCCGCGAAAGAGAAACCGCGAAATCGCATAGCCCGCCGGGGTGGCGACGACCGTTGAGATCGCGAAGGTGAGCAGGGCGGCGACCAGGCTGTTGACCGTCGAGCTGAGAATCCCCTCAGCGTGGATAAAGAACTCCAGCGTGCCCGTGGAAACCGGGCTGGGGAAGAAGGGCTTCGGGTAGGCGCGCACGGCGGCCGGCGTGCTGAAGGCCATTGTCGCGATGAGCCAGATGGGGATCAGAATCCAGAGCGCGAGCACAATCGCCAGCAGGTACAGGCCCGCCCGCCGCAGGCGCTGCTGGCGCAGGGCGCGGCGCTGGCTCTTGTCGGGCACGCCGGGGGTGAACGCCGCGTCACGAGCGGTCATAATTCCATCGCCTCCTCTTGCGTGCGCACAGCGCGCAGATAGAAGAACGAGAAGCCCAGCGAGATCAGCATGATCAGGCCAGAGTAGGCCGCCGCGACGTTCGGGTTGTTAAAGCCGGTGTCGCCCCGGTTGTACCAGCGGTAAGTTTCGTTCGCCAGCACCGTGAAGATGTCGCCGCCGGAGATGGCGATCACCACCGCGAAGACCTGAAAGGCCAGAATCGTGCGCAGGATCAGGGCGACCTGCAGG
The DNA here is from genome assembly GCA_964508745.1 of uncultured Anaerolineaceae bacterium. Classification (GTDB taxonomy): domain Bacteria; phylum Chloroflexota; class Anaerolineae; order Aggregatilineales; family Phototrophicaceae; genus DAOTWC01. The sequence goes on along the minus strand of CAZDVL010000265.1, from coordinate 2,069 downwards.
CTGGGCTTGAGCAGCGGCAGGATAATGTGCCAGAGGCGCTGCCACAGGTTCGCGCCGAAGACCTGCCCGGCCTCAAGGTAATCGCGGGGGATTGCCTGCAGGCCGGAGACGACGATCACCATCACGATTGACGTGGCGCGCCAGATCTCGGCCAGCACAATCGCCACGACGATCCAGGTCTGGCTGTCCGCCGAGATGTAAATCTGCGGGCCGCTGATCAGGCCTAGCTGCTGCAGGAACGAGTTGAGAAAGCCGCGCTGCGTGAAGATTGAGTACCAGACCAGCCCGGCGGCCAGGTCAGAGATGCCCAGCGGGACGGCGAACACGTAAAGAAAAAGGCTCGTCCAGCGCGGCTGCGCCTGCAGGACCAGCGCCATGATGATCGCCAGCACAAACTGAATCGGCAGGATGATGATAATCAGCAGCAGCGTGTTGCGGATCGCGCTCTGAAAGCGGAAATCGTTCACCATCATGCTGATATATTGCAGCGTCCACTGGGTTTCCGGCTGGCCGCTGGTGACGCGCGCCTCGGTCGATTCAGTCCGCGATTCAACAAACAGATTCACCTGGCTGGCCCAGCCGCTGACCTCGCTGCCGTTCGCGTCTGTGCCGGTGACGTGGAACCAATAGAAGGGCCGGGTTCGGCCGTTCGGCAGCGTTTCCTCGCCGCGCAGACGGTCGTCAATGGTCACGATGGTCTGCATCGGCAGCGCGCCGGTGGTTTCTGCGCCCAGGGCTGGCTCGGCGGCCAGGTGCAGATAGTTGATTTCCTTGCGCACGGCAAGCTGCAGCGCGCTGAACATCGGGTAGGCAAAAAAGACGGCCAGATAAAGGATCGTCGGCAGCACTAATAAATAAGGCAGCTTGTTGTTGGCTCTCACGGAGATCGCCCTTTCAATAAGAATCTTTAGCCTGAGGGCGGGCAGGGGGCTGTCTGGCCCCCTGCCCGCCACAACTGTCTAGTTGACGACGCAGGCGCCTTCGCTGGGCGGGTCGGGCGCCCAGCAGGGCGCGCCGGTCTCGCTCAGCAGCGTGTTCAGGCGCTCGCCTTCGCTGTCAAGGACTTCGGCGATGTCCTCGCCGTTGATCACGATGCGGTTGAAGGCCGCGCGGAAGATCTCGTTGATCTCGCCGCCGCGATCCCCCAGGCCAACCGGCAGCAGCGAGGGCATGGCGTCCGGGCTGTTGGCCTGCGCGTTGACCGCGCCCGCCAGAATGGCGACATGGCCCGGCAGGCTTTCCATGTCAACGCCGCTGACCACCGGGAAGAAGCCCAGGTCGCGCAGAACCGCGCCCTGTGTTTCCGGGGTGAGCATGAACTCGATAAGCGCTTCGGCGCCATCGGGGTTGGGGGCGGCGAGGGGCATGCCCAGGCCCACGACCACCGGCATGAAGCCGAGGCCGGCCGGGCCGGTCGGGGCCGGGAAGGCCACGAACTTCAGATCGGTGTCGCCGTTGACCATCGCTTCGAAAGCCGGGGAGAGGCGCGCTGTGTGGTCGAAGGCAACCCAGACCTCGCCAGAGAGCAGCGGCTCGTTCATGAATCCGTAGGTGATCGACTCGGCGTTGACATAGGGCCACAGCTCGTCGCGCAGGAACGTGAACATCTCGGCTGCCGCTTCGCTGCGGAACTCAGTCACCATGCCGCCCGTGAACGACGGATAAATGTAGCCCTCCAGGAAGCGGTGGAACAGGCCGTCCACCGGGAAGCCCAGCTTGTTCTCGCCGGTCGCTTCGGCCAGGTTTACGCCCCACTCCGCGAGCTGCGCCCAGGTCAGCGCGTTAAGGTCCGCGCCTTCCGGCAGGTAGGGCAGCGCTTCTTCGTTGGCTGCCATCACATAGGTGGCCTGCATCCAGGGGACGTAATACTGATAGTCGGCCGTGCCCATCTTGCCCAGGGTAACAAAGGCGTCGGCGATGTCAAACTGCTCGTCAAGGCGCGCGGTCAGGTCGGTGAGATCGAACAGCAGGTCGCGGCGCACCAGCGACGGGAACGTGCCGTGCAGCGCGCCGACGACATCGGTGCTGCCTGCGCCGGCCTCGCCTTCCGCGATCAGCAGGTCAATGAG
>CAZDVL010000264.1:0-3711 GCA_964508745.1 uncultured Anaerolineaceae bacterium | reverse complement strand
CCAGCTACCTGGACTGGGTGCTGCTGCGCCACGCCACCGGCTGGCGCGCCGCGCAGAACATCGGCGGCATCGGCAACGTCACCTTTCTGCCGCCGCTGGACGACGCGCACAGCGCGCCGCTGGCCTTCGACACCGGCCCCGGCAACGCCCTGCTCGACAGCGCGATCAGCCTGCTCACCGACGGCGCGCAGGCGTATGACCATGACGGCGCGCTGGCCGCCGCCGGCCAGGTGGACAGCGCCTGGGTGGACGCGCTGCTGACGCACCCCTACTACGCCATGCAGCCGCCCAAATCCACCGGGCGCGAGCTGTTCAGCGCCGCGATGGCCGCCGACCTGGTGGCGCACGGCCGGGCGCGCGGCCTGGACGCCGCCGCCATCATGGCCACGCTGACGGCGCTCACCGCCGCCAGCATCGCCGACGCCTACGCGCGCTTCGCGCCCGCCCCCATCAGCGAAGTCCTCGTCAGCGGCGGCGGGCGTAACAACCCGACCCTGATGGCCCGCCTGCGCGAGCGCCTGCCGAACGCCTCCGTGTTTCCGCTGGACGACCTGGGGATGGCCAGCGACCACAAAGAGGCGCTGGTCTTTGCGCTGCTGGCGCACGAAACCTGGCACAACCGGCCCGGCGTGCACCCGGCGCAGACCGGCGCGCGGCATGCCTCCGTCCTGGGGCAGATCACGCCCGGCGCGAATTATCCGGCGCTGCTGCGCCAGGCCTGGTGCTGACCGGCGCTGGCACTGCGGTGCGGGGCATAGGGGCATAAGACCACCCGGCGGACTTTGGCCCTGTGCAGGTGAAATACGCTATAATACACGCCATGTCAGCAAAGACCGTCGTCGTCCGCCCGATGTCCGCGCCCGATGCGCCGCTGATCGCCGCGTGGATCGAGTCCGTGCCGCTGTGGCGGCGCTACGGCCTCAGCGCGGCCGCGCTGCAGCAGCGCCTGGAGCAGGCGCTGGCCGCCGGCGACGCGCTGTTCAGCGCTGACTGCGGCGCAGAGCAGGCGTGCGGTTTCGCCTGGGTGCTGGCGCGCGGCGCGTTTGGACGCAGCGCCTACCTGCGCCTGATCGGCGTCCGCCCTGACCGCGCGGGCGGCGGGACCGGCGCGGCCCTGCTGGCCGGCGCAGAGGCGGCGGCGGGTGACCAGTTGTTCCTGCTCGTGTCGGATTTCAACGTGGACGCACAGCGGTTCTATGCCCGGCACGGCTACACACAGGTCGGCGCGATTCCTGGCTTTGTGCTGCCGGATGTCACCGAGCTGATTATGTGGAAACGGCTGTGTCCGGCCGCGCCCTGACCAGAAGTTTGTGCCTGTGCAGCATCTCTATTTTATTGACAGGAAGGAAACAAACATGTCTCGAAAGATGGTTCGCATTGTTTTACTGCTGCTGGTGGCGCTCACGGCCTTCAGCGCTGCGCCTGGCCTGGCCCAGGACAGCAACGTGCTGGTGATGGCCCGCGCCGCTGACGCGACCGGCCTCGACCCGCACACATCAACGGCGTTTGCCTCGTTCCGCCTGCTGGAACTCATCTATGAGCCGCTGGTCAACCTTGACCCCGACCTCAACGTGATCCCGGCGCTGGCCGAAAGCTGGGCCTTCAACGATGAGGCCACCCAGCTCACCCTGAACCTGCGCCAGGGCGTGACCTTCCACGACGGCTCGGACTTCACCGCCGCCGACGTGGTGGCCTCGTTCGAGCGCATCCTCAACGAGGAAACCGGGGCCGCCGCGCGCGCCAACTACCTCAGCATCGAATCCATTGACACGCCCGACGACTACACCGTCGTGTTCAACCTGTCCACCGCCGACGTGCCGCTGCTGGCCGCGCTGGCGACCGCCAACGCTGCGATCATCCCCTCGGAACTGATCGAAAGCGGCGAAGTTGCCAGCAAAGCGATCGGCTCTGGGCCGTTCAAGCTGGAGGAGTGGATTCCTGAGGAGCGCACCACCCTCAGCGCCAACGCCGACTGGTGGGGCGAAGGCCCGTTCGTGGACGGCGTTGAAATTCGCATCATCCCCGACGAAGCCTCCATCCTGGCCGCGCTGCGCGCCGGCGAGATTGACTTCGCGCTGCTCAACGACCCGCTGATCGCCACGCTGCTGATTGACGACCCGACGGTCGTTCTCAACCGCGTGCCCGCTATCGCCTATCACGTCCTCCAGCTTAACCCCAGCCGCGAGCCAATGGACAAGCTCGAAGTGCGGCAGGCGATGTCGTGCGCCATTGACCGCCAGGAAGTGCTGGACGTGGCCTCGCTGGGCGAAGGCACCGTCACCGGCCCGCTGACCATCCCCGCCTACCAGCTTCCGCTGGACGAGTTCTTCTGCTACACCAAGGATCTCGACAAAGCGCGCGAGCTGATGGCGCAGGCCGGGGTGGACGGCTTCACGCTCAAGGTGATCGCCGCCTCTGCCGAGCCACCAACCGCGCTGTCTGAGGCGCAGAATATCCAGGCGCAGCTTGCCGAAATCGGCATCACCGTCGAAATCGAATCGCTGGAGCTGAGCGTCTACGTGGACCGCTGGCTGGCCGGCGACTTCGACGCGGCGGTGGCGCTCAACGGCGGGCGGCCTGACCCGTACACCATGTACGTCCGCTACTGGACCAGCACCGGCAACCTCCAGGGCGTCGCCAACTACATTGACGACACGCTCGACAGCCTGATGGCCGCCGGCAAGGCCGAAACTGACCCCGCCGTCCGCCTCCAGATTTTCTCTGACTTCCAGCGGCACCTGGTTGAGATGGCCCCCTGGATCTGGCTGTACAACGGCTTCGAGTACACGGCGCAGCAGCCCTACGTGACCGGCTTCGTGCCCACACCGACCGACTCGCTGATCTACCTGGCGCAAACCAGGCTCGAACGCTAAACGTTTAACGGCACTGTGCGCGGGCGGGGTCTCTACCCCGCCCGCTTTACGTAGGAATACATTATGCTGCGGTATCTGGCCCAACGGGCCGTCGCTTTTATCCCCACGCTGATCGGCGTGTCGCTGCTGGTGTTCTTCGCCATCCGGCTGATCCCCGGCGACGCGATCACGGCCACCCTGGGAACCGAGTCCGGGATGCTGACCGACACGCAGCGCGCCGCCCTGGAGCGCTATTACGGCCTGGACCGCCCGGCGGGCGAGCAGTATTTCGTGTGGATCGGCGAGGCCGTGCAGGGCAACCTGGGGTTCTCGATCCGCTACGGCGAGCCGGTCCTGAACCTGATCCTGGCGCGCTTCCCGCTGACGCTGCAGTTGGCGGTGATGGCGGTGCTCATCGGCCTGGCGATCGGCCTGCCCTTCGGCCTGCTGTCTGCCATCCGTCACAACACGCTGCTTGACCTGCTGGGACGGCTGTTCTCGCTGGTGGGGCTTTCAATGCCCAACTTCCTGTTCGGCACGCTGATTATCTACGTGCTGTCGGTCTACTTTGGCGTGCTGCCCAACGCCGGCAACTACGTCGGCCTGCTGGAAAACCCGCTGCGCAACCTGCAGCAGATGTTCTTTCCGGCGCTGACGCTGGGCTTCGCCTTCGCCGCCTCGGTGATGCGCATGACGCGCTCGTCCATGCTGGAGGTGCTGGGCGAGGACTATGTGCGGACGGCGCGCAGCAAGGGCCTGCGCGAAGGGCGCATCATCACGCGCCACGCGCTGCGCAACGCGCTCATCCCGGTGGTGACGCTGGTCGGCGTGCAGATGGGCTACCTGCTGGGCGGGACGT
>CAZDVL010000263.1:0-3753 GCA_964508745.1 uncultured Anaerolineaceae bacterium | reverse complement strand
GGCGACCGCTGGTGGTGGCTGGCGCTGCTGCACAACTTCGCGCCGGTTTATTTCGCCCCGCTGCTGGTGCTGCTGCCGCTGGCGCTGCTGCTGCGCGAGCGGGCCAGCGCCGCCCGCCTGACGCTGCTGCTGGCGGTGGGCGCGCTGTGGTTCGGCCCGCTGTGGCTGCCAGACAGCGCCGGGGCTGCCAGCGCCGCGCCGGCGGCCCGCCGGCTGGACATCGTGAGCTTCAACATCCTCTACAACAACCCGCGCCTGGACGACGTGGCGGCCTGGCTGCGCGAGGCCGACGCCGACGTTGTGGTGCTGCAGGAAGTCGTGCCGCAGAACGCCGCTGATCTGCTGGCGGCGCTGGGCGACAGCTACCCCTACGACGACCGCGCGCTGCGCGGCACGACACAGCTCACGCTGTCGCGCCTGCCGATCAGCGCCGCCGAGGAAATCAACCTGGGGCAGTGGTGGGTGCGCCGGCTGGAGCTGGACGACGGCGGCCAGCGCATCGCCCTCTACAACGTGCATCTGCCGATGCCCGTGCGCGAGGCGCGCCGGCTGCCGTCCCTGGTCCTGCCGGCGGCGCTGGCGCGCTCAGCCGCGATTGACCTGGCGCTGCGCTACGACGAAACCGAGCGCAACGACCGGCTGCGGGCGCTGCTGGCGGCGCTGGCACAGGAAGCGCTGCCGTTTGTCGCCGCCGGGGACTTCAACACCAGCGACAACGCCGTGATTTACGGCACGCTGCGCGCCGCCCTGGGCGACTCGTTCCGCGAGGCCGGCTGGGGGCTGGGCGCAACCTGGCCCGCCGAGCGCGGCGACGACAACCTGCCGGCGCTGCCGCCGCTGCTGCGCATTGATTACGTCTGGCACAGCGGCCACTTCCGCGCCGTCAGCGCGCAGGCCGGCCCGCTGCTCGGCTCTGACCACCTGCCGCTGCGCGTCACTCTGGCGCGTTAGCCCCGCCGCCCGGCGCGCTGGCGGCGTTCCCGTTCCTGTGGCCGCGGTGTTTGCGCGGCTCCACGCGGATCGTGTGGCGGTGGCGGTCGTTCGGTTTGTAGCTGATGCGGTAGGGCACGGTCGTCACGGCGACGTTGTTCATGTCGGTCAGCGCCAGGTTGAAGATAAAGGCGCTGTTCTGGTGCAGGCCCTGCTCCCAGAAGTTGTCCATCACCAGATGCCCCATGATGACGTGCACGAAGCAGTCGGGCGTTTCTTCCTGAAGCTGGCGAATGTAGTTGCGGATCGGCTCGGCAAGCTGGCGGTAGGGCGACGGCAGAATCACCAGGTCGCCTTCGCCGATGCGCTGCTGCCACTTGGCGCGGGTCTGCTCGCTGCGCTCCGGGCTGATCCCCACGTGGACGCCCACCCAGGGGTGGCCCAGCGACTTGGCGAAATTGACCATGCGCACCGTCTCGGCGTGCACGTTGTCCACCAGCACAATCGTCCGCACCGGCTGGACGCGCACCGGCTCGACGTTCTCGCGGCTGAGGCTGGCGGCGACATCCTTGTAGTGCTTGTTGATGCGGAAAAAGAGGATGACCAGCGCCGGGATCAGCACGACCACGAACCAGGCGCCGGACGTGAACTTGGTCACGGCGAACACGATCATAACGACGGCGGTGCAGGCCGCGCCGATGGCGCTCAGGATCATCTTGTGGCGCCAGCCTGGGTCGTGCTCCAGCATCGTCTCCAGCCCGCGCATGGTCTCGCCGGGCTTCAGGCGGCCCACGCGCCGCAGGTGCACCACCATGCCCGTCTGCGACATCGTGAAGCTGAGGAACACGCCCACCGCGTACAGCGGGATGAGCGCGGTCGTGCGCGCGCCGGCCACGATCACCAGCACCGACGCGACCAGCGCCAGCAGCATAATGCCCCACGAGAACACCAGCCGCCCGCCGCGGTAGGTGAGCTGGCGCGGCAGGAAGCCGTCGTCGGCCACCAGCGCCGCCAGCCGGGGAAAATCGGCATAGCTGGTGTTGGCGGCCATCAGCAGGATCAGCGCTGTGCTGGCGAGCGCCAGCACGTAAAGCGGGTTCTGCGGCCCGAAGATGGTGCGCCCAAGCTGCGAGATCACCGTTTCGCTCTCGCTGGGCAGGGCGTGAATCTGGTTGGTCAGGAAGGTGATGCTGAGGAACAGCACGATGAGGATGCCGCTCATCCAGATGAGCGTGGTGGCGGCGTTGTGGCTGCGCGGCTCTTTAAAGGCGGTGATGCCGTTGGAGATGGCCTCGATGCCGGTCAGCGCCGTGCAGCCGCTGGAAAAGGCGCGCAGCACCAGGAACAGCGCCAGCGGCTCAAGCGTGGTGTGGTGGATGGCCTCCACGTCCACCACCGTCGGCAGGTCGCCGCTGAGGTAGCGCACGAAGCCGACCGCCAGCATGATAAACATGGACACCAGGAAGAAGTAGGTGGGCACGGCGAAGATGCGCCCGCTCTCCCGGACGCCGCGCAGGTTCACGGTCGTGATGAAGATGATCACGCCCACCGCCAGTTCCACGCGGAAGGGCAGCAGCGACGGGAACGCCGACGTAATCTGTGCCACGCCGGACGAGATAGACACGGCCACCGTCAGGATGTAGTCGGTCAGCAGCGCCGCGCCGGCCACCAGCGCCGGCAGTTGGCCCAGGTTGTCGTGCGCGACGATGTACGCGCCGCCGCCGTTGGGGTAGGCGTGGATCGTCTGGCGGTAGGAAACGGTCACGATCGCCAGCAGCACCGCGATGCCGACGGCGACCGGCAGCGACAGGCCGAAGATCGCGCCGCTGGCCCCCACCCAGGTCGCGCCGGCGGCGACGGAGAGAATGACGAGAATTTCCTCGGTGGCGTAAGCCGTTGAGGAGAGCGCGTCGGACGCGAACACCGCCAGCCCAACCGGGCGGCTGATCGCCTGGTGCGCCAGGTCGTCGGTGTGCAGCGGCTTACCGACCAGCAAACGGCGAATATTCATGGCTGTACTGCCCTTTACTCAGCGTGGTGTGCAGATGGGAAGGCTTCAACAGGGAGCGCCAGTGCCGAAGTGTCTGTCCGAATGCTCAGGACATCAAACGCGGCGGGGAGACGCGGAGCTGCTGGCGGGCAGCGGCGGGCTGCTCGCCTGTAAACAGGCAAAACGCGCTTTCACAGCGCAGAAGAATGGCGGCGAACTGGGACATCGTGCTTCTCGTGATATCAGGATAGCAAAATCGTAACGGTGAAAGGGGGGCGTGTCAAGCGAGACTTGCGGCGGCCGGGCGGGGCAAGGGCCGCGGCAGCGCAGGCTTTCGGCGGCCGCTGGAACGTTGTAGACTTGAGCTGCACCGAGTAGAGAGGCGTGACCGCTGATGAGTTCCGGCTCCTGGGCGCACAACCGAGGCGTGCGCCTGCACTACCTGGACAACGGGGCCGAAAGCCCCGGCCTGCCGCTGCTGTTCGTGCCGGGGCTGCGCGGCCGCGCTGAGGATTTCCGCCCCATGCTGGGCGCGCTGGCCCCGCGCCGGGCGCTGGCGCTCAGCCTGCGCGGGCGCGGCCAAAGCGACACGCCCGACACCGGCTACAGCTTCGCCCACCACGTGGGCGACATCGCCGCCGTGATCGCGCAGGCGCGGCTGGGCCGCTGCGGCCTGGTGGGGCACTCGATGGGCGCGGCCTACGCCATCGGCTGCGCGCTGGAACAGCCGGACCAGGTGGCCGGGCTGGTGCTGGCCGGCTACCCCGCCGCCTACCCGGATATGTCGGCGGACTGGGCGCTGCACGTGCTCAGCGAATACCCCGGCCAGATGC
>CAZDVL010000262.1:0-3768 GCA_964508745.1 uncultured Anaerolineaceae bacterium | reverse complement strand
GGAAGGTGAAGGCCTGCATCGGCGTGCGGCTGCGGCTGGTGACGACCGGCAGCGCGGCCAGCGCCCCGGCGGTCTCTGGCCGCACCAGGTCGCGGCTGAGCCAGCCGGGCAGCGTGTCGTAGAGCACGCGCACCCAGGCCGCGTCGGCGCTGAGGGCGTCGGCCAGGACGGCGGTCCCGGCGGGGACGCCGGCCAGCACCGCGTTGTCGGTGCTGGGGCCGCTGCGCAGGTTGGCGCTGACGAGCACCGTCGCGCCCACCGGCTCGGCGGGCGTGTAGCTGTCCGCCGGGCTGACGGCGTTCGTCACGCTGACATCGCCAAAGAGCAGGAACACCGCCGCCTGGCCCGGCAGGCTGGCGGGCAGGTTGGCCTGCACGTTCAGCACGGCGATGCCCCATTCCTGGCGGCTGGTGTCGAGCGGGACGGTCTGGATCGTTTGCAGCGCGGACAGCCCGGCGAGGTCCGCCGGGGCGGCGAAGAAGCCTGCGGGCTGGTCCTGCTGGAAGGTGGCCTCGACGCGCACGAAGCCGTAGCAGGCCGTGTTGCGGTCGAGCGCGTCGCAGTTGGCCCCGATCTCGGTCAGCGCCTGCTGCACGAGCGCCGGGCAGGCGCTGTCGGGCGCGGCCTGCGCCTGCGCGCCGCGCGGCGCGGCGGCGAACAGCGCCAGGGCGGCGGCGCAGACCCCGGAAAGCAGCAGTCGGCGGGCAGACATGAGCGTATCCCCCTCACTATTATATGGCGGCTGCTTTCATCATAGCACGACTGCGGCGGGCGCGCCGGGGGGGTCAGGGCTGGCGCGGGAAGGCCAGCGCCGTGCCCGCCGCCGTCACGCGCACCGGCTGCCCCGGCGCGAACACCTGCGCCGAGTCAGCGCGCGCCACCAGCGCCGGGCCGCCCGCCAGCGCCAGGCCGACGCGCTGGTCGTGGCCGTAGAACTCGCGCCAGGTGACGCGCGCGGCGGGCGCGGCGCTGCCGTCGTCGTCCAGGCGCAGCGCCTCCGGGCGCAGCAGCACGTCCACCGGCCCCCAGGCCGGGCGGCGCAGCGGCAGCCGCCCCAGCGCGCAGGCCGCCGTGTCGCCGCTGGCCTCGCCGGGCAGGAAGTTGGCCTCGCCGACGAACGCGGCGACGGCCGGCGTGGCCGGGTGCTGGTAGAGGTGCTGCGGCTCGCCAACCTGGGCGACGTGCCCGTCGAACAGCACGGCGACCACGTCCGCCAGGCTGAAGGCTTCTTCCTGGTCGTGCGTCACGAACACGCCGGTGATGCCAGCGCGTTTGAGGATGTCGCGCACTTCGGCGCGCACCTGGGCGCGCAGGGCCGTGTCGAGGTTGGAGAACGGCTCGTCCAGCAGCAGAATTTCCGGCGCCGGGGCCAGCGCCCGCGCCAGCGCCACCCGCTGCTGCTGCCCGCCGGAGAGTTCGTGCGGCATGCGGCTGGCGTAGGCGCTCATGCCCACCAGCGCCAGCATCTCGCCCACGCGGGCGGCCTTGTCGGGGCCGCGCAGGCCAAAGCCGACGTTGCCGGCCACGCTCTGGTGCGGGAACAGGGCGTATTCCTGGAACACCATGCCCACGCGCCGCGCTTCCGGCGGCACGCGCACGCCGTCACCGGCCACCGGCCGCCCGCCGATGGCGATGCTGCCGCTGTCGGGCCAGTCGAAACCGGCGATGAGGCGCAGCGTGGTGGTCTTGCCGCAGCCGCTGGGACCCAGCAGCGCCAGAAGCTGGCCGGCGCGGGCGCGCAGCGTCAGGTCGCACAGCACCGGCGGGCCGCCGTAAGTTTTGGTGAGGTGGAGACATTCCAGGGCGTCGGGCATAGGGGCTGTCGTCGTCAGTCGCGGGCGGGCGCTGGCCGCCCGCCCTGGGCCAGAAACCAGGGGCGAACGGCCCGCGACCTGATACTAGCACAGGGCCGCCGGGAATCCAGTGGGGAATGGTGGGGCGGGCGGCAGGCCGCCGTCGTTGAATCGTCTGCGCCGGCGGAGTCGCTGTGGACGTAGAATGAAAACAGAGGCGCGCCTGAACGCGCCCAATGCACCATCAGCTTTAAGGGGGATGCACCATGTATCAACGTATTGTTATCACGGCGCTGCTGGCGCTGCTGCTGGTGGCGGTGGCCCCGGCGGCGGCCCAGGACGCGCCGCCCACCCTGCCGCTCGACCGCGCCAACGGGCTGCCCGCCGTCACGCCGCTGCCCAACCCGGACGCGCTCTCGACCGCCTTCGGCCCCTGGGACTGGGACGCCATGCTGGCGAACCTGTATGGCGACCCGCTGCCAGACCCGCTGGCGGTGACGCTGCCGCCGGCCTACCAGGGCGACCTGCCCGCCGCGCCGTTTGACCTGAGCGCCGTCCGCTTCGCTGACGAGGTGGCGCTGACGCCGGCGCAGCGCGCGCTGCTGGCGCAGAACGGCTTTGTGGTCGTGCCTGGCGGCCGGGCGCGCTTCGAGGAAGCCTACCTGTGGGACGAAAGCTGGCAGACGGAAACCGGCCACAGCTACTGGGTGACGACCGACGCGCTGCTCAACGCGCTGCACCTGGTGTTCGACAACCTGCTGGCGTTCGTCGAGCGCGAGGAGCTGGTGCGCCGCGTCAGCGTTGTGACGCACGCGGCGCAGGGCGCCGCCGCCGGCCAGATGGCTGACGCGGCCGCCGCCGGCCTGGGCGACGCGGCGCGGGCGGCGCAGGCGTACTACGCGGTGGCGCTGGGCCTGCTCGACGCCGAAGCCTACAGCGGCGCTGTGCCGGCGGACGTGAAGGCCATCGCCGACCCGCTGATCAGCGCGGCGCTGGCCGCCGAAGGCCGCCTTGCGGTGCCGTTCCTGCCCGGCGGCTACCAGGAGGACTTCAGCCAGTACCGGCCGCGCGGGCGCTACGCCGGCAGCCCGGCCCACGAAGCCTACTTCCGCGCGATGATGTGGCTGGGCCGCACGACCTTCCTGGCGCGCGACGACGCCGCGCTGCGGGCTGGCCTGCTGGCGCTGCGCGCGCTGGTCAATTCCGACGCCTACGCCGACTGGCAGATGGTCAGCGACACGCTCGGCTTCCTGGTCGGCCCTGGCGACAACCTCGGCCCGGCGGAGCTGCTGCCGCTGGCGCAGGACATCTTCGGCGCCGATCTGCCGCTGGCGGCGCTCGCTGACGACGCGCTGCTGGCGCAGCTTCGCGAGCAGATCGCGCTGCTGCCCGGCCCGCGCATCTCGAACGTCGTGCGGCCGATCGGCACGCAGGCCGAGCAGCTGGACGACGCCACGCGCGGCTTCCGTGTGTTCGGTCAGCGTTTCACCTTCGACGGCTACGCCATGCAGCAGCTTATCTACCCGGAAGTGGGCACAGTCGGCCACGAGCGCGTGCTGCCTTCGGCTTTGGACGTGGCCGCCGTGTTCGGCTCTGACGCGGCTTATGACCTGCTGCGCCAGCGCGGCGACACCGCCTACGAGAACTATGACGCCAACCTGGCCGCGCTGCGCGCGGAAGTGGACGCGACGCACGCGGAGGACTGGCTGCAAACAGTCTATGGCGGCTGGATGCTGGCCTTGCAGCCGCTGTGGAACCGCGACGCGGCCGCCTACCCGCCGCTGCTCAACAGCGACGCCTGGCTGCTGCGCGACCTGCACGCCGGGCTGGCAAGCTGGACGGAACTCAAGCGCGACACGCTGCTGTACACCGCGCAGCCGATGGGCGGCCTGGGCGGCGGCGGCGAGTTCGTGCTGACCACGCACAGCATGGTCGAGCCGAATCCGCTGGTGTTCGCGCGCGTCGCCACAGTCGC
>CAZDVL010000261.1:0-3772 GCA_964508745.1 uncultured Anaerolineaceae bacterium | reverse complement strand
GTCACGCTGAGCTGGCCGGTCTCGACCGGCGCGGCGCCCATGCCGTAGGCGACATCCATAGCGGCGAAGGGCAGAACCGCGCCGCCGCTGTCGCCCTCGACGACGGCCGTGACCGCGCCCAGGGTGACGCCGGTCAGGCTGGCGAGCTGCTCAGCGCGGGCGCGGGCGTCGGCCACCGCGCGCTCGCGCGCCAGCGCCTGCAGCGCCGCCGGGTCCGACAGGCTGAAGCTGAGGCCGTTGATGGCGTTGGCGCCGGCGCTCACGCTCAGGCTGATGATGTCGCCGACGGTGCTGATGTCGCGGATCGTGACGCGCAGCATGTTCTGCACCCGGTAGATCACGTTCTCGCTGGGCATGCCGCTCTGCGGGTCGTAGGGCGTTTCCTGGTACAGCGACAGCCCCTGGGTTTGCAGGTCCTCGGCGGCGATGCCCTGGGCCAGCAGCGCGTCGCGGACGGCGCTCAGGCGGCTGTTAGCCTCGCTGAAGGCGGCCTGCACGTCGCCGCCGGCGGTCTGCACGCCCAGGTCCAGAATGGCGATGTCGGGCGCGCCGGCGGCGGTGCCGCTGCCGACCGTGGTGATCGTGCTCGGCGGCGCGTCCTGCGCGGCGGCGCCGCCGGTCACAACGGCCAGCAGGCCGACCACCAGCGCCAGCGCGGCAAATGTGCGTGTCCACTGCTTTGACATTGTTCGTTCCTCTCGCGTTGTTTGTCGAAGGTCTCACAGCATTTGAGACCCTTTCAGCATAGCAGACGCCGCGCGCGGCGCAAAAGTTCCCTGGTCGCCCCTGGAAGCGCGCCCGACGGCAGGATACTATAAGCGCGGAACAACGCAGCGGAGAGCAAACGGTGATACAGGCAGCGCGGAAGATCACATGGCGGGCGACAGCCGGACGGTTGTTTCTGCTGACAGTGGGCACGCTCATCGGGGCGGCGGCGGTAAACCTGTTTTTCGAGCCATACGCGATCGCGCCCAGCGGCGTGGCCGGGCTGGCGGTAATCCTCAACCACTGGATCGGCGTGCCGATCGGCCTGGTGGTGCTGCTGGGCAACATTCCCATCCAACTGCTGGCGTTCAAGCTGCTGGGCGGCTGGAAGATCGTGGCGCGCACCGTGTACTCGGTGGTGCTGTACGCGCTGGCGATTGACATGACCGCGCCGCTGTTTCCGCAGCAGGGCATCACCAACGACCGGCTGCTGGCGGCGGTGTTCGGCGGCATCCTGGGCGGCATCGCCGGCGGCCTCATCTACCGCGCCGGCGGCACGTTCGGCGGCACGTCCACGCTGGCGCGCATCCTGCAAAAGCGCCGCGGCATGTCGCTGAACAACACTTACATCTACACCGACAGCGTCGTCGTGCTGCTGGCGGGGCTGGTGTTCGGCTGGGAAGGCGCGCTGTACGCGATGGTGGCGATCTTCGTGGACGGCACGATAGCCGACTTCGTGCTCGACGGGCCGAGCACGATCCGCACGGCGACGATCATCACCGACCACCCGGACACCGTCGCCCAGGCCATCATCGCTGAGCTGGGGCGCGGCGTCACGCTGTGGCACGGGACAGGCATGTACACCGGCATGGCGCGCACGGTGCTGTTTGTGACGGTGCTGCGCCCGCAGGTGAGCGATCTGCGCACGCTGGTGTTCGGCATTGACGAGCACGCCTTTATCGTCATCGGCCAGGGGCACACCGCCTACGGCCAGGGGTTCACGCTGGCGCGCACCGAGCCGGAGTGAGGCGCAAAAAAACCTCACCCGCCCCAGCCATCGGGCCGGGAGGGGTGAGGTTCGCCCAAACGGGGGGACGTGCGCGGCGAAAGCCTAAGCCGCGCGGCGGCGGCGCGCAATCAGCACGCCGGCGCTGACGACCAGCGCGCCGACCGCGCCCAGCAGCACCCAGCGCCACCAGGGCGTTTCGCCGGTCGCGACCAGCTCGCCGGCGCGCACGACCTGCGCCTGCGCCTCCAGGCTGCCGAAGCGCGCCGAGTTGAGGGCGACGAACGGCGCGCTGCTGAGCATCCGCGTCTGCACCGTGACCGAAACCGTCTGGCCGGGGCCAAGCGTGGGCAGCGCGACGGTCACGTGCTGGCCGCTGAAGGTGGCCGTGCCCAGGCTGGACGAGACCGAGATAATCTCGAAGCCGGTGGGGATGTCGTCCTCGATCGTCGCGTTGGTGAGCGCGGCCCCGCCCGTGTTGGTGGCGGTCAGCGTCCAGGTCACGGTGTCGCCGGGCTGGGCGAACGGCGGGTTCACCGACTTGGTGAAGCTGCCGCCCAGCCCGCCAGTGCCAGGGGCCGCCGGCGTGCCGGGGGCTGGCGGCGTGCCAGGGGTTGCCGGCGTGCCGGGGGTTGCCGGCGTAGCAGGCGTCGGCGGCACAACATTGCTGAAGCCGAAATCGTAGGTGTGGTTGTTGTCGCCGGGGTCGCCGGTGGTCACGTCCACCGTCGGGAAGCCGTTGATCATCACGCCGTCGGAGTCGCGGGTGTCGCCGCCGACGTTGGGGATGGTCAGCAGCAGGTTCGCCAACGGGCCGCCGGGCTGGTAGTCCGCCGGGTTGTCCAGGCGGATGGTGTAGCGCGTGTTGAACTGCACGCCGCCGGGCACGTTGGCGTTGTTGAACAGGTAGTTGCCGCCGGCGTCGGTCAGCGTGGTGGCGACGAGCGCGCCGCTGGCGTCGTACAGGTTGACGGTCACGCCGCCGATTGGGGCCTCGCCCGCGTCCTGAACGCCGTTGGTGTTGGCGTCAAACCAGACGCGGTTGCCGATCTCCAGCGGGGCCGGCTCGCACAGCCCTTCGATGTCGCCCAGGCCGTTGGCCTTGCCGAACAACGGCGGCTGCCCCAGCTCGCCGTCGAAAATGCGGTAGGCGCGCGCGATCTGGCCGCTGGTGTTGTTGTCCCAGCGAACGCCGCCGTCAAACAGCACGTCGCCGCTGAAGGGGATGCGGATGGGGTCCATGTGGATGCTGGCCACGTCTGGCTGGCCGGGAAGCTGGTAGAGGCCGCCCATCGAAGTTTCGTCGTGGAAGCCGGGCAGGTCCTCCTGGTAGTAATACTCGCCCAGGCCCGGCCCCTGGGGCCGCCCGCCGGCGAAGACGCCGCCGGTGGTGACGCCGCCGCAGGACCCGTTGTTCTCCAGCGTCCAGCCGCCGGCCCCGTTGGCGCAGGCGCGCAGGATGTCGCCGGCCGGGATGACGAAGTAGAGGCGGTTGTTGTCCTGGGTGGGGTCAGGGCTGTACGCCAGGTTGCCCACCTGGTCGCCGTTGCGGTCGCGGAAGCCCAGCAGCATGTCGCCGTTGTCGAACTCGATGTCGGTCAGCCAGGGCTGCGGGTAGACGAGGACGGTCTGCGTGCCGGCGGTGGGGTCGGTGAAGCCGCCGAAGGTGCTGCGCCAGGGGTTCCAGTCCGCCGGCAGCTCGGTCAGGCAGTTGGGATTAGTGGTGTCGTCGGTGCAGCCGCGGTCGAAGTTGAGCGGCAGCTCCAGGCGCAGCGCGAAGCTGCTGCTGGCCGGGTCGAACGAGTAGACGTAGGCGCGCAGGTTAGCGGCATTGTTGCTGCTCTCCGCCGAGCAGACCGCGCCCACATACACCTGGCCGTCCTCGAACTGGGCGGCGAAGGGGCGCATGTCGGCGGCGGGGCAGTTGGCCGGGGTGGGGATCGGGAACGACGCCAGGCCGCCCGCCGTCGGGTTCGCGCCGGCGGCGGAGATCACGTCAATGCGGTTGAGCGTGTTGTTGAACAGGTTCACGGCCCACAGCGTGCGCCCGTCGTCAGAGAT
>CAZDVL010000260.1:0-3783 GCA_964508745.1 uncultured Anaerolineaceae bacterium | reverse complement strand
TCGGACTGCGCCAGAATCAGGTTGGCCAGGCGAATAGCCCCGATACCGAGCACATACTTATCGGTTCCGGGGCGCTTGGTTACATACTCGTGCACCAGCAGCGTGTTGAGGATTTTCTGGACGGTGCCTGCGCCGTAGCCGAGCGTATAGCTGATCTCGCGCGTGCCCATACCATCCGGGCTGGTAGCAATCAGATTGAGGATAATCAGGGTACGTTCTACCGAAACCACCAGGGGGCGGTCGTCGGTCTGCGCATCAAGTGCCGTATTCGCCATTCTGCTCACCCATTCTGCGGCCCACCGCGCCGCCTGCGCTGCTGGCAGGCGCTGCGAGAATGCCCGGTTTTCAGACTTCAGGACACAGGCAATTATTACCTTTCCAGGCATTTATGGCTATAGGCATATTTAAGACAAACCTATGGCTGGCCAGCGTTCGCCGCCGCCGTGTCCTGAGGCGGCGGGTTGGGCAGTTTGTGCCTGCCCAACCCGCCAGTAAAATGCAGGCTCTAGCTCCCCCAGCCAATCTCAGTTTTCATCTGGTTAACGGCCTGCTCCAGCTCCGGCAGGACGGTCATCATCGCGTCGCGTGCAGACTGGCCGTTGAGCACCATTTCCTGAATGGCAGCGGGCATCGTCAGCGCGCTGACCGACGGAACCATGTACATCGGGTTGGCCACGCCGGTGTTTACCACGCGGTCCAGGCCCTGCTGCACACCTTCCTGCGGGCCGCCGGCGTTCAGCACCGGGAAGTAAGCGTATTCGACTGCCTCGCCGATCAGCCGCTTGATCTCTGGATTCTCGTCCAGCATCGCGCAGCCGGTCACGTCCTGATCCCACCACGTCTGCTGGTCGCGCGTGGCGGGCGGCAGGTGGCCGGGAACGGTGCACAGGAAGTCGTTGGCGGCATCGCCGGTGACCAGGAACTTAACCCATTCCTTAGCGGCGTCAGGGTGGGGCGTGCTGGCGTTGATGACCAGGTAATTCGGGTCATCCTCGGTGACCTGGAGGACACGTTTGGGGTACGGGAACACGCCCACTTTGCCGATCAGATCGGGCGCGTTCATGTACACACGGCTGAGCACGCGCCCCAGGTAGATCGTCATGGCGGTCTGCCCTGACAGGAAGGTGTTGATGAGATCGCCCCACGCCCAGCCGGTCGCGGACGGTGACGTGTACGGATACATGCTGGCGTACCAGTCAAGAAACTCGACTGTGGTATCGTCCTCGAAAGTGATGTTCAGGTCCTTGTCGAAGTAGTCGCCGCCCAGCGCCCACCAGAACGGCGAACAGATAAAGTTGGTGGACTGGTGCTTGCTGAACGGCAGGCTGATGCCGTACTCGGTGGGCGAATTCGGGTTGACGGAACGGGTGAAGTGCTGCGCTGCCGCCTCCAGCTCTTCCCAGGTCGTCGGCACGGCGATGCCGTCCTGCTCGAACAGGTCCTGCCGATACCAGAACATCACCACGCCGCCGCCGAAGGGAACGCCATAGCGCGCGCCGTTAAGCTTCATGACGCTGTTGCCGTAGAAAAACTCGTCCCCGCCCAGCTCTTCGACCAGATCGTCAATTGGCAGCAGTTGGTCGCGCGCTGCCACGCCCAGCGCGGTCGCTGGGTTGGGCTGCAGCACGTCCAGCGACGACACGCCGGAGGTGAGCGAAGCGATCATGCGCTCGACGATCTGCTCTGCGCCCGTAAGCTGAAGCTCGATGCGGATATTTGGGTGGAGCGCCTCAAAAGCGCGGATATTGCGGCGGTGCGCCTCGACCTGCGGCGGGTCAACTTCCTGCGTCAGGAAACGCAGATAGGCGATATCATCCTGCGCCAGCAGGTGCGACAGCCCACCGGACAACGAAGCGAGTCCTGCGCCGCCAGCGGCGGTCATCTTCAGGAAATCGCGCCGGCTTAAGTGCCTGTTATTGCTAGCCATTCTCATTTCTCCTAAGGACTTTCACAGACAGAAATGCGATGTGCGTGTGCGCTGTGCGATCATCGTGCAATGGACGTTCTCCTCTCACCCCGTGGACAGATCAGCCTTTAACTGCGCCAGTGGTGAAACCGGCTACCAGATGGCGCTGGATGAATGCAAACAGGATCAGCACCGGGACAGTGGCAATCACGCCAGATGCATTCACCATGCCCCAGGAATAGAAGCCACTCTGTTCGCCCAGAATCATTTTCAGGGCGCTGGAAATAACCATGCTGCTTTCTGAAACAGCAAAGATGGACGCGAACAACACCTCATTCCACGACAGAATGAACGTGAAGATAAACGTGGCGATGATGCCAGGGCGTGTCAGCGGCAGCACCACCAGCAGGAACGCCTGGGCGCGCGTCGCGCCGTCCACCATAGCGGCCGCCTCCAGGTCCAGCGGGACAGCAGCAAAGTATGACCGCATCATCCACACGGCGAACGGCAGCGTGAACGACACGTGCGTGATCGCCAGCGGTATCACACCTTCAGTCAGGCCCAGCCGCGCCCATAAGGTGTAGATCGGGATCACCAGCAGGATGTGCGGCATGATGTATACCAGCAGAATCAGATAGGTGAAGAAGCGCAGGCCGGGCATCCGGTAGCGGGTGACGGTGTAGCACAGCCCGATGCTGAGCGCGACGCCCAGGCCCGACGCCAGCGACGAGACAATCAGGCCGTTGAGGAACGCGCGCGGGACATTCGAGACGTTGATGAGTTCCTGGTACGAATTCAACGTCCATTGTGTCGGGAAGAAGGCGGGCGGGGTGCGATACATGTCGGGCGCGGGCTTGAACGAGCTTACCAGCATGTAAAACAGCGGCAGGCCGAGTATCAGCATGACGGCAACAGCCAGAGCAAGCGCGGACAGGCTGCTGCTGTAATGGCGCAGGCGCGTTTGTAACTGCGGGCTGAAGCGTGGGCGTGCAACAGTCGAAGCGCTCATTGCAGTTTGTCCTCTGCGCGCCGGTAAACCCACATAAACCCGAACATGGCAACGATCAGCACGACCATCGTCAGCAGCGACAGCGCGGCAGCGCGGCCAATGCTGAACTCGCGGAACATGGTGTCATAAATCAGCAGCGGCAGCGTCTGGGTCGAGTTCAACGGGCCGCCGTCGGTCAGCAGCGCGATCACCTCCCAGTTGTTGAACGTCCACACAAAGCGCAGCAGCGTTGTGATCGCGATAATCGGCATCAGCATGGGCAGCGTAATGTGGACAAAAACCTGCCAGCGGTTGGCGCCGTCCACCCTGGCGGCCTCGCGCAGTTGTTCATCGATGCTTTGCAGGCCGGCCAGAAAGTTAATCACCATAAAGGGGAAGAACTTCCACACGGTAATCATGATGACGGTGGGCATGGCGGTCGCGGTTGAGGCAAACCAGGTGTTGGGAATGGGCAGGCCGGAACTGCGCACCGCGTGGTAAAGGATGCCCACGCTGTCGCTGAGCATAAAGCGCCAGATGAGCGCGGCGACGGCGGTGGGCACCACATAGCTGAACAGCAGAAAACCGCGAAAGACATTGCGCCCTGGAAAGCGCTGGTTAAGCAGCATCGCGATCGCCAGCCCCAGCACCACCTGGAGCGGCACGGTGGTCAGCGTGTGGACCAGGCCGTTCTTGAGCGCCTCCCAGAATATCGGCGAGGACAATACGATCCGAAAGTTGTCCAGCCCTACCCAGATTCCGGTCAGATCAAACAGCGACCGCTGCTGGAACGCCAGGCTCGCGATGTTTAGCAGGGGGTATGTCCCCAGCAGGACCAGCACGAGGAACCCCGGCACGAACAGGATCAGCATAATCAGCAGGTCGTTAC
>CAZDVL010000259.1:0-3828 GCA_964508745.1 uncultured Anaerolineaceae bacterium | reverse complement strand
AGGGCCGGGGATAGGGGTCAGGGCCGGGGATAGGGGTCAGGGCCGGGGATAGGGGTTGATCTACCCCTGATAGCCGCCCCTCTCCCCGGTCGTTAAGCCGGAGAGGGGTGGCGCTGGTGTTTAGCCGCCGACCGTCAGCCGTTTACCCCGTGTAGCGTCCGTACAGCCTGGCCGCCTCCATCATGGCGTTGATGTTCTCCAGCGGCGTGCCCGGCGGGATGTTGCTGCCGTCCTGGATGATCAGGCCGCGGAAGTGCGCCAGCTTCTCGATCACATTGCGCGTGGCCGCGCGAATCTGCTCCGGCGTGCCGAGGTGAATCAGCATCGGGTCCACGTTGCCCACCAGCACCACGCGCCCGCCCATCACCGCGGCCACCCGGTCGAGGTTGACCTGGTAGCCAAAGCCCTGAAACTCGTTGATCTGCAAGTCCTCGACGAACGTTTGCAGCAGGTGGTCGGCCTTGCCGCACATGTGCAGGCTCAGCCAGCCGTCGAAATGGAAGCGCAGCCGCTTTTCTTCCGGCAGCACCAGCTCGCGGTACGACTTGGCCGACAGCGACACCGCCAGGTCGTCCGTCCAGGCGAAGTCGCGCGCCGGAAGCTGTTCCTCTTCCCAGCAGAAATCCAGCCAGGCGATCAGCTTGTCGGTCACGATGCGCAGCAGCTCGCGCACGAAATCCGGGTCGCCGTAGACGGCGGTGAACAGCTCCGTCTGGCCCATCACGTCGCCGGCCACGCCGAACGGCCCGTCGGAGGTGTGCGTCAGCGACGGGTTCTCGCCGGGGTAAAACACCGGCCCGCCCTGAAAGCGCACCGGGTACTTCTCCGCGACGGCCATCATGGCGCGGCGGTAGGCGATCTGCCGCGCGTTGATGCCGCTGTGCACGAAGTCCATCGCCTCCAGCCGGCGCAGGTCGTCGGCAGTTTTCACCCAGCCGGGGCCGACCCAGGGGATGTCGTCGTCGGGGAAAGTCACCTCACAGCCCAGGCTGCCCGCCTCGAATGTGTTCTGAAAGTCCGTCCACGCGCCGACCCACGCGCCGGTGATCGAGTGGGCGTCGGTGGCGATGTTCTCCATCAGCCACTTCTGCGCCACGATCTGCGTGCGCAGCATCGTCTCAGGGTCGGCATAATAGTCGCGGAAGCGCACGCCAACCTGCGGCACCAGCAGCCGGTGGGCGATGGCCGGGATCACCGGCACGCGGTCCGGCGTGCCGAAGCGCTTGGCCGTCTGCACGCGCTCGCGCCGCGCCTCGATCTCGTCAATGGGCACGCCAATTTCGATGGTTTCCGGCTTATGAATAAGCACAGCGCCGCGCCTCGTCCGCAAAAGCGGCCAGCAGCTCCAGGTCAGCGTCGAAGAAATGGTCCGACGGGCTGAGGATGTAGCCGCCGCCCGGCCCGGCCTCCGCGAAACAGCGCCGCACCTCGGCGCGCGTCTGCTCTGGCGTGCAGCCGGTGAAGAAATGGAACTGGTCGAAGCCGCCGATCATGCACACCTGGCCGCCGATGCGCGCCTTCGCCTCCGCCAGCCGCATATCGCCGCCCATGTCCTTCGGCGTGAGCGTCTCCATCGCATCTGGCCGCATCGCGGCGATGCGCTCCAGAAACGGCATCATGCCGCCGCAGGTGTGGTACACGATGCGCTGGCCGGCGCGGTGCGCCATCTCGATCAGCTCACCGTCGTAGGGCGCGACAAACTCGTCGAAGATGCGCGGCGAGATCACAGTGGCGGACGCCGCCCCGCCGCCCAGCTCCAGCAGGTCATAGCGCGCGCCCACCAGCGACTCGATAAACGTCTTTTTGCGCGCCTGCAGGATGCGAATCAGCTCGTGTACCCACTCCGGGTCGTCGAACGTCTCGTAGATCAGGCGCTCCGTCCCGACCAGCTCAACCGCGTCCTGCCAGCAGCCCGGCTGGCCGTACACGTCGAAATAGCAGATGTGGCCGCGCACCAGGCCGCGCTCGCCGAACGCCTCCGCCGTCCGGTTGACGGCCTCCACGTCCACCTTCGGGTGAGTGACAAACTCGGCGATCAGCTCGATGTCGCGCTTCTCTTTGATCAGCGGCTCCAGCACCCAGTCGGTGTACTGGTTGCCCTGCAGCACCATCGAAAGCGTGCCCTTCGGCGTCACAAAGCTGTAGCGGACGCTGTGGTACTCTGGGTGCGGCAGCGTCTCCGTCTCGATGCGCCAGTTGTCCGACACGACGCGGTGGGTGTGGTCCAGCGGGTGAATGTACGTCTGGCTGGGGTCGAAATATTCGCCCTTGCTGGCGTCCGGTTTGTACGGGACCGTCCAGGTGATCGCGTCCAGGCCGAACGTGTCGAAAAATTCGTGATACGACACGCCGCGCAGATACCGGTTGAGGAACGCCAGCATCACGTGGTGAGTGGTCACCGGCAGGCGGTCCGGCTGGCCGCCTTCGAGCGCCGTGAGCATCCGCTGCCGGGGGGTCATCGCAGCCATCATCTATATACCTATTTGTCTATGCCGTTGCCTAATTATATAGACAAAGGGTTCAATATCCAAACCTGTGTCTGCGGGCGGCGTGCGCTACAATAGCGCCGTATCATCGCGCTGAACACGACCGAAAGCTGACAACTGATGACTGTTTTAGGCATTGGCATTGTAGGGCTGCACGAAGGGCGCACGCTGCTGAGGACGCTGAACCTGCCCATCCCGGCGGTCGTCGGCAGCCCCACCGAAACCCACTACCGCGCGCCGCATGTCCGCGCCGTCGCCGCCTGCGACCTCAACCCCGACAAGCTCAGCGAGGCCCGCCGCGACCAGCCGGACATCTTCTACACCACCGACTACGACGCCCTGCTGCGCCGCGACGACGTGGACATTGTCGCTATCTACACGCCGGACCAGGACCACGCCGAGCACATCGTCCGCGCCTTCGAGGCCGGCAAGCACGTGATCTGCACCAAGCCGCTGGTCAACCGGCTGGAGGAAGCGCCCCGCCTGCGCGCGGCCGCCCGGCGCACCGGGAAATGCCTGCTGGTGGGCCAGAGCACGCGCTTTTTCGAGCCGTTCCGCCGCCAGCGCGCCGCCTACGAGGCCGGCGAGTTCGGCGCGCTGGAGCTGCTCGACGCGCACTACATCCACCGCATGGACTGGTTCTACGAAAAAAGCGCCTGGGCCGCCAACGCCACCGACTGGGCTTTCCTGGGCCTCAGCCACCCGTTGGACCTGGCGTCGTGGTATCTGGGGCCGGTCGCTGAGGTGAGCGCCTTCGGCGCGCAGTCCGCCCTCGCCCGGCGCTGGGGCGCGCGCTCCTACGATATTTACACCGTCAACCTGCGCACCGCCGACGGGCGCCTCGGCCGGGTGCTGGGGCACTATGGCCTGCACGAGCTGCCCTCCGCGCGCAACTGCATCGAACTGCTGCTGTACGGCGCGGACGGCACCAGCCTGGCGCAGTACCACGACATGCGCCACCTGCGCACGCGCCCGGACGGCGCGGAGATCAAAGAGGACTATCTCTACAGCCAGCGCGCCTACTACTTCAACAACGAGGTGCATGGGATGCACTACGGCGAGTTCGCCAACTACGCCGAATACTTCGCGCTGGCGCTGATCGAAAACCGCGCCTACTCGCCCAACCTCGACGAGGGGCTGGCCACGGTCTGCGTGATGGAAGCGGCGCGGCAGTCTGCCCACAACGGCGGCCAGCCGGTGGCGGTCGCGCCGCTGCTGGCGCAGACGATGTAGCCGCGCCGCCGTCAGGCGGGGTGTTCCAGGTGCGCGACCATCTGCGCCAGCAGAAAATGCCCGGCGGGGCTGGCGCGCAGGCCGCGCGCCTGGTCGCCCGCGCCGCCCG
>CAZDVL010000258.1:0-3838 GCA_964508745.1 uncultured Anaerolineaceae bacterium | reverse complement strand
TACTGATCGGCAGCGGCGTGCTGGTGGGGAAGGGCAGGGAGGTGGGCGGCAGAATTACGACCGGCGTTGACCCCGGGACGATCTGGGTGGGGAAGCTGGGGAGCGCCGTAACCGTGACAGGCGTTGGCGCGCCGCTGGTGCGCGTGGGCAGCACTGTTGTGGTGGGCACATCGGTCGTGTCGATGGATTGCTGCGGCGTGCTCGTCAGGTTGCAGGCGCTGACTAGTAAGGCTGTCATCCCTGCCAGCAGCAGCAGAACAGCGGAAAACAGTTTCTTTGACCGGACCATGCGCGCAACCTCTTCCTGTGTGAACGCAAACCACCACAATTCCATTATAGGCGCCCTGGCGCGCTGTAACCTGACGGCCGCTGCACGCCATACCACCTGCGCAAGGCACTTGTGGCCTAAATGACACAATGCTACACTATTTCTTATGAAAGTGCTTATTGTTGACGACGAAGCGGCCATCCGTGACGCGCTGGGGCGGAAGCTGCGGCGCGAGAATTTTGAAGTGGTGCTGTGCGGCGACGGGCTGGACGGGCTGCGGGCATTTCACGTCGAACGGCCGGACATCGTGGTGCTGGACATTGTCATGCCGGGCGAGATGGACGGCCTGACCGTGTGCCGGCGCATCCGCGAGGTGGCCGACACGCCGGTGATGATGCTGTCGGCCCAGGCCATCACCGAGGACGACATCATCGAAGGGCTGAGCGCCGGCGCGGACGAATATCTGATTAAGCCGGTGGGGCTGAACGAATTTGTGGCACGGATCCAGGCGCTGCTGCGGCGCGTGCAGATCGGCATGGCGGAGACGGAGCAGGGCTACAACGACGGCTACCTCAACGTTGATTTACACCGGCGCCACGTCCATGTGGACGGGCGGCGCATCCACCTCACTCCGACCGAGTTCAAGCTGCTGGCGGTGCTGCTGGAAAACGCCGGCCGGGTGGTGTCGCAGCGGGCGCTGCTGGAACAGGTGTGGGGGCACGAATATATTGACGATATTTACTACCCGCGCGTATACATCAGCCAGCTAAGGCGCAAGATCGAGCCTGACGCCGCCAGCCCGACGTATATCCTGACCGAACATCGCGTCGGCTACCGCTTCGAGAAGCAAACCCCCGCCTTCCCAAAGGTTGATTAGACTGCTGACAGCGCATGGCGATGTCGCTTAGCAGCTCCGTCACGCTGATCTTTAACGGCCTCACACTGGCGATCGCGTTCAGCTTTCTGCTGATCGCGCTGTGGCAGGACTCGCGCAAGGCGCTCAACCAGTTTTTCGCGGTTTTCCTGCTGATGGTGATGCTGTGGAATATCGGGTCGCTGCTGACGCAGGTGTTTTTGCTGCTGGCCGCGCCGCAGTCCGCGGTCAACGCGGCGATCGGCGTGATCAACCTGGGTTTCACCGGCTCGGCGATTGCGATTTACATGCTCACGGCAGCGTTGGTGGGGGTGCAGACGCGCCGTTTTCGGCCGCTGGCGTTCAGCGCGCTGGGCCTGATCACGCTGTATCAGGTGGTGCTGCTGGCGCGCGGCGCGCCGGTGAGCTATGAGTTCTCCGAGATCGGCGCGTTCGCCTACCAGCCGCAGCCGCTGTCGGCGTTGTTTTACCTGTTTTTTGATTCGGCAACGTTCTTTCTGGCGTGGCGCTACCGGCGGAAAATCCGCTCGCGCGGGCTGGTCGGCGGCATCCTGCTGTTTGTCGTGGGCCAGACGATCGGCCTGCTGAACCCGGAACTGCGCGTGGTGTCGCTGTCAATCAACATCAGCTCGCTGGCGGCGCTGATCATCAGCTTCGCGATTTTGCGCAAGGAAATTATCACGCCGCTTTCGGAGCGCATCACGCAGATCGAGGCGATGCACCGCGTCAGCCTGGCGATCACCAGCCAGATCGCGCTGGACACGGTGCTGAACCAGATCGCGGTCCAGGCGGTGGGCTGGCTGGACGCGGACGGCGCCGCCATCTTTCTGACCACGCCGGAGGACCTGCGGCTGGCGACGGTTTACAACCTGCCGCGCCAGTTTATTGGCCTGCGCACGAAACCGGGCCAGGGCATCGCCGGGCGGGTGGCGGAGAGCCACCAGTCTATTTTTGTGGAGAACTACCGGCGCGACTGGCGCGAGGAGCACGACCTGCCGCTGGCGCACGAGACGTTCGGCTCGGTGATCTGTGTGCCGCTGAAGTATGGCAGCTCTGTGATCGGCGTGCTGATGGTGATCGCCGGCCAGCAGGGGCGGCTTTTCAGCCGCGACGACGTGCATCTGTTAGAGCTGCTGGGCGGGCAGGCGGCCGTCGCGATCGCGCACAGCCAGCTTTTCGCTGACCAGGAGGCGCTGACGCACGAGGTTGAAACCGCACGCAGCCAGCTAGAGACGGTGCTGGTGAGCACCGAAAACCCGGTTATTGCCGTGAACCGCCGCCTGGAGCTGATCCTGGCGAATCCATCTGCCCGGCAGCTTTTCAACATTCCTGACACCGCGCGCGGCCAGCCGATCAGCGGGCTGCTGCCGGCTGGCGCGCTGCCGGACAGCTACCGGAGGGCGCTGCGCGATCTGCGGCGCGACCGGGCGCACGTGTACGAGATCGCGATCAACGGCCAGGTGTACCTGTGCCATCTGGCGCGCCTGGGCGGGCCGCGCACCAGCGGCTGGGTGGCGGTCCTCAACGACATCACCCAGCTCAAGGAACTGGACCGCCTTAAAAGCGAGATGGTGCGGATGACCAGCCACGACCTCAAGAACCCGCTGCAGGCCGCGATGGCGAACCTCGAACTGCTGCGCGACGACCTGAGCGAGCAGCTAACGGACGACGCCGAAGAGTCGATGTCGGTGATTGGCAAGCAGCTTGAGCGCATGAACCGCATTATTAACGGCACGCTGGACCTGGAGCGCATTCGCAGCGGCATTGTCAGCAAGGAAATCTGCCGCGCCGCCGACATTGTGGAGAGCGCGGCGGACGAGCTGCGGCAGATGTCAGCCGAGAGCCAGATCGCGCTGACGTGGGCCACGGCGGCGGACACGCCGGATTTCCTCGGCGTCCCCGAACAGATCAAGCGCACGCTGGTCAACCTGGTCGAGAACGCGATTAAATTCACGCCGGCGGGGGGCAGGGTGCGGGTCACAGCCGAAGGGCGGGGGGACCTGGTTGTCCTGGCCGTCGCTGACACGGGCATTGGCATCCCGCTTGAGCTGCAGGCGCGCGTGTTTGACCGTTTCTTCCGCGGGCGGCAGGCCGGCACCGAGCACATCAGCGGGTCCGGCCTGGGGCTGAGCCTGGTCAGGGCGGTTGTGGACAGTCACGGCGGGAGCGTGTGGCTGCACAGCGAGCCGACGGTGGGGACGACATTTTATGTCGCGCTGCCGGCGCTGAACCGGCGGGGACAGGCGGCCATGCCGGCGGGCGCCGGCGCGGAACCTGACCCAGGGCTAACCGAAGTGCCATCGAACGCGACAAGCTGAGCGGCGCGGCTGGCCAGGGCAGCGTAGACGTCAGCGCTCATTCTGGCGCAGGCGGCGCTCCAGCAGTTGGACCAGCAGGGACCCCAGAATCGTCATGGTCAGGTAGATCAGCGACAGCACCAGGTAGGTTTGCAGATACAGGAAGGTGCTGCCCGACCAGCGCCGGGCGATCTGCGTGATTTCGTCCACGCCCAGGATCGTCACCAGCGACGTATCTTTAATCATGGCGACAAAGTCGTTGCCCAGCGGCGGCAGCACGCGCCGCACCGCCTGGGGGATGACGACAAAGCGCATATTCTGCATATACGTCATACCCAGCGAACGGGCAGCTTCGATCTGCCCTTTTTCGACCGACTGGATGCCGGCGCGGAAGATCTC
>CAZDVL010000257.1:2330-3842 GCA_964508745.1 uncultured Anaerolineaceae bacterium | reverse complement strand
CCAACTACCACGCGCCCGGCGTGGACGTGTCCTCGCGCGACCCGCACGCGCAGCCCTACATCCACGAGAACTACATGCAAACGTGGCGCCAGCTTGAAAAGCTGGTCAGCATGGGCCTGGTGCGCCACATCGGCACGTCGAACATGACCATTCCCAAGCTGGAGCTGGTGCTGCGCGACGCCGACATCAAACCGGCGGCCAACGAGATGGAGCTGCACCCGCACTTCCAGCAGCCGGCGCTGTTCGACTTCACGCTGCGAAACGGCGTCGTGCCGATCGGCTTTTCGCCCATCGGCTCGCCCAGCCGCCCCGACCGCGACCGCACCGACGACGACACGGTTGACATCGAGGACCCGGTGATCGTCCGCATCGCCGAACGGCTGGGCGTGCACCCGGCGGTCGTGTGCATCCAGTGGGCGGTGCAGCGCGGCCAGGTTCCCATCCCCTTCTCGACCCAGCGCAGCCAGTACCTGGCGAACCTGCGCGCCGCCGTCAGCGCGCCGCTGACCGACGACGACATGCGCGCCATCGCCAGCATCGACAAAAACTGCCGCCTGATCAAAGGACAGGTGTTCCTGTGGAAGGACAACCAGACCTGGGAAGACCTGTGGGACGTGACCGGCGCGATCACGCCCGCCTGAGGTGTGCCGATGACCGCGCGCCGCTGTATCCTCACGGTTGACCTGGGCACGTCCAGCGTCAAAACGGCCCTCTGGGGCGCGGACGGCGCGCTGCTGGCCGAGGCCGCGCAGGCCTACGCGCTGCGCCGCGACCAGCCCCTGTGGGCCGAAATTGACGGCGACACCTGGTGGCAGGCCGTCTGCGCGACAGCCCGCGAGGCGCTGGCGCGCGGCGGCGCCGCGCCCGGCGACGTGGCGGGCGTCGGCGTGGACGGCGTCGGCTGGACGCTGCTGCCCGTGGACCGCGACCTCAACCCGCTCGCGCCGGCGCTCATCTGGCTGGACCGGCGCGCCGGCGCCGAGACCGACTGGCTGCGCGCCCTGCCCGACGCCGACGCGCTGGTGCGGCTGGCCGCCAACCCGCTTGACCCGGCCTACATCACGCCCAAGCTGCTGTGGCTCAGGCGCCACCAGCCGGGCGTGTTCGACGCCGCGCGCTGCTTCCTGACCGCCTCCGGCTTCATCACCGCCCGCCTGACCGGCACGCTCACCTGCGACTACACGCAGGCTTACGGCTATCACTTCTTCGACATCGCCGGCCAGCGCTGGGACGCCGCCGCCGCCGCGCGCGTCGGCGTGCCGCTGGAAAAGCTGCCGCCGCTGTGCGCCTGCTCCGAAATCGTCGGGGGCGTGACCGCCCGCGCCGCCGCCGAAACCGGCCTGGCGGCGGGCACGCCGGTGATCGCCGGCTGCCTGGACGCGGCCGCCGGCGCGCTGGGCGCGGGCGTGACGCGCCCCGGCCAGACCAACGAGCAGGGCGGGCAGGCCGGCGGCATGGCCGTCAGCCTGGCGCGCGTGGTCGTCGAGCCGCGCCTGATCTTTTCGCACCACG
>CAZDVL010000257.1:0-2230 GCA_964508745.1 uncultured Anaerolineaceae bacterium | reverse complement strand
CACCACCCGCGCCGACCTGCTGCGCGCCATCATGGAGGGCTGCGCCTTCGCCGTGCTCGACAACGTTCGCACCGCCGCCGAACACGGCGTCCAGATCAGCGAGTATCTTGGCTCTGGCGGTGCCACGCGCAGCGCCGTCTGGAACCAGATCAAGGCCGACATCTACGGCCAGCCGTTCGTCGTGGCGCGCCGCGCCGACGGCGGCGAAGGCGGCCACACGCTCGGCCTGTTCGCGCTGACCGCACAGGCCGTCGGCCTGGTGGACGACGCCGCGGCCTGCGTCGAACGGCTGCTGCCTAACCGCCAGCGCTATGAGCCGTCGCCCCAGCGCCACGCGCTCTACAACGACCTGTTCGCCGTCTATCGCGGCCTGTCGCGCCGCCTGCTGGCCGACTTCGACGCGCTGGCCGCCGCGCTGCAGGCGCACACGCCGCCAGCGTTTTAACGCGAAAGGAACCTATGGAAGCCGTCGTTCTCGAAAATCAGGGCGTCCTCACCTACTCGGCCAGCGCGCCGACCCCCGCGCCGCAGCCGGGCCACCTGCTGCTGCGGGTGGCGGCGGTCTCGATCTGCGGCTCAGACATCGCGCGTTATACCAAAGGCCACCGCATGTACCCGCTGATCCTGGGCCACGAGTGCGCCGGCGTGATCGCGGCGGTGGGCGACGGCGTGCCCGCCGCGCTGGTCGGGCGGCGCGCGGCGGTGATCCCGCTCGTGCCCTGCTTTGCGTGCGAACAGTGCCAGGCCGGGCACTATTCCGCCTGCCACCGCTATTCGTTCATCGGCTCGCGCCAGCACGGCGGCTTCGCCGGCTATGTCGAGCTGCCGCAGCGCAGCGCCCTGCTGCTGCCAGACAGCGTGCCGTTCGAGCACGCGGCGCTGATCGAGCCGGCGACCGTCGCCCGCCACATGCTGGCGCTGGGCGCTTTTGAGGCCGGCCAGTCCGCCGTCGTCCTGGGCGCGGGGTCCATCGGCCTGATGACGGTGCAGTGGCTGCGCATCCTGGGGGCGGCGCTCATCATCTGCACCGACATCAACGACGCCAACCTGGAGACGGCGCGCGCGCTGGGCGCGCACGTCACGCTCAACCCGCAGCGCGACGACCTGCGCGCCGAGGTGCGCCGGCTGGCCGGCGACGGCGTGGACATCACGCTGGAGGCGGCGGGCGCGCCCGCCGCGCTGGCGCAGTCCATCGCGCTGACGCGCCCGCGCGGCGCGGTCATCTGCGGCGGCAACCAGCCGCTTGACGCCAGCCTGCCGATGTCCTTTATCGAGGACCTGATGCGCCGCGAGCTGCGGCTCATCGGCTGCTTCATGTCCTACTCGGCGCCCTTCCCCGGCCACGAGTGGACCGACACCGTGCAGGCGCTGGCCGACGGCAGCCTCGACATGGACACCATGATCTCGCACCGTCTGCCGCTGGCCGCCGCGCCGGACGTGTTCGCGCGCATCGCCGCGCACCAGTTCCCCCACCGCAAAATCATACTGTACCCGGACACAGGAGCGCAGCCATGACGCTTGTTAACCCGCGACCCTGGCTTCAGCAGGCGCAGCGCGGCGGCTTCGCCATCGGCGCGTTCAACGCCAACACGCTGGAGCAGGTGCAGGCCATCGTGCAGGCCGCCCAGGCCGAGCGCGCGCCGGCCATCGTGCAGATCAGCCACCGCGCGCTGCAATACGTCGGCGGCGGCAGCGAGACGCTCGGCCTGCGCTACATGGCGCACATCGGCCAGACAGCGGCCCACAGCGTAGACGTGCCGGTGGCGCTGCATCTGGACCACGCCAGCGCCGATGAAGTCGTCCAGGCGGTCGCGCTCGGCTTCACGTCGGTGATGTTCGACGGCGGCGACCTGCCGCTGGCGCAGAATATCGAGGTGACGCGCCGCCTGCGCGCGCTGGCGCACGCCGCCGGCGTCTGCATCGAAGCGGAAGTCGGCGCCGTGCCCAAGCCCGACAGCGGCGGGCACATTGACCTCAGCGGCGAACACACCAGCCCTGCCGACGCCGCCGCCTTTGTCGAGGCCACCGGCGTGGACGTGCTGGCCATCGCCGTCGGCTCGGTGCACGCCGCCACCGAAAAACACCTGACGCTCGACCTGGAGCGGCTGGCCGCCATCCGCGCCGCCGTCAGCGTCCCGCTGGTGCTGCACGGCTCGTCCGGCGTCACCAACGAACATATCGCGGCGGGCATCCGCCTGGGGCTGTGCAAAATCAACGTGGCGACCCAGCT
>CAZDVL010000256.1:0-3859 GCA_964508745.1 uncultured Anaerolineaceae bacterium | reverse complement strand
GCGAAGCCCGGCGTGCCCATAAACACAATGCGGGCCACAATCCCTCCCTGGGCCGCTTGTGCCGGCCCCGGTGACATGATAGTATCAGCGCTGCGCGCCTCTTATTGTAGACCGTGTGTTCGCCTATGTCCACGCTTGATCGCCGGTGGCAGCCGCGCCGCCAGCCGTTAGACCCGAAAAAAGCGCAGGCTTACGCCGGCATGAGTCCCGTGCTGGCGCAGGTGCTGTATAACCGGGGGGAGAGCGACCCCAAAGCAGCGGGAAAGTTCCTGAACGCCAGGATCACACAGCACAACCCGCTGCGGCCAGAGACCGAAATGAAGGGTGTGCGCCGGGCCGCTGTGCGGCTGCTGGCGGCGATCAAAGGCCGCGAGCCAATCGTCATCTACGGCGATTTTGACGCCGACGGCGTTACATCAACGGTGCTGCTGGTTGAGGTGCTGCGCGGCCTGGGCGCGGACGCGCAGCCGTACATCCCGCACCGCGTTGATGAAGGCTACGGCCTGAACAGCGAGGCGCTCAGAAAGCTGGCGGCGGACGGCGCGAAAATCGTCGTGACGGTGGACTGCGGCATTCGCTCGGTGCAGGAGGTGGACGACGGCAGCGCCGCCGGCCTGACGATGATCGTCACCGACCACCACTCGATCGGGCCGGAGATTCCGAAAGCGTATGCCGTTGTAAACCCTAAACAGGATGACTGCCGGTATCCTGAAGATATGCTGGCGGGGGTAGGCGTGGCCTACAA
Organism: uncultured Anaerolineaceae bacterium; assembly: GCA_964508745.1. Taxonomy (GTDB): domain Bacteria; phylum Chloroflexota; class Anaerolineae; order Aggregatilineales; family Phototrophicaceae; genus DAOTWC01. The sequence goes on along the minus strand of CAZDVL010000256.1, from coordinate 3,114 downwards.
GCTGGCCAGCGCCCTGCTGCAACTGCGATACAAAGACCATACGCCGCCAGCGGAACGCCAGCGCCTGATCCGTCAGGCCCTGGAAAGCGTGCAGGACCTGGTCGCTATCGGCACGGTGGCGGATCTCGCGCCGCTGGACCGGCTCGAAAACCGCGCGCTGGTGCGGCTGGGGCTGGCCGCGCTCAACCGGGCGCAGCGGCCCGGCATCCGGGCGCTGCTGGAGGTGGCGGACGTCAAACCGGGCAGCGTCACGGCGGAAGATATTGGGTTCGCGCTGGGGCCGCGCATCAACGCGGCGGGGCGGCTGGACAGCGCCATGCTGGCGTATGAGCTGCTGGCGGCGCCGGATGACGAAACCGCGCTGCCGCTGGCGCAGGCGCTGCAAGCCCTCAACGTTGAACGGCAGAGGCTGACGCGCGCCGCCCAGGAGTCGATTCGCAGCCAGCTTGAGGCTGATGGCATCGAGGACGCGCCGCTGATCTTCGCCCAGGGCGAATTTTCGCCCGGCATCGTGGGGCTGGTGGCGGGGCGGCTGGTTGAAGAATTCTACCGACCGGCGGTAGTGCTGGAGCTGGGCGAGGACGAAAGCCGCGCGTCGTGCCGCAGCATCCCGCAGTTCGACATCACGGCGGCGCTGGACCAGGTCGGCGACCTGCTGGTGCGGCACGGCGGCCACGCGCAGGCGGCGGGCCTGACGGTCGTCAACGAGAACATCCCGGCGCTGAAGGCGCACCTCGAAGCCGCCGCCGATACCGTGTTTGCGGTTGATCCGCCGCAGCGCGTGCTTGAGTACGACGCCGAGGTGGAGCTGGCGGTGCTCACTGAGGCGCTGTGGGAGGAGCTGCAGCAGCTTGAGCCGACCGGGCACAGCAGCGAGAAGCCGGCGCTGGTGGTGCGCGGCGTCCGGCTGGCGGAGCGGCGCACGGTGGGCGTGGACGGGCAGCACCTCAAGCTGAAGCTGGCGCGCGCCGGCCAGCCGCCGCTGGACGCGATCGGCTTCCGGCTGGGGGAGCGCGCCGACAGCCTGCCCGACGTGGTGGACATTGTCTGCCAGCTTGACATGAACGAATGGAACGGCAAACGTTCGCTGCAACTGCTGGTGCTGGACATCAAAGCGGCAGGTGAAGCGTGAGGGCGCGGCGCTGGCCAGCGATCGTTGTGTTAAGCCTGCTGGCGCTGCTGGCGGCCGGCGCGCAGGCCCAGCAGCGCGTCAACCCGTTCGGCGTGGTGGAGGGCTTCTGGTTCCCGGAGGCGACCTGCGCGCTGGGCGTGGGCTGGGAGCGCCTGATCTTCGACTGGTCGCAGCACCAGCCGACCGGCCCCGACGACTGGCACACGCTCAACGTGGACGACCGCTGGCTGAAGGCCGCCAACCAGTGCGACCGTGAGGTGGTCGCGCTGCTCAAGCATACGCCAGCGTGGGCCACCGACGGCCTGCCGGGCGCGGGCGTGCCGCGCGGGCTGGACCTGCCGCTGGACGACCCCGGCAACCTGTGGGCGAACTTCGTGCGCCGCGCGGCGGAATACTACGCCAGCCGGGGCGTGTATCACTTTATTGTGTGGAACGAGCCGGACATCTCGCCCGACACCTACGGCTTCGAGTTCGAGGGCGACCTGGAGGATTATTTCCGGCTGCTGCGGGTGGCGTATTTAGCGGCGAAGGCGGGCAACCCGGCGGCGGTCATCCACCTGGCGGGGACGACCTACTGGCACGATGTCAACGAGGGCCAGCGCCTGTACATGGACCGGCTGCTGGAGCGCATCACGCAGGACGCGGACGCGGCGGCCAACGGCTATTACTTCGACGTGTTCAGCCTGCATATTTATTTTCGCACCGATACGGTCTATGATATTGTGCGCGGGGCGCGCGCGCTGCTCGACCGCTACGGCCTGGCCGACAAGCGCATCTGGATCAACGAGACCAACGCCGCGCCGACCGATGACCCGCAGTGGCCGGTCGTGCGCCCGGTCTACCAGCTTGACCTGGAGCAGCAGGCCGCCTTTCTGACGCAGGCGGCGGCGCTGGGGCTGGCGGCGGGCGCGGAGCGCATCGCGGTGTACAAGCTCTACGACCAGGCGCTGCCGCCCGGCGCGGAGTCGTTCGGCATCCTCAGCCCGGCGGACCAGCAGCCGCGCCCGGCGTACACCGCCTGGCAGACAGCCGCGCGCTACCTGGGCGACGCCGTGGGCGCTGAACGGGCGCGGACGGCGCGCGCCGACGCGGTGCGGCTGGCGCATGGCGACGGCCGTCAGACGCTGGCGCTGTGGGCGCGCACTGAGGCCGGCGCGCTGGTCGAGGTCAGCGCCACCGGCAGCCGGGCGTACCTGATTGACCAGCACGGAAATGCCGCGCCGCTGCGCCCAGAGAACGGCGTCTACCGCCTGGAGCTGGCCGGCGCGCGCTGCAACGCGGTGGATGGCTGCGCGGTGGGCGGGCCGGTGTCGCTGCTCGTCCAGCCGGCGGGCGAAACAGTGGTGCGCGATGTAACCGAAGCGGCAGTTGACTTACAGTTTGAGTAGGAGCAGGTGTAAACGGCATGGCAGACAAGCAAGCCCCTCGTGAGATCAAATTTTCCTACGGCGGCCAGGCGGTGATCGAAGGCGTGATGATGCGCGGGGCGCATATGGCGGCGGTAGCGGTGCGCGACCCGCAGGGCCAGATCGTGGTGCATGAAACGCAGCTCAACCGCACGCTGTATGGCGGGCGCATTATCAAAACGCCGTTCGTGCGCGGCGTAGTCGGCCTGTGGGACGCGCTGGGCCTGGGCACACGCGCGCTGATGTGGGCGGCGGATGTGGCGGTGGGCGAGGAAGAGAGCGTTGATTTTAACGGCCCGATCGGCTGGGCGACGATCGCCTTTTCGCTGCTGCTCGGCGTCGGCCTGTTTTTCCTGCTGCCGACGGCGGCGGCGACCGGGCTGGGCAACCTGCTGGGCCTGACGCCGGGCGGCAGCGCGCCGGTTGGGTTCAACGCCTTTCTGGTGAACCTGATCGAAGGCGCGATCCAGATCGGGCTGCTGGTCGGCTACATCTGGGCCATCGGGCGCATCCCGGACGTTAAGCGCCTGTTCGGCTATCACGGCGCGGAGCACAAGACGATCAACGCTTACGAGG
>CAZDVL010000255.1:2806-3871 GCA_964508745.1 uncultured Anaerolineaceae bacterium | reverse complement strand
GCCGCGACGCCGGTCGGCCTGCTGGTGAGCCTGCGCTATTTCCTGGCGCCGCTGGGCGTGTGGGCCGGGCGCGCCTCGGACCGGCGGGCGCTGGGCGGCTACCGGCGGCTGTCCTGGATCTGGCTGGGGCGGGCGATGATGGCGCTCAGCCTGGGCGGGCTGGGCTTCATCACGGCCAGCCTGGCGCGCGGCGCGGCGGCGACCGTGACCACGTGGGCCGCAATCTCGCTGGCGATGCTGCTGTTCAGCCTGGGGAACGCGCTGTCGGGCAGCACGTTTCTGGCGCTGATCTACGACCGCGCGCCGGAACACCAGCGCGGGCGCGCCGTCGGCCTGGTGTGGACCTTCCTGCTGCTGGGCTACACGCTGGCCGGCGTGCTGTTCGCGGTGCTGCTGCCCTCTGACGACGACCCGGCCACCGCGCTGACGTTCTCGCCCGACACGCTGCAAACGCTGTTTGTCGCGGCGGCGCTGGCGCTGGCGGCGCTGTGGTTCTTCTCGCTGCTGGGCGAGGAACGCCGGTCGCGCGGGGCGGCGATGCGGCAGGCCGAAAGCGAGTACACAACGACGCTGCGCGCCGACCTGCGGCTGGTGTGGCTCAACCGGCGGCTGCGCTTCTTCCTGATTTACCTGGCGCTGTCCATGATCTTCGCCTTCTCGCAGGACCTGATTCTGGAGCCGTTCGCCGGCGACGTGTTCGGCATGAGCGCGCAGCACACCACGCGCTTCGCCGCGTACTGGGGCAGCATGGCGATCGTCGGCACGCTGCTGTTCCTGTGGCTGTCGCGGCGCTATAAGCGGCTGACCAACACCGTCATGTCGTCCATCGGCGTCGGGCTGCTGGCGGCGACGTTCGCGCTGCTGGCCTTCGCGGGGGCGGCCGGGCTGCGCGCGCTGGTGACGCCGGGGCTGATTCTGCTGGGCTTCGGGCTGGGGCTGTGGAACGTGGGCACGCTCGGCCTGATGATGGACATGAGTCCGGCGGGCCGCGCCGGGACGTTCCTCGGCTTCTGGACGCTGGTGGTGACGCTGGCGCGCGGGCTGGGCGTGGCCGGCGGCGGCATC
>CAZDVL010000255.1:0-2706 GCA_964508745.1 uncultured Anaerolineaceae bacterium | reverse complement strand
CTGGACGCTGGTGGTGACGCTGGCGCGCGGGCTGGGCGTGGCCGGCGGCGGCATCATGCGCGACGCCGTGCTGGCGCTCAGCGGCGACCTGACGGCATCGTATGTCACGGTGTTTGCGCTGGGGGCGGTGGGGCTGCTGCTGGCGCTGTGGGCGCTGGCGCGGGTGCAGGCGCGCGCGTTTCAGGCGGAGGCCGCCGCCGCGCCGCGGCCCGCTGAACCGGCGGCTGTTTTCACCAGCTCGCTTGACTAGGTTGTGTTGACATTTTCACTTTTCCCCTCACCCCGGCGCTGCGCGCCACCCCTCGCCCGTGGAACGGGCGAGGGGTAAACCGCTGCGACCCGTTCTGTCCCCCCTTTCCCGCTTTGCGGGAGAGGGGGCCGGGGGTGAGGGCAAACGTAACAGAACTTAAACTGGCGCGCCTAGCGCCGGCGCGCGTAGATGATCACGCCGGTGCTGCGCAGCGCGCCCCAGCGCACCAGCCGCGTGTCCAGCGCGCACAGCGCCCGCAGCAGCGGCAGCGCCAGCCGGTCGGGCAGGCGTACCTGGTGCGTCAGGTAGCCGGTGATCGCCGGGGCCGCGATCCGCTGCTCGACGTCAAACTGCGCGCTGATCAGCGCCACCCAGTCGTGCGCGCGGCCTGCGCCCTCAAACGGCGACAGGCCCTCGGCCTCGATGCTGGCCTTGATGCGGGACGGCGCGCGCGCGCCAAAGCGCAGCAGCCCGGCGAACTTGTCGCGGTAGCTGATGTGCGTCGGCAGCGCGAACATCAGCGCGCCAGCGACCAGCGCCGTCGCCAGCGCTTCCTCGCCATCTGAATCCGACACCCACAGCAGGCCGCCGGACCGCAGCGCGCGGCGCGCCTGCGCGATCACGTGGTCCACGCGCGGCAGGTGGTGCAGCGTGCCCTTGACGGCGATCACGTCGTAAGCGGCGGGCGGCAGCTCCAGCGCGTTGAGGTCGGCGGCGCGGTACTCGACGCTGCCGGGGACTTCGGCGCGAACCGACTCGTAATAGCGGCGGCCCACGTCGAGCGCCTGCTCGCTGATGTCGAGGCCGGTGGCGCGCGCGCCGCGCTGCGCCAGCGCCAGCGTCAGCCAGCCGCTGCCGCAGCCCAGCTCAAGCGCGTCCATGCCGGGGCGCACATGATCGAGAAAGGCGTCAATGTCGCGCGTGTGGTAGATAACGTTGTGGCGCAGGTGACGGTGACAGCGCCAGTCCGGCGGGACGGCGCGCGCCTTTTCCTCGGCGTCTGCGCCCCACAGGGCGGCTTCCTCGGCCAGCCGCCGGTCGTAATCACTCATGGCGGTCGCCGCCGCCGGGGCTGACCGGCAGCGGACGCACCCGCGTCGCGCTCATGCGGCTGGGGTGCCGCCCGACGATGGGCGCGTAGAACGCCTCGATCAGCGCCATGTCGGCTTCCAGGTCGCCGCTGGGCACGATGATCGGCCCGATGCCAGCGCACCGCCGCGCGTAATCAATGTAGCCCAGCGCCAGCGGCACGCCCGCGCCCAGCGCGATGTAGTAGAAGCCGGTTTTCCAGTACTCGACCGGCTTGCGCGTCCCCTCCGGCGAGATCGCCAGCGCCAGCCGGTCGTTCGCGTGGAAGGCCTGCACCGCCTGCTCGACGGCGTTGAAGCGGGCGGTGCGGTTGATCGGGACGCCACCGGTCAGGCGCACCAGCCAGCCCAGCGGCGGGCGCAGCAGCGTGTGCTTCACCAGGTAGCGCAGGCGCACGCGAAAGACGAGCGCCGCCAGCACCAGAATCACGCCGTCCCAGTTGCTGGTGTGCGGCGCGCTGACGACGATGAGCCTGGGCAGGTCGGGCAGGCTGCCCTCAACCCGCCAGCCGGTGAGGCGGAACAGCGCCCGCGCCAGGGCGGCCAGGACGGCGCTGGTTTCGGGCGGGCGCGCGGAAAGCGGTGGGGTCATGTCGGTCTCGTCGTCAGGGTAGTGGCACAGGATAAGGTCAGAGGGCGCGGATGACGCGCGCCGGGCTGCCGGCGGCGATCACGCCCGGCGGGATGTCGCCGGTGACGACGCTGCCCGCGCCGATCACGCTGCCCGCGCCGATGCGCACGCCTTTGAGCACCAGCGTCTGCATGCCGATGAACACGTCGTCGCCAATGCTGACCGGGGCGGCCGCGCCGTCGGTCGGGCGGGCGCGGCGCAGCGCTGCGTCCAGCGGGTGAAAGTCGGTGTCGGTGATGACGGTGTTGGCGCCGACGGTCACGCGCTGGCCGATGCTGATGTGCTGCTCGGCGACAACCGCGCCGCCCGTCATGCCGAAGTCGTCGCCGATGGTCAGGACGGCCCCGGCGCGGCGCGTGCTGAGGATGACCGGGTGCGCCGGGCCAAGCGGGTTGCTGCGCACCGACGAGCGCAGCGCCAGCCGCGCGCCGATGGTCAGCGTGCTGCGCCGGTGCTTCTGGATGATGGGCAGGCCGTAGAGCGCCCAGCCATCGCCCCAGGCCACACCCGCCAGCGCGAACTGGAGGCGCGCCAGCGGCAGCAGCAGCCAGCGTTCGACCTCGTTGCGCGCCTTCCAAGGCATGTCAAGCGCCTGGCGTATCCGTGGGTTCTGGTCGGGGCTGTCGTTCATGCGGGGATGATAAACGCAAACTGAACGCGCGACAATGCTTTAATGTTCAGAATACGGGGTTAGCCAGTTTGTTCCAGGCGGAGTATTATCATTATTGATTGTACCG
>CAZDVL010000254.1:0-3874 GCA_964508745.1 uncultured Anaerolineaceae bacterium | reverse complement strand
ATGGACTGGAAATCGTCGGCGAACGACAGCACGTTAAGCTGCGGGTCGAAGCTCCAGAAGCCGGCGATGTCGTACAGATAGCGGATGTAGGTGTAACAGATGCCCAGCACCGCCCGCGAGTAGACGCTGTAGGCCATGTAGGGAAAAAAGAGGATCACGCCCCGGTCGTGCAGGTACAGCGTGACGCCAAGCTGCGCGTTGGGGAAGCGCAGCTCGACATCCTCGCCCGGCCCCGGCTCGGCCAGCAGCGTCGGGTCCAGCAGCAGCATCCGGCGCGCCAGCGCGCGCGGCCTGATGCGCCGCACCGGCCAGAAATGCTCCGGCTGGCTCAGGCTCTGGCCGTACTCAAACAGCCACTCGATCATGGACGGCGTGAGCTGGCCGGTTTTGGGCACGTACAGGTGAATTTCGTAGATCATGGCGCGTCCCATTCCTCTGCGCCAGTATACCGGCAATCGCGCCGCCGTCACATGGATTGTGCCGCTTGTGAAATTATGTACAATCATAGTTAGAGGGCGCTCGCGTTATGGATAACGCCGGGGCCTTACACCCCGCCAGCGCCGCCTGGACCGCGTTTGAAGGAGCGTGTCACAGTGAAACGTGTTTGCGTTTTCTTGTTCGTGGCGCTTCTCGTTGTTACCCTGACGCCCGCGCTGGCGCAGGACGGCCGCCAGCCCATCACGCCCGCTAACGCCGCGCAGCTCGCCGAACTGATCCGCCTGGGGCGCAGCACCACCGAGCACGTCGCTTTCAGCCCAGACGGCCAGACGCTGGCCGTCGCCAGCAAGATCGGCGTGTGGCTGTACAGCCCCGCCGCGCTGGACACGGCCAGCGAGCCGCCGCTCATCGCCACGCCAAAGGTCGCCGAGGCCATCGCCTACAGCCCGGACGGCGCGCTGCTGGCCATCGCCAGCAACTCCGCCGTTCACCTCTATGACACCGCCGCCGGGCAGATAGCCGGGTCCGTGACATTGCAGCGCGGCAGCCAGTCCATCGCCTTCAGCCCAGACGGCGCGCTGCTGGCGATCAACGTGGGCAGCGGCGGCATCATCCTGTGGGACATGGCGGCAGGCGCGGAAAAGGCCGTAATCGCCGCCAACATGCAGGCCGACGCGATGATGGCCTTCAGCCCGGACGGCGCGCTGCTGGCCGGCAGCACGACCGACTACAGCGTGCATCTGTGGCAGGTGGCCGACGGCAGCGAAAAGGCCGCGCTCCCTGGCCACACGCGCTACGTCTACGATGTGGCCTTCAGCCCGGACGGCGCGACGCTCGCCAGCGCCAGCTATGACAAGACCGTGCGCCTGTGGGATGTCGCCAGCGGCGGCGAGGCCGGCGTGCTGGCGGGAACAGAGGCGCAGCCGCTGGACGAGGTTTATTCGCTGGCCTTCATGGATAACACGGTGCTGGTCAGCGGCCACGCCAAAGGTAAATACGCCGTCTGGGATGCCGCCAGCCAGGTGCTGGCCGCCGTAATCGAAACCGGCGGCGGCAGCCTGCTTGACCTGGCCTTCAGCCCGGACGGCGCGCAGCTTGCCGTCGCCAGCTCGGCCAATGTCGCGCAGTTGTGGGACACCGCCAGCGGCGCGCTGCTGCTGGCGACCGTCGGCCACACCAACTACATGGCCGCCGCCGTCTTCAGCCCGAACAGCGCGACGCTGGCCGTCGCCGACTGGGACAAGCACATCTGGCAGTGGGACACCGCCAGCCGCCAGGAACTGCACCTCACCACGCCGCTGCCCGACATGGTGGGGACCGGCCTGCGCAACGACACAATGCTCGCCTATTCGCCGGACGGCAGCCTGCTGGCCTCGACCGACGGCTTCAGCATCGCCCTTTCAGCGCCGGTCAGCGGGGCCGAGATCAGGCGCCTGACGGGCTGCAAAGGCATGGTCATGAGCTTCGCCTTCAGCCCGGACAGCGCCCTGCTGGCGGTGGCGGCCAGCGACGGCCTGTGCCTGTACGATGTCGCGGCGGGGACGCTGGCGGCCTCGTTCGTCGCCAACGACTGGCTGAACACGGTCGCCTTCAGCCCCGACCAGACCATGATCGCCACCACCGGCAAGGACCACACGGCGCGCGTCTACGGCCTGCCCTGACGCGCCGGCAGCCCGCCCGCCCCGCGCCCGCCCGCTGAGCGCGGGGCGGCCCACATGCAATCCGGGCAAACGCGGGTATAATGGCCGGTGTGAACACTGCCCCGCTGACATGGACCCGCGCACTTCAACGGCTGCTGCCCGCGCTGCTGCTGCTGCTGGCCGCCTGCCAGCCGGCCGCCGCGCCGGAACTGGCGCAGATTTTGCCCACCGTCGCGGTGCTGCCGTCGCCCACGCCGCCCGCCTTCAGCCAGGACTCCGCCGAGCGCGTCGCGCGCATGTTTCTGGAGGCGTGGAAAGCCGGCGATTTTCCCGCCATGCACGCGCTGACCACCTTCGCCAGCCAGGAAGCCACCCCGCTGGAGGCGTTCGCCAGCCTGTACGCCGACGCCCACAGCGTCATGTCGCTGCTCAGCCTGGATTACAACATCGCCAGCCAACTGCGCGACGCCAACAACATGGAGCTTTTCAGCTACAGCGCCACGTTTACGACCAACCTGCTGGGCAGCTTCACCGACGCCAACCGCACGCTGCGGCTGGTGTTCGACCCGCACAGCCAGGGCTGGCGCGTGGCGTGGTCGCCGGGCGACATCTTCGCGGCGATGGGTGGCGGCGGCCGCCTGCGGCTGGAGCCGCGCATCCCCAGCCGCGCCAACATCTATGACAGCGACGGCCTGACGCTGGCCGACCAGAACGGGCGCATGGTGGCGGTCAGCGTCGTTAAGCGCAGCATCCCCCAGTATGACGAGTGCGCGGCGCTGCTGGCGACGGCGCTGGGCAGGCCAGAGGCCGACGTGCGCGCCGTCCTCGACCAGCGCGGCCCGGATCAGCTCGCGGAGATGGGGCTGGTCGAGCCGGCGGTCTTTCTGCAGCTCCAAAGCCAGCTCGAAAGCGCCTGCGCCGCCCAGTACCGCGACCGCGCCGTGCGCCGCTACCCCAACGGCACGCTCGCCCCGCACATCCTCGGCACGGTCGGCTTCGCCAGCGAGGCCGAGGTCGCGGCGGTGGTGGCCGCCGGCTTCCCGCGCGACTCGATTTTGGGCCGCAGCGGCATCGAACAGAGCTGGGACGAGACGCTGCGCGGCAAACCGGGCGGGCGGCTGCTGGTGGTCAGCCCCGGCGGCGAGCAGACCGTGCTGGCTGAAAGCGCCTCCGAGCCGTCGCAGAGCGTGTGGCTCACGCTCGACACCGACCTGCAAACGTTCATCGCCAGCCGCTTCGCCAGCGCCTATGCGGACACAATCGGCCCGGCGTCGCGCGGGGCGGCGGCGGCCGTGCTGGACATCAACACCGGCGCTGTGCTGGCGCTGGTGAGCTACCCCACGTTCGACAACAACGCCTTCAACTCGTTCCCGGTGATCGGGCGCGCGGCGGCGGACGCAATCGTGCGCGAAGTCGAGGCCGACCCGCGCCGCCCCCAGCTCAACCGCCCCACGCTGGGCGCGTACCCGGCGGGTTCGGTCTTCAAGGTCGTGGACGCGGTGGCCGTGCTCGACAGCGGCGTGTACACGCTCGACACGCGCTACACCTGCGTCGGCGGCTGGAACCGCGACATCCCCCGTGTGGACTGGCTGCCCGGCGGCCACGGCACGCAGACCGTCCCGCAGGGGCTGATGAACTCGTGCAACCCGTTCTTCTACGAGGTCGGCTACCAGCTTAACCAGGCCGACCCCTGGCTGCTGCCCACCTACGCGCGCCGGCTGGGCCTGGGCGCGCCCACCGGCCTGCGCGACCTGCCCGAAGTGCCCGGCAACATCCCTGACCCGGACTGGCTGCGC
>CAZDVL010000253.1:0-3878 GCA_964508745.1 uncultured Anaerolineaceae bacterium | reverse complement strand
CCCTCCCCCGGCGCGTCGAACGCGCGCGCCGGCACGCTGATGCCGGCGAAGTTGGCAAACGTCAGGTCGGTAAACGCCAGCCCCAGGTGGCGGCGCACCGTGTCGAACAGGGCTGTGTAGCTGCGCGGGCAGCGCCGCGCCTGCTCCAGCCCCAGGCGCACAACCACGCCCTCGATTGTCTGCGCCGCGCCCTCGATCTCAACAAAGTTGCCGTAGGGCAGCTCGTCCAGCACAATTTCAGCGCCGTCAAGCGTGTAAGTGGTGCGGTACTTCTCGTACACCATGTACGGCGCGTAGCCCAGCGCGCCCAGGATGGTCTGCATGGCGTCGAAATCGCTCACCTCGACCTCGGCCTCGAAGCGCGTCAGCGCGCCGCTGTCCAGGGCCGCGCCCTGGCCCTTGTACGTCAGGCGGACGCGCGTGTCCTCGCGCAGGCGCAGCACCTGCCCGCTGGCGGCCAGCCCGCCGCCGACGCTGTCGTAGCGCACGTTGCGCTCAAAGACGCGCGGCGCGGCCAGGTGCGCCCCGGCCGCCAGCAGCCGCCGCTCAACAGCGCCCAGGTCGGGCACGTACAGCTTGACTTCAGTTTCGGTGTAGCCGGTCTGGCCCATGACAGCCCCATCCTCGCTCAGGCGATCTCGCGCAGCGCCTCCGGCAGGTGCAGCCGCACCGCCTCCACCAGCGCGGCCCAGCCGCCCGCGGCGGCCTGCGGCGCGACAATCACCGAATGCACAAATGTCCCGGCGGCGCGCTCCAGCAGCCACAGGTCCAGGCCGCGCAGCGTCACGCCGGGCTGGTCGTACAGCCGGTCGAAGCCGGCGCGCTGCCACGCCTGCGCCAGCGCCGTGAGGCGCCCCAACGCCAGCCGCTGCGCCGCCGGGCGCAGGTGGCTCAGGCCCTCATAGCGCACCGTGAAGGCCGCCCCGGCGCTGTCGCGCCTCACGGTCGTCACGGCGTCCAGCGCGCGCCGGTCGTCGTAGTGCACCGTCACGCGGTAGACCGCGCGCACGCCCGGCGGGCGCGCCAGCAGGCGCACCGGCGGCTGATCCAGCCGTTCGGCGACGCTGCGCAGCAGCGCGGCGTGGCGCTCGGTGTGCTCGAACACGGCGCGCCCGTCACACCACGTCCAGCACAACCTTGCCGAACACCTCGAACCCGGCCAGCAGCCGCTGCGCCTCGCGGTGCTCGCTCAGCGGCAGCCGCGCGCCGATCACCGGCTTCAGCCGGCCCGCAAACACCAGGTTCATCACGCGGATGTAATCCTGCTGCGGCCCCATCGTGCTGCCGATGATGCTCACCTGCCGCGCGAACACCTGGCGCAGGTCAAGGTCAACGTGCGGGCCGCTGGTGTTGCCGACCACCAGAATCCGCCCGCCGCTGCGCGCGCAGCGCAGGCTGCTGCTGAACGTGTCCTGGCCGACGTTGTCCACCACGACATCCACGCCCTGCCGGCCCGTCAGGCGGTAGACCTCGCGCGACCAGTCGGGCACGTCCTGCCGGTTGATCGTCACGTCCGCGCCGATCTCGCTGGCCTGGGCGCACCGCGCGGCGCTGCTGCCCACCACATACACCGTCGCGCCGGCCAGTTTGGCGATCTGGACGCTGGCGCTGTTGACGCCGCCGCCCGCCCCCACCACCAGCACCGTCTCGCCGGGGCGCAGCCTGCCGCGCGTGATAAGCGAGTGCCAGGCCGTCAGGTACACCAGCCCGGCGGCGGCGGCGCTGGCAAAATCCACGTGGTCGGGCACTTTGATCAGGTTGCGCGCCGGCACCACCGTGTACTCGCTGGCGACGCCGGGCGCGTGCTCGCCCAGGATGCTGATGCGCGCCTGGTTCTCCATGCCGGTGAGCAGCGCCGGGCTGTCCGGCGGCACGATTGTCGGGTTGATCGCCACCCGGTCGCCGGGGGCATACGCCGTCACGCCCGCGCCCACCGCGTCCACCACGCCCGCGCCGTCGGCGCAGGTGATGTGCGGCAGCGTCAGCTCCAGCCCCGGCCAGCCCGCGCGCACCCACAGGTCAAGCCTGTTGAGCGCGGCGGCGTGAATTCTGATGCGCACCGCGCCCGGCCCCGGTTCGGGCACAGGCAGGTCGGCGGCTACGCCGACCACCTCCAGCCCGCCGTGCCCCGTAATGACCGCCGCTTTCATCAGTCGCTTTCCTTTGCTTCTGCAAACGTCATCCTTCGCAAAAGGTCATGCAGCGCGCGCCGCCGCTGCGCCCGCTATCGCAGCCCCAGCTCGTTCCGGGCGATCACCAGGCGCTGAATCTCGCTCGTGCCTTCGTAAATGCGGGTGATGCGCGCGTCGCGGTAATAGCGCTCGACTGGCATCTCTTTGCTGTAGCCCATGCCGCCGTGGATCTGCACCGCCTCGTCGGTGACAAAGGCGGCGGTTTCGCTGGCGAACAGCTTCGCCATGCTCGCCTCAAGCGAGTAGCGGCCGCCGTCGCGCAGGCTGCGCGCTTTGGCGGCGACGGCGCTGTAGATCAGCAGGCGGCTGGCCTCGATGCGCGTTTTCATGTCCGCGATCTTCTGCTGGATCATCTGCTGCTGGCCAATCGGGCCGCCGAACGCCTGCCGCGTGCGCGCGTAGTCCACCGCCGCCTCGTAAGCGGCCTCGGCGATGCCCAGCGCCTGCGACGCGATGCCGATGCGCCCGGCGTCCAGCACCGTCATGGCGATCTTAAAGCCGTCGCCCGGCTGCCCCAGCACGTTTTCGACCGGGCACTCGTAGTTGTCGAACATCAGCTCGCTGGTGGCGCTGGCGCGGATGCCCAGCTTGGGTTCCTTCTTGCCCCGGATAAAACCGGGCTGGCCCGCCTCCACCAGAAAAGCGGTGATGCCCTTGTGGCCCTTTTCCGGCGCGGTCATGGTAAACAGCACCACATAGTCGGCCACCGGGCCGCTCGTCACCCAGCTCTTCGTGCCGTTGATCACGTAGTGCGTGCCGGCGGCGTTGAGCACCGCGCGGCTGGCCATCGTGCCGGCGTCGCTGCCGGACATCGGCTCCGTCAGGCTGTAAGCGCCGATCTTCTCGCCGCTGGCGACCGGCGTCACATACTGGCGCTTCTGCGCCTCGGTGCCGAACTTCATGATGCCGTGGTTGTAGAGCGAGTTGTTCACGCTGAGAATCGTGCTGTGGCTGGCGTCGGCGCGCGCGATCTCGACCATCGTCAGCGCGTAGGCCAGCGTGTCCATGCCCGCGCCGCCATATTCCTCCGGCACCTCAATGCCCATCAGCCCCATCTCGCCCATCATGCGGACCGTCGCCAGCGGGAACTCGCCGCTTTCGTCATATTCGGCGGCGATCGGCGCGATCTCTTTGCGGGCGAAGTCGCGCACCGCCTTGCGCAGCGCTTCGTGTTCGGCGGTGAGCGCGGGAACCAGCATCCCGTCCTGTTCAGCAGGTGCAGCCATCTTCAGTCAGCCTCCAGCACAGTCAATTGAGAACCGCGCGCCGCTGCGATCACAGCGCGCCTGTTTATTATAACACCCGGCCCGCTATAATGGCCCTGCGCATGGCTGCAACCTGGAGGAAATGAGGACCTATGTCAGCAGTCTCTATTGATCATCTGGCCGTCGTGGTTGACGACCTGGACGCGGCGCTCAGGTTCTGGCACGGGGCGCTGGGCCTGCCGCTAGATCGCGTTGAGGACATCCCCGCCGAGGCGGTGCAGGCGGCCTTCCTGACCGTCGGCGGCGCGCATGTCGAGCTGCTCAGGCCGACGACCGACGACAGCGGCATCGCCCGCTATTTACAGAAGCGCGGCGCAGGGATGCATCACCTGTGCCTGGGCGTGGCCGACATTGACGCGGCGCTGGCGCGCATCAGCGCGCAGGGGTTCGAACTCATCAACGAGACGCCGCGCACGCGCGC
>CAZDVL010000252.1:0-3879 GCA_964508745.1 uncultured Anaerolineaceae bacterium | reverse complement strand
GGCAGGCCGGCCTGCTGCCAGCTTACGATGCCGCCCAGGTCGTAGATGCCGGTGAAGCCCGCCGCCGCCAAAATCTGCGCCGCCTGCGCGCTGCGGTTGCCGCTGCGGCAGTAGAGCACGATCGGCTGGTCGCGCGGGATCTCGCTGAGGTGATCCTGAAGCGTCTCGACGGCGATGTTGGCCGCGCCTTCGATGTGCCCGCCGGCGAATTCCTGCGGCGTGCGCACATCCAGCAGGAAGTGCGGCGCGTCGCCGAACTGCGCCAGGTACGCCTGCGGGTCAATGCGCTGCGTCGCCGGCTGCGCGGCCGCCGCGCTCTGGCTTGCGGTGGCCTGCTGTTCGGCGTTGAGGATGCCCGGCAGCAGCGCCGCCAGCAGCAGCGCCGCCGCCAGCGTGGCCGCCCCGGCGATCAGCCAGACGCGCCGGCTGGCGCTGGCGCGCTGCGGTTGTTTCCTGTTCGTTTTGCTGGGCTTCGCTTTTGTCGCCATGTGTGTGTGCCTCGGCTGCTGTCTGCGCAGTATAACGATACCCGCGTTCGCGGATACTGCCAACGGCTTATGTTATGATATAAGCGGCGGCTAATTTCAGAAAGCGGAGCGCCGATGCTGAACCTGTACAAGCTCGAAATCTTCGCTCTGGTGGCGCAGCAGGGCAGCTTCAGCGCCGCCGCCGGCCAGCTTTACCTGACGCAGTCAGCGGTGAGCCAGCACATTCAGGACCTGGAGGCCAGCCTGGGGACGGCGCTGTTCACGCGCGGGCGGCGCGGCGTGGCGCTCACGCCCGCCGGTGAGACGCTGTATGGCTACACCCGGCGCATCCTGGCGCTGCTGGCGGAGGCCGAGAGCGCGGTCGTCACGGTGGAGAACCTGGCCGGCGGGCAGGTCAGCATCGGCTCGACACCGGGGGCCAGCCTCTACCTGCTGCCCGGCTGGATTCACGCCTTCCGCGCCCGCTACCCCAACCTGACCGTCTCGCTGGAGACCGGCGTCACCGGCGCGGTGGCCGCCGGGGTGCTGGGCCGCCGGCTGGACGTGGGCTTTGTCGAGGGCGAGATCGAGGGCGGCATCGGCCTGCGGCTGGGCCAGCTTGTGCTGGCGCAGGTGGCGCAGTATGTCGTGATCGGCCCCGGCCACCCCTGCTGGCGGCGCGACGCGGTGGCGCTGGCCGACCTCGACGGGCAGCCGTTCATCACGCGCCAGCCCAGCAGCCAGACGCGCGCCTGGCAGGATGCGCTGCTGGCGGCGCACGGCGCGCGCCCGCGCATCGTGGCCGAGCTGGACAGCCCCGAATCGATTAAGCGGGCGGTGATGAGCAGCATGGGCGCGGCCATCCTGCCGCAGTACGCCGTCCAGCGCGAGCTGGATGAGGGCGCGCTGCGGGCGCTGCCGCTGGCGGAGGCGCCGCTGCGGCGGGCGCTGCGCCTGGTGTGGAACGACGACGCGCCCTGCACCCCGCTGACGCGCGCCTTCCTCACGCAGATGGCGGGCGAGTACCCGCCGCTGGCCGGCTTCCTGGCGGGGCGCTGACCGGCAGCCTCAGCCGGGCGGCAGCGCGTCCACCTCGCCGCGCGCGCCCAGCCAGTCCAGCGCCTCGCGCACGCCCTCCAGCGAGCTGTAGCGCGGCTGATAGCCCAGCAGCCGCTGCGCCTTGGCGATGCTGGCGTTGGGGCTGTGGGCGATATGGCTCCAGGTGGCGTCGGCGTCGCCCCGGCTGACGGCGGCGCGCCAGTCGTCCCAGGGCAGGAAGCGCAGCCTGGCCTCGCGGCCGTACCAGGCGGAAACCGCCTCGGCGTAGCCGCGCAGCGTCAGCGCGGCGGGCGACACCACGTGAAAGCTCTCGCCGACGCTGGCGCTCCACGACCCCATCGCGCGCATGAAGGCCTGCGCCACGTCGGCGGCGTGCACGTGGTGCACCGTCTCCAGGCCCAGGTTGGGCAGCGCCAGCGGCTCGCCCTGCGCCAGTTGGTTGAACACGTGCAGGTTGAAATTGCCCTGCGGGTTGAGCGGATGCCAGCCGGGGCCGACGATGTGGCCGGGGTGCAGGCAGGTGACCGGGAAGGCGCTGCGGCGCGCCTCGTCCAGCAGGTAGGCTTCGGCGGCGGCCTTGTGGACGCCGTACTCGTCGAACGGGCGGCGCGGCTGTTCCTCGGTGGCGGGGACCTGGGTGCTGTGGCCGTAAATCCAGATTGTGCCGCAGTGGAGCAGGTGCTGCACCCGCCCGCGCAGCGCCGCGACGAGCTGGCGCGCGCTGTCCTCGGTGAAGCAGATCAGGTCAATCACCACGTCCGGCTTAAGGGCGCGCACGCGCGGGCCGAAGCTGCCGCTGGCGTCCTCGGCCTCGCGGTCGGCGCTGATGTGTTCGACGGCGCGCCAGGCCGCGTGCGGCGTGTACGGCTGGCGCTGCGCCCGCGAGATGTTGATCACCTGGTGGCCGTCCGCGACCAGCAGCGGCACAAGATAGGTGCCGATGTGGCCGGTTCCGCCAATAACGACGACGCGCATGAGGTTTCTCCCTGGTTGGTGGCCGCGCAGACCGTTTATTGTAAGCGCTGCGCGCGAACGCGCAAAAGCCGCCCGCTATAGGGCCGCATAGGTCTATGTGGCTATATCCAGAACGGCCCGCGCCTGCTAACATGTCGTGTCTGGCGCCCTGCCCACCAGCGGCAGGGCGCCGCGCTGCCCGGTTTTGTGGAACTCGTAATGGCTGAACTGACCGCCTCAACCGCCCTTGTTAACGCCCGCGCCGCCAGAGACACAGCCCCGCCCCGCCGTCACCGCCTGCTGGCGCTGGACATTGTGCGCGGCTATGCCATGCTGCTCATGCTCATCAGCCACAGCAGTTGGTGGCTGGACGACCTGGATTACGGCGTCGCCTACGGCTGGGACAACATGATCGTCCCCGATGTGAGCCTGCCGGGAAGCCTCATCGGCTTCGTGTTACAGCTTGCGACGCCGGCTTTCTTCCTGCTCAGCGGCTTCAGCATCGCGCTGTTCGCCGCCTCGCGCCGGCGGCGCGGCTGGAGCGAAGCGCAGATCACGCGCTTCCTGACGGTGCGCGGCCTGCTGCTGATCGCGCTGGACCTGACGGTGATGAACCTGCGGCTTAGCCCGCTGAGCTACAACACGAACCTGTCGGTGCTGACCGGCATCGGCGTCTGCGTGCTGCTGCTGGCGTGGCTGCGCCGCCTCGACTGGCGCGCGCTGGCCGGCCTGGCGCTGCTGGTGCTGCTGGGGACGCAGCTTTACTATTACCAGTTGGCGGCGGCGGGCGAGTGGCCGCGCGAGCCGTCGCTGCTGCGGGCCGTGCTGCTGGCCCCCAGCGTGGAGGATGTCGTCTGGAAAACGCAGTTTCCGGCGCTGCCCTGGCTGCCGGTGGTGCTGCTCGGCTTTGTGGTGGGGTCGCGCGTGCTGGCGGGCGCCCCGCTGCGGAAGCTGGCGCTGTGGCTGGGCAGCGCCAGCCTGCTGCTGTTCGCCGGTGTGCTGGTCAGCGGCGGCTTCGGCAACCTCTACCAGGGCAGCCCGTTCATCTTTGGCAAGCACCCGCCTGACCTGGCGTACATCGCGCTCTACACCGGCCTCACCTGGCTGCTGATCGCCCTGCACAGCACCTTCACCGCGCTCAACAGCGCACCGCCGCTGAAGCTCGCGGCGATCCTGGGCCAGGCCGCGCTGTTCTATTACATCGTCCACATCCACCTGATCGAACTGCTCAGCCTGCTGATCGCGCCGCTGCCGCTGCCGCCGCTGGCGCGCTCGCTGCTGATCGTGCTGGCGGCGCTGCCCATCCTGGCCGCGCTGAGCGTGTGGTATCGCGCGTACAAGCGCCAGCACCCGCACAGCGTGCTGCGCTATCTGTAGCTAACAGCTAACAGCTAACAGC
>CAZDVL010000251.1:0-3883 GCA_964508745.1 uncultured Anaerolineaceae bacterium | reverse complement strand
ACGCGCGTCGCCCAGGAATCGACCATCGCCGCGCAGGGCACGCAGCAGAGCCTGGTGCAGCAGGAGGCCACCCGCTCCGCCCGCTCGACGCAGAGCAGCCTGGAGCTGGCGCAGCTAAACGCGACGATCTTCGCGCAGGCGACACAGCGCGGCATCGAACGGACGCAGCAGGCCGCCACCAGCGCCGCCCAGGAAACGCGCGTTGCCCAAAGCGCCGCCAACGTCATCAGCGACGCCGAACGCCTGATCCTCACGGCCACGCTCCAGGCGGAGCGCGCCGCCGCCACCGCCAGCGTCGCCACCGCCGCCGCGCAGCAGACGCAGATGGTGCTGCTGCTGGCGCAGGGCCAGGCGACGGCCTACGCCGCCCGCCTCACAATCGAGGCGGCCGACGCGCGCCAGGCCGAAAGCGAGGAACACCTGGCCCACGCGCGCGCCACCGCCGCCGCCGCGCTGGCGCAGCAGACGGCGCTGGCCGCCGAAAACGCCGCGCTGCTCGACCAGCTCAACGCGACCAGCGTCGCCCAGGCGGCCACGCCCACCATGGTGATCAGCGGTGTGGAGAGAACCGCGACCGCCACGCCCACCGCCGTGCCCACCGTCACGCCGTCGCCCAGCGCGACCGCCACCGCCACCCTGACCGCCACCGCGACGGCCGCCGCCACCCTGACGGCCACCGCCGCGCCCAGCGCCACCGCCAGCGCCACGCTGGCCGTGCCCCCGTCCGCGCCGGGCCAGTGGTTCGTCGGCCCTTACGGCAGCGACACGAACGCCTGCCGCAGCGCGGCGGCGGCCTGCCGCACGATCAGCGCGGCGCTGGCGCTGGCCGAGCCGGGCGCGGTCATTCACCTGGCCGCCGGCGTGTACAGCGAACGGCTGCGGCTGGCCTACCCGGTGACGCTGGCCGGCGTGAGCCGCCAGGCGGTCGTTATCAGCGGCGGCGGCGGCAGCGTGATCACAACCGCCGCGACCGCCCGCGCCGCCATCACCGGCCTGACGATCACCGGCGGCAGCGCGGCCAGCGACGGCGGCGGCATCCTCAACTACGGCGACCTGACGCTGGACGACGTGCGCGTTTCGGGCAACATCGCCACCGGCAGCGGCGGCGGCATCGCCAACTTCGGCGCGCTGGCCGTCGCCAACAGCGCCCTGGAGGACAACTACGCGGCCCTGGGCGGCGCGATCTTCAACGCCGCCGGCGCGGCGCTGACGGTGGACGAAGCGACGGTGACGTTCAGCGGCAACAGCGACGCCGCCAGCCCGGACACGCCGGTTGACCAGCAGGCCGCCGCCGGGGCCGCCTGCCCGGCGCTGGCGCGCGCCGCCTTCGACATCGCCAGCGCGGCCTGCGGCGCGCTCGCGCCCGGCCAGGTCTGCATCGCCAGCCCGCTGGTCGAGGCCGAACCCGCCGGCGCCAGCCTGGACGCCGCCGACCCGCTCGGCCTTGACGCGCTGCGCCTCTCGCCGCTGGAGCGCGCCAGCGGCACCTGGGGCGTGGCGCTGGTGGGGACTGAGGGCGCGGGCGGCGCGCCCGGCCTGCTGGTGGCCTTCGGCCCTGCGCGCGTGCCTGACCCGGCGTGGCCTGTCGGCCAGCCGGCGCTGGTCAACACGCCGCGCGACACGCTCAACCTGCGCGAAGGGCCGGGCCTGGCGCGCGCGCGCGTGACGGAGATGGCCCACGAAACGCGCGCGACCATCATCGGCGGGCCGCAGACGGCGGACGGCTTCACCTGGTGGCGCATCCGGCTGGCCGACGGCACAAGCGGCTGGGCGGCGGACCAGGTGGAGGGCACGCGCACGCTGATCGTCACCGGCGCAGAGCCGATCACCGCCGGCGACACGCTCTCGGTGGTCACGCAGTCGCTCAACCTGCGCGCGCGCCCCGGCGTGCGCAGCCAGCAGGTGGTGACGCTGGTGCGCGGGACCGACCTGCTCGTGCTGGAAGGGCCGCTGAACGACAGCGGGCTGACGTGGTGGCGCGCGCGCGCGCCGCAGGGCGAAGAAGGCTGGGTGGCGGAGGCGGTGGACGGCGAGCAGACGGTCGCGGTGCAGCAGCGCGGCCCGCGCGCCGGCGGCGCGGACGCCTACCTGTTCCCGGCGGAGGCCGGCGCGACCTGCCTGCCGGTGCCGCTGGACGGCGCCGCCATTGTGCCCGGCCTGCGCGCCGCGCCCGACGGCGACCGGCTGGTGTTCAAGTAACGCGGCCAGCGGCCAAAAAAACAGCGCGCTGCGGTTTAGCAACCGGCAGCGCGCTGCTCAGGCAGAGATGTTCTGTGAGTTCAAAGCAGCGCCAGCCGCGCGACCAGCACCGCCGCCAGGCGGCGCGCCGCTGCGCGCTGCTCAGACCGGGCGATGCGTGCCAGCCGGCGTTTGTCGGCGTCGCTGTGCAGATCACGGATGTGCTGCTGAACGTGATAAAACTCGTACATTTCATTCCTCCTCATCCCCACGCTTACTATCGCACATAACCGCCCCGCGGTCGCCGGGCACAAGGCCGGTTTCTGGCCGCGACGAAAGGCGGAGCAGCAGCCTGCCTGACTGGTCAGGCAAACAAAAACGCCCGCGTGGGCGCTTTTGTAGATGGTTGTGTGGGGTATCCGCCGGCGTGCGGCGGCGTGATGGCGGGTTCTGGTCGTTCTGTGCTGACTATCGCACAGTTTCCGGCGGCGCGCCCCCCCTGACTGGCCCACCTTGCCCTGTCCGCCCGGCTAGTATCTGCCGGCAAACCAGTCGTCACGCGACCAGTGTCGGAACTCTTCGGCTGTATGAACCGTACATCTGTATACCAGACAGGGGTTTTACAGTGGGTACGTATGAAATACCGGCCCTTGTCTTTGAGGACGGCATATCATGATTATCAAACGCCTCCTGCTGGCGCTCCTCACCGGGGCGCTGCTGTTGGCAACTGGCGGAAGCCTCTACAGCCTGGGCACGGAGATGCTCACCGCTGCCCGCTACACGGTTTTGGGGCAGCTTCCTGCCGTTCCGGCGGTCACCTGCGCGGACCTGTCTGCACTGGCCCGCGCCGCTGATGTCGCTGTCCCGCGCGACACCGCCGCCCGCCTGGGCCTGACACAGACCTTCTACAGCCAGTTCGGGCTGGGGTACGGTTTTGGTCCTGGCGTTGGTTACGGCGTCAGTCAGATGGATTTCACGCGCTGGGAAGCGCGGCGCGGTGTGCTGGAGCCGGAAACAGGCAGCGCATGGTGGCAGGCGGTCAACGGGCAGGTGCTGCGCGATATGCTCGAAGCACATTACATCCACAGCGCAGGGCTGGCCAGTTGCGCTGGCCCCAGCAGCGCGGTCACAGCCTGGCTGGCATACCTGAGTGCGCCCGCGCCGCAAAGCTGGTACGCGGCCCACAACGCCTCTATTCTCCTGGGTTACCGTGCCTACGAGCCGCTGGCGCACAGCGAATCGGTGGCTGAGCGCCTGATGATTGCCAACACGCTTTACCGGGTGCTGCTGGCTGACCAGATGGCCAGCGCGCCAGACCTGCTCATCCCTGTGCTGGGCGATCCGCGCGGCGCGGCAGTCGCCCTGATTACCGGCGTGGCATCGTTCTACCCGGCAGAGTACCCGCTTTCGCCCAAACAGGCACAGAACAGCGCGCTGCTGTATCTGCTGGAGCGCAACCCAATTGTGTATGCCGGGGCCGACGCTGGACAAGCCGCTGCCTACCTGCGCCGGAGCGGCATGTCTGCCGCCGAAGTTGAAGCAGTCCGGCAGGATGGGGTGAACCTGTATTGCGACCTGTTTCCCTGGTTCGATCCGCTGTCGGCTGGCGCGCTCAGCGCTATCGAGTAACCAGCAGCCACCCGGCCAGTCAGTGACGCGGCCCCAACTTTGGCGGAATGGCGGTTCAACGCTAGAATAACCGCAC
>CAZDVL010000250.1:0-3889 GCA_964508745.1 uncultured Anaerolineaceae bacterium | reverse complement strand
CGTTGCTGACGGTGAACACCGGCAGGCTGCCCGCGCCGCACGCCGGCGCGACGCTGATCACCGGGCGGTAGCTGCAGGCGGTGGTGGCGCTGAGGCCGGTGTCGAGCGTGGTCAGCGTGACCGGCCCGTCAACATCGGTCAGGATGATGTCGGTGAACGCGCCGGCGGCCAGCAGCAGGCCCTCGGTGCGGATCACGCTGCCGCCCGCGTCGCGCACGGTCACGATGTCGGCGACGGTCATCGCGCCGCCGCTGTTGGTGATGCGGAAGGTGGCGGTGCGGTCGGCGGAGCAGGTCGCGGTGAGGCTCAGGGCCGGGGCCGGGCCGCCGCCCAGCACGACATCCACGCCGCGCTCGATGGTGCCGGTTTCGCCGGTCACCGGGTTGCGCACCTCCATGCTGACGACGTAGGTGCCCGACGCGCTGTAGGTGGTGCAGATCGGCGAGGTCGGCCCGCCGGTTGTGCCGTCGCCGAAGTCCCAGCCGAGCAGCTCCAGGCCGGTGATGTTGGCGGTGAAGCAGTAGCGGCCCGCGCCCTGCGGCGCGATGCTGAACGAGGCGCTGCTCTCCCAGTCGCGGTAGGTGCGCACGATGTTGGTCGCGGTGGCCGTCTGGCCGTTGGCGTTGGTGATGCGCAGCGTGACGGTGTAGGTCGTGCCGCCGGCGGTGTAGGTCGTGCAGGGGTTCTGCGTGGTGGCGTCCACCGTGCCGTCGCTGTTGAAGTCCCACTCCCAGGCCGTGATCGCCGAGCTGCTGGCGCTGCGGTCGGTGAAGCAGACGTTCAGCGGGGCCATGCCGCCGTAAGGCGACGGCGTGAAGGCCGCGCGGATGCTGGTCAGATCAAGCAGCTCAAACTCTGCCTGCGCTGTGGTCGTCCCCAGCGGGCCGGTGCCGCTGACAGTGGCGCGGTAGCGGCCGGCCGTGCCGAAGAACTGGTTGACGGTGCCGGGGCCGGTCTTGGTGTTGTTGGGGAAGTTGACCCAGGCCGTGCCGTTCCACTGTTCGAACAGCCAGTTGTAGCCCGCCGTGATGTTCGTGCCGACCGGCGTGAAGCTCATCGTCGTCGGCGCGAACTGCTCGCTGCTGCGGCTGATGGCGATGCTCTGCGTGCCGTACACGTTGAACGTGATGTTGTACGAGGCGGTGCGCCCGTTGGGCACGCCGTTGAGGTCCAGCGCCTCGCCGGTGAGCGTGACGGTGTAGCCGCCGGGGCCGCTGGGCGCGGTGAAGCTGAAGCACGCCGGCGACGGGTTCTGCCCGGCCTGCGCGCTGACGCCCAGCGAGTTGTTGGCGGTGCCGAAGTTCCAGTTGTAGGTCATGGCGTTGATGCCGCCGTGACTGGTGGACGAGCCGTTGGTGAAGCAGATTTGACGCCCGACCTCGACGGCGCTGGCGTTGACCGCGCCGCCGCCGGCGTCAACGAAGCTGTAATTGACATTCAGCGCGCCCACCGTGACCGGCTGCTGCATCGAGCAGGTGTACGTCACGCCCGGCGCGCTGGAACTCACGTCCACGCGCAGCGTGTAGTCGTCCACCGGGCCGAAGGCCGCGCCGGGGAAGCCGGTTGATGGGGCAGGGGGGAAGGCGATCAGGCCGTCGCCGGTGAGGCCGGTGTACGTGCCCAGCGTGCGCTCGGTCGCGCCAGGGCCGACCAGCACCCAGGTGTAGTTCAGCGGCAGGCCGTTGCCGTTGTCCATGTCAATGCGGAACGGGTAGTTGGCGCTGGCGCTGAGCAGGTTGAGGTTGTTGGTCGGCGCGCCGGGGAAGGCGTCGCAGTCAAAGACGGTCGCCGTGCCGCCGACCTCAATCGGCGTCAGCCAGTTGGACGGCCCGCACGAGTCGCCGGGGATGCTGCCCGCCGCCGCCGCCGTCGCGCTGTAGCGCAGGCGGTAGATGGCGCCGGGCTGGAGGAACGAGTAGCTGAACGGGTTGGCCGTCAGGTCCGGCGCGGGCGTGACCGCCTCCCACGCGCTGGTGACGGTGTTGAACGTCTGGAACTGCCACGCCAGCGTGATGGGCCGCCCGTAGGCGCTGCCCAGCGCCGGGCTGTAGGTTTCGATTTCGCCCAGCACCGGGAACACGTCGCCGGTGGGCGTGTTGCAGACCAGGCGGTTGACGGTCACGGCCACCGCCCGGTTCTGGCCGCACGAATCGGTCGTGCCGTCGGGGTTGGTGACCTGCGCCACGTAAGCGATGGACTCGTTAGCGGGGGCCGGCGGGAACGCGCCGGCGGCGGCGTCCCAGCGCACGGTGGCGTCGGCGTTGTTGGTGCGCGGGTTCGGCGTGATGATCGTGCCGCCGGTCACCGTCCAGGTGTAGGTGACGGTGCGCCCGGCGATGCTGGCCGGGTTAAGCTGCGCCGTGTAGGTGTACTGGCGCGTCGGGCTGTCGGGCGTGACCGGCTGCGGCGTGAGGTTGCCGGCGAGGCCGGTGCAGGTCAGCGCCGGCCAGTTGCTGACGGTGACGGGCACTTCTTCATAGCACGAGGCGGTCGTGCCGTCGCCGTTGTTCACCACGATGTCGTAGCGGATCGTCTCGGTGGCCGGGGACAGCCACTGGCGCGTGAACGTTTGCAGGTCGTCGAACGCGCCCTGGGGCGCGCCGTTGACCGCCCAGCGGATGCTGTTGATGCTGCGCCCGTCCAGGTTAAGGTTGGCGAGGTCAACCGCGAAGCCGTAGGCGTTGGTGGACGGGTAGTGCGGCGACGGCAGGGCCGGGCTGATCAGCGCGCGGCAGTCCAGCGGGCGCCAGTTGTGGGTGACGGTCTGCGTGGCGGAGCAGGACGCGCCGTCGGCGGTCTGGGCGTCGAGCGTGATGACGAACGTGCCGGGGCCGAAAGCGGCGAAGTTCAGCGGCAGGTCGCTCACCGCCGCCGCCGGGCCGCCGCTGATCACCAGCGGCAGGTCGTTGGGGGCGACGCTGTCGGTCCCGCTGACGCGCCAGGTGTAGCTGACCGGGCGGCCCAGCAGGTCGGTCACGGCGCCGGTGTAGTTCTGCGGGCCAGCGCCGGGGATGACCGCGGCCGGGCCGCCGATGGCGCAGGCGATGTCGCGCCGGGCGACGACAACCAGCATCTCGGCGTAGGACGAGCCGCCGGGGCCGGTCACGGTGAGGCGGATGGTGTTGCCGCCCAGCGCGCCGACGGTCTGGCCGAGGGCGACGTTGGCCGGGCTGCGCTCGCTGCTGTCCTCGACGCCGTCGCCGTCAAAGTCCCACGACCAGGCGGTGATCGTGCCGGTGCTGGTGTCGGTGAAGCTGATGAGGTCGCCCCAGGTGATGGTCGTGCCGGGGCTGGCGGTGAAGGACGCCACCGGCGCGGCCACGACGCTCACGTTTTCGGCGGCGTCAGAGGTCGCGCCGCTGGGGGCGGCCGGCGTGGCGGCCATGCTGTCGGCCACCCACAGGCGCACGACGCGCGCGCCTTCGGGGAAGTCGCGGCAGACGATCGAGTCGGTGGTCTGGAAGTCGTAAACGCCGTCGTCCTCCCAGTCCCAGTAGCTGTTGACCCAGGGGCCGGCGCTCAGGTTGGTGAAGCAGACGGTGACCAGGCCGCCGCCGGCGTTGCCCTGAATCTGCCAGCTCAAGCGGGCGTCAACCGGCTCGGTGGGCGGGTAGACGCCGACTTCGCGGACGAACTCGCCGAAGCCGCCGGGGCCGGTGTAGCGCAGGCGCACGATGAAGGTGCGCCCGTTGGGGTAGGTGACGGGGTTAATGGTGTAGGTGTAGGTGAAGGGCGCGCCGCTGGCGAAAGTCTGCGGCGGGCTGCCGTCGCCCAGGTCCCATTCCCAACTGGTGATCGGCCCGCCGCCCTGGTCAACGCCGATGAACGTGACCGTCAGCGGCGAGAGGCCGTCGGTGGGCGTCATGTCGAAGCGCGCCAGCGGCGGCGG
>CAZDVL010000249.1:0-3911 GCA_964508745.1 uncultured Anaerolineaceae bacterium | reverse complement strand
ATGAAAGGCGTCATGCACGGCATCTGCCCGCAGGCGCGCTTCATTGACCTGACGCACGCCGTCGCGCCGCAGGACGTGCGCCAGGCGGCGCTGGCCCTCTGCGACGCCTGCGCCTTCTTCCCCCAGGGCACGGTGTTCCTGGTCGTGGTTGATCCCGGCGTCGGCGGCGAGCGCCGCGCGCTGGCGGTGCAGGCCGGCGGCTGGTCGTTCGTCGCGCCCGACAACGGCGTGCTCAGCTACGCGCTGCTGCGCCTGCCGGAAGCGCGCAGCGTCGAGCTGCGCCCGCCGCCGGCGGCCAGCCGCACGTTTCACGGGCGTGACGTGTTCGCTCCGGCGGCGGCGCGTCTGGCGGCGGGCGCGCCGCTCGGCTCCCTCGGCGCGCCAGTCGCCGGCATCGCCGCGCTGCCCGCGCCCCTGCTGGCCATAATACCAGGCGCTGTCACCGGCGAAGTCCTGCACGTTGACCATTTCGGCAATGTTATTACCAGCGTTGGCCGCCTGGACTGGCAGCCAGCCGCCCGCCTGCGACTGACGCCGCGCTTCGCTGACCTGCCGCCCGTCACCATCCTGGCGCAGCAGGCGGCCGTCATCGGCAGCGGCTGGTCAGTTCGCGGCATCCACCTCACCTACAGCGCGGTCCCGCCCGGCGAGCTGCTGGCGCTCGTAGGCAGCGCTGGCTGGCTCGAGCTGGCCGTCAACCAGGGCAGCGCCGCCGCCCGGCTGGGCCTCGCCCCCGGCGACCGCGTCCATTTCACGCACAGCGAAGGTTAACCTACATGCAGCAGTTCATTATTCAGGGCGGCGCGCCAGTCAGCGGCACCATGACCGCCAGCGGCAACAAAAACGCCGCCCTCAAAATGCTCCCCGCCTGCCTGCTGACCGACGAGCCGGTCACGCTGCGCAACGTGCCCGACATCGGCGACGTGCGCGTCACTGTCGAAATCATGCGCAAGCTGGGCGCTGAGGTCGCCTGGACCGGCCCCGGCACGCTGCGCGTCCACGCCCACAACCTGGCCAGCACCGCGCTCGACCGCGCGCTGGCGACGCGCATCCGCGCCAGCGTCGTTTTCGCCGGGCCGCTGCTGGGCCGCGCCGGCAGCGTCACGCTGCCGCTGCCCGGCGGCGACTCAATCGGCGAGCGCCGCCTCGACACGCACGCGCTGGCCCTGGGCCGCCTGGGCGCCGAGATCGCGTTTGAAAACGGCGCGCTGGTGCTGACCGCCCGCCAGCTCACCGGCGCAGACATCCTGCTCAGCGAGGCCAGCGTCACCGCCACTGAAAACGCGCTGATGGCCGCCGTGCTGGCGCAGGGCACCACCGTGATCCGCAACGCCGCCAGCGAGCCGCACGTGCAGGACCTGTGCGCCATGCTGGCCGCGATGGGCGCGCAGATCGAAGGCGCTGGCTCCAACCGGCTGACGATCACCGGCGTTGACCGCCTGCGCGGCGCTGAGGCGCGCGTCGGCGCTGACTTTATGGAGGTGGGCAGCTTCATCGGCGCGGCGGCGGTCACCGGCGGCCAGCTTCTCATCCGCGAGGCCGACCCGCACTATCTCGATATGGTCGCCCTGGTCTTCGAGCGCCTGGGCGTGACCTGGGAAACGCACGGCGCCGACATCCTGGTTCCGGCCTCGCAGCGCCTCACCATCGCGCCCGACCTCGGCGGGCGCATCCCGACGATCAAAGCGCAGCCCTGGCCCGGCTTCCCGCCGGACCTGATGAGCATCGCGCTGGTGATCGCCACTCGCAGCGCGGGCGCGGTGCTGTTCCACGACTGGATGTACGAAAGCCGCTTCTTCTTCACCGATAAGCTGGTGCGGATGGGCGCGCGCATCACCCTCTGCGACCCGCACCGCGTGCTGGTGCAGGGGCCGACGGCCTTCAAAAGCGTGCCCTATATCTCCAGTCCCGACATCCGCGCCGGCATGGCCATCCTGCTGGCGACGCTGGCCGCGCGCGGCGAAACGCGCATCTCCAACATTCAGCAGATTGACCGGGGCTACGAGCGCGTGGACGAGAAGCTGGCCGCCCTCGGCGCGCGCATCCAGCGCGTTGAGGCCGGCGACACCGGCCCCCTGCCCGACGAGGCCGAGCAGCACAGCACCCTGGCGGGCAATCACTGAGCGAACCGCCGAGCCGCGTTTATCCGCGCGGGCCGCGCACGCGCGCGTCGCCCTGGCGCTTGGTGACGCCGGCGGCGTCCAGGTGTTCAAGCAGGCCGATCGCGTACTTGCGCGTGGTGCCGAAGCGGTCCCGAAACTCCCCGGTCGTCACCTGCCCCTGCGCGGCCAGCATCTCGCGCAGGGCCGCCAGCATCGTGTCGTAGGCCGTGCGCGCGAAGATTACGTCCGGCTGCACCACGACGATCTCGCCCTGGTCAATCAGCGCGCGCAGCACGTCCTCGCCAACGCCGCTGGCCGCCTCAGCATACGAGGGCGGCGTGTAGGGCGCGGCGGCCATCTGCGCCCGCAGCCGCTCCACGCGCGCCTGCTGCGCCGCGTCAAACCGCACTTCGTGCCCGGCCAGCCGCACCAGCGTCCCCTCGCTGACCAGCTCCGGCAGCGCCTCCAGCAGGGCCGCGAAGGTGTTCTGCCGCACGCCCAACTGGCTGCGAAGCTGCTCGCGCTGGATGCCGCGCCGCAGCGGTTCAGCCCGGTGGAAGGCGCGCGCCACCTCGACAAGCTGCTGCTGTAACAGGTCCCAGCGCGCCGCGGCGATGTACGTGCCGTCCGGCAGCCGCGTCAGCAGCCCGCCCTCCAGCGCCGCGCGCAGCGCGCTTTCCATGTCGGCGTCGCTCAGCTCCACCTGCTTTTGCAGCGCGCCGGCCTTGACCGCGTCCGGCTGGTCAGCGGCCTGCGCCAGCCGTTCGGCGGGCGTGCCGGCCAGCCGCGTCTCTAGCTGTCCGACCACGCGCGCGTCAAAGCGGCGCCAGCGCCGCCCTGGGTGCGGGTCCACCACCACGCCGCCGCCGATTGTCTCGGCGGGCGACGGGCGCCGCAGGATAAACCGGTCGCCCGGCGCCAGCGCCAGCGGCCGCTCCAGCCGCAGTTGCAGCCAGCCCTCGCCCCCCGGCTCCAGCGCGTCCACCGCCAGCAGCCGCGCGTGGGCGCCGGCCTCCGCCGCGCCGACAAACAGTTTGACAGCCGCGTTGTGCCGCAGCGGGCGCGAAGCGTCCTTCAGGTGGCGAAAATAGACATCCGCCAGCAGCGTTGGCTGAAGCTGGCGCGGGTGCGTCAGCACATGCCCGCGCGCCACCAGCGCCTTATCAACGCCGGCCAGGTTCACGGCGACGCGGCTGCCCGGCCGCGCCACCTCCACCGTCTGCCCATAGCTTTGCAGGCCGCGCACCCGCCCGCGCAGCCCCGACGGCTGAAGCTCGATGTCGTCGCCCGCGCGCAGCGGCCCGCCCAGCAGCGTGCCGGTGACCACCGTGCCGAAGCCGCTGATCGTGAATACGCGGTCAACCGGCAGGCGCGGATACCGGTGGCCCGCGGCGGGCGGCAGCCCCCGCAGCAGCGCTGCCAGGCGCGTTAAGAGCGCGTCAATCCCGGCCCCGGTGTGCGCCGAAACCCGCACGATGTCCGCGCCCGCCAGCGCCGTCCCCGCCAGCGTGTCGCGCACTTCCTGCTCAACCAGGTCCAGCCACTCAGCGTCGGCCACCAGGTCGGTCTTGGTGAGGACCACCAGGCCGTTCGCGATGCCCAGCAGGTCGAGAATCGCCAGGTGTTCGCGCGTCTGCGGCATCACACCTTCGTCAGCGGCGATCGCCAGCAGCACGGCGTCAATGCCGCCCACGCCCGCCAGCATGTTCTCGATGAAATCGCGGTGGCCGGGAACATCAACAATGCCCACAGTCTCGCCATCCGCCAGCGTCAGCCAGGCGAAACCCAGGTCAATCGTCATTTCGCGGG
>CAZDVL010000248.1:0-3919 GCA_964508745.1 uncultured Anaerolineaceae bacterium | reverse complement strand
AAATGCCCGGCGGGGCTGGCGCGCAGGCCGCGCGCCTGGTCGCCCGCGCCGCCCGCCAGGCGCAGCGTCGTCGCCAGGGCGCGGCCCTGCCCCAGCCGCACGTCAACCAGGTACTCCAGCAGCGTGAACAGGCGCGCGTCCAGCCGCTGGATGACCGGCTGCGCCGTCACCGGCCCGGCCAGATGGCGGTCGAATTGCTGCGCGTCGAGGGCGTAGTCAGTCGCCAGGTGATAGAACTGTAAATCGGCGTGGCCCTGGTGCGGGAAGCCCGCCAGCAGCGCGTGCGGGTACAGCAGCTTGATGGACTCGCGCCAGAAGGGAACCGCCTGCGTGGGCAGCCCGGCGTCCGGCTGCGCCAGCACGACCGCCCGCCCGCCGCCGCGAACGAACGTCTGCACGTCCGGCGTGAACACGCTGCTGATCAGCACGCCGGCCCCGCGCGGGTCGAACGACTGCGCGCTGATGTCGCCCAGCGCGCCGCCGGGGTCGCGCAGCATCAGGTCGCGCGGCCACTCCGCCGCCGGGGGATACACCCACAGCGGCCACTCATTGCGGCACACGCCCGCCAGCTCAACGGTCAGCGTCCACTGCTGCGCCGTGTGGACCAGCGGCAGCGTGAACGTCAGCCGGGCGATCTCCGCCGGCGATGTGCCCGGCAGCGCGACGCGCTGCGTCCCGCCCAGCGCGGGCTGCGCCGCGTCCGGCGGCTCCAGCCGCCAGCTCAGCTCGCCTTCGGCGCGCGCCAGGCCGCTGTGCGCCAGCACGACGCGCAGATCAGCGTCGCCGCCGGCCCAGTGATTGAACAGGTCAAGCGGCGCGGGGCGGTCGCCGCCGCTGCGCCAGGCGCGCGTGCGCCCGCGCTCCAGCAGCAGCACGGCGTCGGCGTTGAACGCGCGAAACGCCGCTGCGTCGAACTTCGGCCGGTTGTGGTCGTCAAAGACGCCGGACGTGCTGATGGGCGTGTCGCGCAGGCCGGTGACGACGTAGCCGCCGATGCTGCGGCGCAGCCGCGTCTGCTCCAGGATAAACTTGCGCGTGAGCAGCGATTCGCGGCGCGAAATGCGCACAAGCTGCGCGTCGGTGAAGGGCAGCCGGTTGGCGGCCATGCGCTGTTCCTGCTCGCCATAAGCCCAGCGCTCCACGTCGCCCTCAATGCCCAGCACGTCGCGCCACCAGGGGCGCGCGCCGTTTTCGAGCAGGCCGGCTGGGTCGCGGTAGTCGTCGCTGTCGCAGAACTCGCCGAAAATCCAGGGGCGCGCCGGGCGCCAGTCGCGCTGGAAATGGTCGAGCAGCGGGTTGAAGTAGTGCAGGTCACAGTAGAAGTGGTAGTCGTTGAAGTCGGCAAAGTCGAACGTCAGGCCGCGGTACGCCTCGCCAGAGCCGCTGTTGTCGCACACCAGCGCCCCGCACGACGCGCCGCGCACGATCTGGTCCAGGTCGCCCAGCAGGTTAGCGTCGGCCATCTCCGCGCCCAGCTCGCAGCCCAGGCTGTAGATCACAATCGCGGGGTGATGGTGGTCGCGCGCCATGATGTCGCTGTACTCCGCGTGTGCCTGCTGGCGCAGATGGTCGCTGAGGCGCGGCAGCCACATCGGCAGTTCCAGCCACAGCAGCATGCCTTCTTCGTCGGCGATCTCGTAGAAGCGCGGCGGCGGCACAAACAGGCACAGCTTGAACAGGTTGAAGCCGTGCTCGCGGGCGCGGCGGAACTCTGCGCGGATCTCGTCGTCGCTGAACAGCGGCGCCAGCGCCGCCGGGTTCCAGCCCCAACTGAGCAGGCCGCGCAGATGGATCGGCGCGCCGTTGAGCAGCAGTTGGTCGCCCTGGGCCGCGAGCTGGCGAAAGCCAAACAGGCGCGGCGCGGCCAGCGCGGCCGGCGCGCCAGCGTCCCCGTCCAGCGCCAGGCGCAGCTCGTAGAGCGTGGGCGCGGCCGGCGACCACAGTTGATGGTCCGGCACCGCCAGCGCCAGCGCCAGCGTATCTGCACCGGCGGACAGCGACTGTTCCGCGCGGGCGACGACCTGCCCATCAGGATCGCGCACCTCAGCGCGGGCGATCAGCGTATCGCCGCTGCCAGCGACCGCCGCCGTCACCCGCAGCGCGCCGGTCTGCCAGTCGGGCACAAGGCGCACCTGCGCCAGCGCCGGGCCGTGATACGCCGCCAGCCACACATCCTGCCAGGGGCCGCCGAACGTGTCCGCCACGTAGGGAATAAAGCCGACCAGCACCTCGCGGTACGGGTAAGCGTCGCCGTCGCGGCCCGCCTTGGTCACGCGCAGCTCGATCATGTTGGCCGCGCCGGGGCGCGCCGCCGCCGTGATGTCCAGCTCGAACGGCGTCCACATCCCTTCGTGCGTCCCGGCCGGCTGGCCGTTGACCAGCACCTCGGTGAAGTAGCTGACCGCGCCGAACTGCAAGCAGATGCGCGCGCCCGCCCACCCGCCGGGGATGTCCACCGCGCGGCGGTAGACCGCCGGGCCAACCGCGTCCAGCGGCCAGCCCTGCGCCTCCCACGCGCCAGGGACGAGCGCCCGCCCCTCAGCGCCGGCCAGCTCAAGCGACCACTCCCCCGCCAGCGACAGCCTGGGCATCAGCGTATTTTCGAGCATCGAACACCCCCCGGCGGCTGAAAACAATGAACCAATTGTAACCACGAAAGCGGCCTCTTGTATAGACCACTGCGCGATGTTATGCTCGTGCGACAGTTACGTCACCAGCCGCCAGCACATTAAGGAACAGGCGATGCGCACGAATGTTATTCCCACCAACGGCATGGTCATCACCGAAAACACTGAGTTCGCGCCCGGCGTCTATGTGCTGCCCGACGGCGTGACCATCGGCGCGGACAACGTCACGCTGCAGGGCCGCGACACGCTCATCGTCAGCCGGACGCAGACCGGCGTCGCCATTCACGCCCAGGGCCGCCGCCACATCACCGTGCGCAGCCTGGCGATCTCTGGCTACTATTACGGTGTGCGCTGCGACGACTGCCACGATGTGACGGTTGAAGGGCTGAAAGTGCGCGACACGCAGGAAATCGAAGGCATTGACACGTTCCTCTACCTGTGGCTGCCGATCGAGCAGGCTTACGGCGGCGCGCTGCTGCTGCACCAGGTGCAGGGCGGCATGGTGCGCGGCTGCGATTTTCAGCACCAGATGAACGGCATCCTGCTCTACAACTGCCAGGACATCACCGTCGCGAACAACAACGCCTCGTTCAACAGCGGCTGGGGCGTCTACCTCTCGCGCACCAACGGCTGCCTGGTGCAGGACAACCACTTCGACTTCTGCAACCGGCTTTACCGCCGGCCCGAAAACGGCACGATCCGCGCCGAGGCCGACAGCGCCGGCATCGTGCTCGTCAAGGCGTCGTCGCGCAGCCGTTTCCTGCGCAACAGCTGCATCGGCGGCGGCGACGGCATCTTCGTGGCCGGCTATGAGCACCCCGGCCAGCTTGACCCGTGCAACGACAACCTGTTCGAGGACAACGACTGCCGCCTCAGCCCGAACAACGCCATCGAATCCACGTTCTCGAAGGGCAACGTGTTCCGCCGCAACGACTGCAGCCGCTCCAACTACGGCTTCTGGATGGGCTATTCGTGGGACAACGTGCTGGAGGACAACACGGTCGAGTTCAACCGCTTCGCCGGCATCGCCGTCGAACACGCCTTCGGCTTCGAGGTGCGCCACAACCGCATCCGCCTCAACGGTGACGGCGTGCGCCTGTGGACGCGCGGCGGCGAGGTGGTGCAGTACTGGCCCGGCCACGAGGTCACGCACAACTTCACGCTGACCGACAACCTGTTCGAGTCGAACACCATCGGCTTCAACGGCTACACCGACGAGAGCGTGCCGGACGCCGAGTGCCACGACTTTCACCTGCGCGGCAACACCTTCCACGACAACCGCGTGGGCGTGC
>CAZDVL010000247.1:0-3919 GCA_964508745.1 uncultured Anaerolineaceae bacterium | reverse complement strand
CCACCAGCCGGCGCGGGCGGTCCAGCGGCGTGATCATGTCCAGCGGCGTGGCGTACACCCGCCCGAAAAGCAGCAGCAGCAGCGCCCACAGCAGCCAGACATTCGTCACCAGCACCAGCGCGGCCATGGCCGCGATCAGCGGGTAGTAAAGCCAGCGGGCGCGCTCGCCCAGCAGCGCGTAGGCGATGTGCCCGCCGTCAAGCTGCCCGATCGGGACCAGGTTGAGCGCGCTCACCAGCAGGCCGGTCCAGCCGGCCCAGGCGAGCTGGCTGCTGGTGATGTACACGTCCAGGCCGCCAGCCGGCAGGTACTGCCCGAACGTGACCGTTTTCGCCAGCGCGTACAGCAGCGAGTCGCCCTCGAACACGCCGCCCGGCATCACCGGCCCCACGCGCGCCGCGCCCAGCCCCAGGAACAGAATCGGCACGGCGAACGCCAGCCCGGCCAGCGGCCCCGCCGCGCCGACATCCAGCAGCGCCTTGCGGTTGCGCATCGGCTGGCGCAGTTGGATAAACGCCCCCAGCGTGCCGAACGGGCTGAAGAAGGGCAGCGGGATAAAATAGGGCAGCGTCACGGCCAGCCCGTGATGGCGGGCG
This sequence comes from uncultured Anaerolineaceae bacterium, assembly GCA_964508745.1. Taxonomy (GTDB): domain Bacteria; phylum Chloroflexota; class Anaerolineae; order Aggregatilineales; family Phototrophicaceae; genus DAOTWC01. The sequence continues at coordinate 3,323 of CAZDVL010000247.1, read as the reverse complement.
GCGAAATAGTGCCCCAGCTCGTGCGCGCCCAGGATCAGCAGGATGCTGAGCGCGTAGGGCAGCCCGCGCCAGAGCTGCGCCGGAAGCTGCTGGGCCAGCGCCGCGGCGCGCGCCGGGTCTGTCTGGCCGATCTCGCTCAGCGCCAGGCTGGCACCGACCAGCAGCACGCTGGCGGCGGTCGCCAGGAACAGCAGCAGGTTGGGCCACCAGGCGCGCGGGCGCGGCGTGACGCGCCCCGCCAGGATCAGAATCACGTGGCGGGCGTTTTCCTCGCGGAACAGCGCCAGCAGGTCCAGCGGGGCCAACTGCTCATCAAGCTGCGCGTAGGCGGCCTCGGAATCGAGCAGCAGCCGCCCGGCGAAACGCGCCAGCGGCTGGCCGCCGCCTGGCTGAACGACGGGCTGCGCATCGCCCGGCGTTTCGTCCTCAATCGCCAGCACGCTGGCCACCAGCTCGCGGACGGTCTGGGCCAGGGCATCTTGTTCGCTGCGCGCCGGCGGCGGGCGCAGGGCGGGGCGGTCGTCGCGGGCGGAGGTGATTTCGTTGAGCATGGCGCGGCCTCATCAGGCGGGGCATCCACCACATTATACGCCAGCCGGATTAGGGCGGCGTGATAATCTGCCACGACGCGCCGCCGGGCAGAAGCTGGAGCACTGCGCCGTCGGCGCTGCTGACGTACAGCGTTTCGCTGCCGGCGTCCGCCGGGGCCGCCTGCACATTCCCGACGTAGCGCATCTCCGGCTGCAGGGCCAGCCCCAGCCGGTTGCGGGTGGTGTCGCTGCCGCGCCACACGAACCCCAGCGCCGCGATCGGCTGGTAGAGGCCGGGCGGCGGCACGAAGCTTTCCTCTGATTCGGGGTGCACTGCCGGGTTATAGCGGTTCTGCACCGACAGCCAGGCGGGCTGGCCGCCGTCGTTGAACAGCGCGTACACCCGGTCGCGCGCTTCGATGTAGAGCATGCGCCCGCGCTCGAACGGCGCCTCCACCAACTGCGTCTCGGCGGCAGGCGCTGTCGGGCAGGCGTCGGGCGGCGGGCTGAAAAACCAGGGGTCCGGGCAGGCCAGCGCGATCGCCAGCGCCTGCTCGGCGGCCAGCGGGCCGTCGCCGACGCGCAGAATAAAATCCACCTGGCCGCGGTCGCTGCGGCGCGTGGGGATGGCCAGGCTGCCGTCTGGCGGGACGTTCCAGAGCTGGCTGCGCGCGCCGCTGGCGTCCAGCCGGTAGATGGTGGCCCCGGCGGCGCCGCGCGTGGACCAGAACAGATTCACGCTGCTGCCGGGGGCTGTCGCCGCCGCGTCGGACGTGAAGTATTCGATGCGCGGCGCGTTCGGGTTGACGACGCGCGTCGCGGTCGCCTGGCCGGCGGCGGGCGTGCTGGTCGCCCCAAAGAGCGACGTGGGCGACGGCCCGCCGGTCACGGTGGCCGGCGGCGGCGGCGTGGTGGCCGTCGGCGTCGCGCCGACGCCCGGCGTGCGCGAGGGCGAGGGCGTAAACGTCGGCGTGATCGTCGGCGGGTCCGTCGGAATCACCGGGACGGCCGCCGCGCCGCACCCCGTCAGCAGCGCCAGCAGCAGCGCCGCCGCCGCCGCGCCTTTTACCAGTGCCATACCTGATTCCAGGCCGTCAGCCAGTCGTTGGCGCGGCTGACCACGCGCAGCGCGCCGACGGCCTCAACGCCGTGACGCCCGGTGAAATAGGCCATCTGGTCAACCGTGTCCACCTCGATCGTGATCGTTGTCGGGTGGCTCGGCACGTATGGTTTGACCTTGTCCAGGCTGCGCAGCGCCTGCGCCGCGCCTTCCTCGATCATCTGGCGGGCGCGCACCGGCGGAATCTGGCGGGCGCTGTAGCGCGACAGGCCGTGTTTGACCGCCACACCGGTGAAGCCCTGGCCGAGGTACTCGCGGCACTCGCGCACGACGGCGGTGTCGCCGGTGACCAGCGCGATCGGCACGCCGTAGTGCCCGCACAGCGCCGCGTTGATGCCGCACTCGCCCACGAGGCTCTCGTTGAACCACAGGTTGCGCCACAGAATGGTGGAGATGGTGTGGCACAGCACGCCGTCGGGGGTGTTGTTGCGCGCGTGCATCCCCACCAGCAGGCAGGCGTCGCAGCCCTGCTCCAGCATTTCGGTGTAGCGCGACCAGGGGTGGCCGGCCACCCACTCGCAGTCAGGGTCGAGCAGCTCTGGCAGAAACGAGTTAAATTCCCAGTCGCCGCCCGCGCCGTGGCAGTCCACCGCCACGATCTCGGTCGCGCCGGCGGCTTTGGCGCCGCGCACCGCGGCGTTAATTTCTTCGGTGTACAGCCGCCGCCCGTGTTCGTACTGCGGCGCGCCGCCGTTCACCTGATCCCATTCGATGATGCCGCTGACGCCTTCCATGTCGGCCATGATTAAGACGCGCATACTGTTCGTTCCCTCTCGTTTGTGCGGCCCTGTGCTTTTTACCCCCTGGCCCACTCTCTGGGCTGAGGGCGGGCCAGGGATGAAACTCAGTTTAGAGCAGGCTTTGCGCCGCCTGCACCACCGCCTGCGGCGTGAGGCCGAACTTTTCGTAGAGGATCTCGTAGGGCGCGCTGGCCCCGAAATGGTTGATGCCGATGGTGATCCCCTGCGACCCGGCGTACTTCTCCCAGCCCTGCGTGACGCCGGCCTCGATCGTCACGCGCGCGGTGACAGCGGGCGGCAGCACGCTGTCCCTGTAGGCTTTGTCCTGCGCTTCGTACAGTTCCCACGACGGCAGCGACACCACCCGCGACCGGACGCCGGCAGCGCGCAGCGTGTTGTGCGCCGCCCGCGCGATGTGCACCTCGCTGCCGGCGGCGATCAGGATCACCTGCGGCGTGCCTTCACAGTCGTCCAGCACGTAGCCGCCGCGCGCCGCGCCGCTGCGCACGCGCTCAGCGTCCTCCAGCACCGGCAGGTCCTGGCGCGTAAACAGCAGCGTGACCGGGCCGGCCAGCGTCATGGCGCTGCGCCACGCCGCCGCCGTCTCCACCGCGTCCGCCGGGCGGATCACCGTCAGGCCGGGGATGGCGCGCAGCGCGGCGGCGTGTTCGACCGGCTGGTGCGTGGGGCCGTCCTCGCCCAGGCCGATGCTGTCGTGGGTGAAGATGTAGATGGTCGGCAGGTGCATGAGCGCGCCAAGGCGTATGGGCGGGCGCATATAATCGCTGAACGTGAGGAACGTCGCCGTGTACGGCTTGATGATGCCGCCGTGCAGCGCCAGCCCGTTGGCGATCGCGCCCATCGCGTGTTCGCGCACGCCGAAGCGCACATTGCGCGCCGCCGGCTGGCCCGGCCCAGTGTTGGCCTCCCCTT
>CAZDVL010000246.1:0-3952 GCA_964508745.1 uncultured Anaerolineaceae bacterium | reverse complement strand
TGCCCCGGTCCAGAAAGACGCCTTTGGTGCGGGCGAAGCGCGCCGCCAGCTCTTTCGTCTGGTCATACGTGCCGGTGATCTTCATCACTTCCGCGCCGTAGAGCGCCGCCTCGCGCATTTTGTCGGCGGGGGCCAGGCTGGGGAAGAAGGCCCACAGCTTGATGCCGGCGCGCGCGCAGTAGGCGGCGTAGGCAATGGCGACGTTGCCGGTGCTGGCGACCACCAGCTCGTCCACGCCCATCTCGCGCAGGGCGGAGATGGCGACGGTGGCCTGCCGGTCCTTGAAGCTGCCGGTCGGCATCTGGCGCTCGTCTTTAATGTACAGGTGCTTCAGGCCCAGGCTGGCGGCCAGCGCCTTCGACTTCACCAGCGGCGTGCCGCCCTCGCCCATCGAGACGATGCTGCCGGTGTCGTAAATCGGCAGCACCTCGTGGTAGCGCCACAGGCGCGCGGGCCGCGCCTGCAGCGCCTGCACCCAGGCGGCGGGGTCCAGCCCGCTCAGGTCATAGCGCGCCTCCAGGATGTTCTCGCCGCAGCGCGGGCAGCCGGAAACGTGTTTGTCCAGCGGGACGCGCGTGTGGCAGTTGATGCATTCAAGTTCGATATGTTTGGCAGAATGCCCGGTTTGACTGGTCAAAACGCCCTCGTGAAAGCCGAATTCCGGTCCGTCCCGAATCAAAGTCCCTTACAGGCCGCCGCAGCGCCGGCTGGAGGCGCTCACCTTTCGCCCCGCCCCAGCCGCGCCTGGATGTCGCGCAGAAACTGCTGCGAGCCGCCGCCGCTGAGGTCCGTTTTCTGGAACACGTGCACGTGCGCCAGCCGTTCCCGGTCGGCGGGGTCCAGCGCGCGGTTGGTCACCACCAGCACCGGGATGCCGCTGGTCTCCGGGTTGGTGCTTAACTCGTCCAGCACCTCGAAGCCGTCCTTGCCCGGCATGTTCAGGTCGAGGATCACCAGGTCCGGGCGGCGGCGCGCCACCAGCGACACGCCGGCGCTGCCATCAGAGGCGGCGAACACGCGGTAGCTGCCGTTCTCGTCCAGCAGCTCGGTGAGCAGGCGCGCGCTCTCCGGCTGGTCGTCAATGATGAGGATGCGGCTGACGTTCGCAGCCTGTTCCGCCGTCAGCACGGCCTGCGAAAGCTGCTCCGGCATGATCGGGTGCTGAAGGAAGGCGAAGGCGCCTTCGGCCAGCGCGCGCTCCGCCTCGTCGCTGAGCGTCGCCACCACCACCGGGATGTCGCCGGTGTCCTCGCGCTGCCTGAGCTTGCCCAGGATATTCCAGCCCTGGCCGCCGGCGAAGTTCACGTCCATCACGATGACCGACGGGCGCAGGCCGCTGGCCATCGCCTCCGCCTCCAGCGCGGTCGAGGCGGTGAACACGTCGAAGCCGTCGCGCTGGATCACCCGGCGGAACTGGTCCACGCGGTCGGCGATGTCCTCGATCAGCAGCACCTGCCGCTTGACCATCACCGACGGCATGGTGGCAGTGTCGCGGCTGTCGCCCGGCTCTGTGCCGTTGCCCAGGCGCAGGGTGTCGTCAGCGCCGCCGTCGTGGCCGTTAGCCGTGACCAGCAGCGGCTCCGGCTCCGCGTCCCGGCTGCTGAGTTCGCCCGTGTCCGGTTTGGCCGGTTCGGTCGGGATGGTGATGCTGAACGTTGACCCCTGCCCGACCTGCGATGTCACCAGCATCTGGCCGCCCTGCATCTCCACCAGCGACTTCGAGATCGGCAGGCCCAGGCCCGTGCCGCCCGCCGTCCGCGTCAGCGACGAGTCCACCTGGCGGAAGGCCTCGAACATCAGCAGCATATCCTTGGCGGCGATGCCGATGCCGGTGTCGGCCACGTCCACGCGCACACAGCGCCGCCCCGTGTCGTCCACAGTGGTGTAGACCGCCAGCGTGATCGCCCCCTGCTGCGTGAACTTGGCCGCGTTGGCGATCAGGTTCAGCAGCACCTGGCGCGTGCGGAACTCGTCGCCGTACACGTCCGGCAGCCCCGACTGGATGTCGAGCAGCAGGTTGATCGGCTTGTCCTTGACCAGGCCGATGCCGATCGAACGCACGCCCTCCACCACCGGCTTGAGGTCGAAGTGCGCCAGCTTGAGGTCCATCTTGCCAGAGGCGATCTTCGCCTGGTCCAGAATGTCGTTGATCAGGCCCAGCAGGTGCTGGCCGCTGTTGTAGATGGTGGCCAGGTCCTGTTCCTGCATTTCGGTCAGCGGGCCGTCAATCCCCTTGAGGATCACGCGGCTGAAGCCGATGATCGAGTTGAGCGGCGTGCGCAGCTCGTGGCTCATGTTGGCCAGGAACTCGCTCTTGACGCGGTCCAGCTCGCGGAGCTGTTCGTTGGAGTGCTGGAGCTGTTCGAGAAGCTGGGCGTTCTGGATGATGGCGGAGAGCGTGCCGCCCATCGTTTGCAGCAGCGTCAGCGTTTCCGGCGTGTAGGCGAACGGCGCCGCGCTCTCCATCGTGATGAGGCCCACCAGGTGCGTGGCGCTGGCCAGCGGCACAATCACCGCCGACTGCGCCTCGGCCATCAGCGGCGTGTACAGGCTTTCCGCCTCGATCTGGTTGAGAATGCGCGAGCGGAAGCTGGCGGCGGCGACGCTGACCGCGTTCGTGTCGTCGTCCACCATGAAGGCGGGCAGGGCCGCCAGCGACACGCTGCCGCCGGCGACGGCGGCCGGCTCAAGCCGGGTGAGCAGCCGGTCGTTCAGTTCATCAATGTACGTGCGCGGCAGGTAGATGCTCACCGCCAGCGCGTCCAGCGACTGGCGCAGGTCCTCGGCCACGCTGGCCAGCGCGTCGGAGAGGCTGTCGGCGGCGGCGGCGGCGGTCGTCACGGCGAAGAGCAGGCTCATGTCGCTGGCGCGGCGTTCTGACTGGTGGAACAGGCGCGCGTTGTCAATGGCGACGGCGATCTGCGCCGCCAGCGTGGTCAGCACGGTCACGTCCGCCTGGTCGAAAGCGTTGGGCCGGTTCGACTGCACGTCGAGCGCGCCCACCACCTGATCCTGCACGATCAGCGGCAGCGCCAGCTCGGAGCGCGTGTCCGGCAGGTACGGGTTGGGGCGGTGCACCACGTCCGACCGGCCGGTGTCGAGCGCGATCACCGGCTGGCCGGTGGCGACCGTCTGGCCGATCACGCTGTTGGAGCCTTTCGCCAGGCTGTGGTTGATGCCCAGCAGCGCGCGCCCAGCGGCCCCGGTGCTGGCGCGCAGCACCGCGTTCTGCAGCTCGCGGTCCATCAGGAACACCTGCACGTGGTCATAGCCGAAGGCGTCGCGCATCAGGTCCACCAGGCGCGGCAGCAGCACGTCCAGGTCGAGCACTGAAGTCGCGAACTGGCTCACCTGGGCGGACGTGGCGAGCTGGCGGGCGCGCGTTTCGGTCTGCGCCGACAGGCGCGCCGTTTCCAGCGTCAGCGACGCCTGCTCCATAAACGACTCGAACACGCGGCGGCTGCGCTCGTCGGGTTCGCCCGGTTCGGGCGCGGCGATCCAGATCGCGCCCAGCGGGCGGTTGGCGGCGCGCAGCGGCAGCACCACCAGCGCGCGCGCGCCCAGCGCGGCCAGCGCGTCGCGCTCGGCGGCGCTCAGGCCGGGGTCGGCGGCGCTGTCGGCGATCGTCAGCAGGTGGCCGGCGGCCAGCAGCCGCCACGCCGGGAACTGCGCCGGGCTGAGTTCCGCGCCGGTCAGGTCGGGCAGGTCGCCGCCGGCGCTCCAGCAGGCGGCGATGTCGGCGTGGGCGGCCGGGCTGTCCCAGGCGGGCGCGTCGAGCAGCGCCATAAACACCTGCGCGGTGTTGGGCGCGGCCAGGTGCTCGGTGACGGCGCGCAGCACATCCGCCGGGCCGGCGGCGTCCGCCAGGGCGCGGCTGGCCTGGTAGAGGGCGCTGGCCTCGTGCAGGGCGTCCTGCGTGCTGGCGAACAGGTAGCGGTTGTCCAGCGCGACG